>JAGNSU010000103.1 GCA_017987895.1 Flavobacteriales bacterium | reverse complement strand
GGCCCAAGGGAATGAAGGTCAGTTTTTCGCCGTAACGCACTCCGTTGCTGCTGGCCTCCAGGTTCCATTCGCTCCAGCCCGCGCCTATGCGCAACGCGAGGTTGGGCACCATGTCCCATTCGGCGTGAGCGCCCGCCTCCCAACCTAGTGTGCCCTTGTACTTCGGTGGTGCATCGGCTTCGAACACCCTCGGCGGATCCTCCAGGTCCAGATCGCTCCGGTGACCTTCGAAGTGGAGGCCAGCTCGCCATTGGCCATGGTCTTTGCGCAATTGCCCGGGCCCGGCGCCCCGGCTGCCGGACAACTGCTCGTAGGTGGTGAAGATCTCTTCTTTGACCGGCAGGCCCACGATGATGGGATCGTACGGCTTGAGCACATAACCCCGGTCGTTCCGGAACAACTGTTCCACGCTGCGGCGCATGGCTTTGATGGAATCGTTGCGCGCCTCGATCACAGCTTTGAGGAACACGATACGTTGCAGCTGGTCCTTGTCTTTGCGGCACTCGGAACATAGACCGTCCAGGAGGGTCCACGCTTCGTTCAGCCGCCCGTCCTGATCATAAAGCGTATAAGCGCGGCCATAGGCCTGCTCGCAACTGGTGGCGTCCTGCGCACGTGCGATTACGGTCAAGATCGCTGCGAGGAGGAGCGGAAGTGTGCGGGATATCACTTGTCGCATGCGGGTTCCGGGGTTCCTTCGCCGATGTACTGATCCCATTCGGTCGCCGTGAGTTCGCGGCCCACCAGCGTACAGATCCGTTGCGCCATGCCTTTCGTGGTGGTCAGGACACGCCGCACGGTGCGATCCTCCGAGCCAAGGTAGAGAACATCCCCAGGGCCGAACAGCAGGACGTTCGGGATGCCTGTAAGAGGCAGATGCAATGGGGAGGGACCACCTCCCGGGAACACCACGCTCAGAGCGCGCACCGCATCCACCAACGCTACCCGGCCATCGGTCGCGGCCGTCAGCACTTCCACCCGTTGCCCGTTGCCGGCATAAAGCGTGCGTGTGGACCGGTCGGCCACATCCAACGCCACCACCGTACCACTGTGCGTGCCGATGTATACCTCGCCAGGAGTTCCCGGTGCGATGCAATGTGCGCGCATGGCATCGCTGAGCGCGATGGTGGAAAGAGAACCGTCTTTGGAGAGGATGGAGAGTTTCTCCGTGCCATGTACGGCCACGATGCGATCGGTGCGTGGCTCATGCACCAGGGTGCGCACGGTGCCGCTGGCCTTGTGCTGTTGTACCATGCGCAGTGTCGTGCCATCCACGGCCCACACCACCAGGTTGCCGTCGCGATCGCCGCTCACCAGTGCGGAGCCTCCTGAGAAAGTGGCCATGGCCGTGATGTCCTCCGTGTGTGGTGTCTTCTGTACCGATGCGATCACCGCACCGTCTTTCGTGGAACAGACCGTGATGGCCTGCTCCAGGTCGGCAAGGAGCAACGCACCGGAGCCGAGGAAGGCCCGCCCGCCGGAAGTGCCCGCATGCTGGGACGCATCGGACACCACACGTTTGCTCCAAGCGCCGGGGTCAATGCCGAGCAGCTTGCCATCGTTGCCCAGCGCCCAGAGCTCCGATCCTTGCATGCGCAGTGCCCGCGGACCCGCGCCCAGACGGTCCACGCCAGGAGGGGCGGCCCGTTCCAACTCGTCCAGCGAACCTTGCAACGCGCGCACCAGTTCATCCTTGTGCACATCGCCCCCGGCACGTTCCATGGTGCGGAGCGCGTGCAAGGCCATGAGCGCACGAGGCTGCGGTGCGCCTTTCACGGACAAGCTGTTCTGCGCCAATTTGCTCGCCTGCAACCGGCGGTTGGCCTCATTGGTGCGCTGCTGTTCCACCGTGATGGAATCTGCACGGGCATCGGCCAGGTCACGCTGTGCCTTCTCCTCGGTGCGCGCTTGTTGTTCGTTCTTGAGCGCGGCCTCCTTCGCTCGCGTTTGCTTCTTCGCTTCCACCGCCTGGGCGATCGCTTCGTTCGAGGCGGCTTTCTCCGCGTCGTACACGCGCTTCAGCTCCTCGTTCCCCTTCATAAGATTGTCCAGGTAGGTCTCGGCGAACTCCTTTTGCCGTTCTGCTTGGAAACGTGCCAGCGAGGAGCGCTCTAGTTCCGCGCGCAAACTGTCGCCTTCGGCATGCGAAGCCTGGGCCTTCCTCTCCGCGTTCGCTTTGCCGCGCAGCGCCCAGAACCCCATCGTGCCCAAGCCCGCCGCCAGCAACCAAGGCAGTGTGGTGAGCGCGAGCCGCCCCCATGGACGCGGGTCCCGCTTGACCCCATCTTCCATTACCATGCGACCGGGCTCATCGTGGCCAAGCTACGATCCTTCGTGCTTCGCCCACGCATCCGGTGGCCGGTCTATATTTCCAGCCTCCGGACGATGCCCGCCCTAGCTCCCCTTCGCCCATGCGCATGGCTTGCGTATCTCGTCACCTTGGTGCCGATCCTGTTCGGTTGCGGCACCAAGGATGCGGCTAATGATGATGGTGCGTCCTCCGCCGTGCTGCCTGCCGCATGTGCCACCTTGGTGCGGGAGACCATCGAGCGGGCCGATGCTACGGTCGATACCGCGGCGCGGATCACCGTGCTGGAAGAAGGGCTGGCCGCGATGCCCCGCGAAGGTGCCGCGCACTGTGAACGCGAACTGCTGGTGGAACTGGCCGAGCTGCATGCGGGCACAGGCCGCACTGAACGGCTGATCAGTGTATGCGAAGCCGCGATCCGGCCGGGCATGGGGCTGGATGCCGAACAGACCGCCCGGTTGAAGATGAAACTGGCCCGGGCGTATTTCCAGGCTGGCCTGCCCCGTTCGTTCGATCTGGCCAAGGATGTGTTCCTCTACCTGGAGGAGATGAACGTCCGAAGCGACCGGATGCTGGAGGCCACGGACCTGCTAGTGAACACTTACGACCTGACCGGGGAGCTCACCGAGTGCCGCAAATTGTTGAGCGAGGCGCTGAAGAAGGCCGAAGCTGAAAGGGACATTCGGTGGACCACCGACCTGCTCGACCGCTTGGGCGTGTTGGCGGCCAAGCAAGGTGATGGTGGAACAGCGGTGGCTTTTCACGAACGCTCGTTGGCGGAACTCGCACGGTTCTTCCGGAACGGTGCGGTACGCGACACACTGGTGCGCCATGTGCAACAGCGGCACCGCCAGGGGAGCAATGGCCTCACCACGAGCACCGACACGCTCACCGAGCTGCTCACCGAACGACAGTACTTGACCATGCGGCACCGCGCGCTGAAGCTTTTGGGCGATGCGCGACGGGCCAGCCATGCCGACGAGCGAGCTGCGCAGGCCTACCTCGAAGCCTCGGCCATGGCGGCCACCGCGCACATACCGGAATTGGTGCCGCCCTTCACCGAATTGGGGGAGATACGCGCCGCGCAGGGTGATGCCGGGGAAGCGGCGCGACTAGGCGAACTGGGTCATGCGGACGCGTTGCAACGCCGCGACCTGGTGCGCGCGCAACGCGCCGCGAAGCTGCTCTATCAGGCGTATAAAGCACAAGGTGATGCGGTAGAGGCGCTGCACATGTTCGAACTCGAGGGCCACTATTCCGATTCGCTGGACAACGAGAGTTTCCGCATGGGCCTCCTAAAGAACCAGGTGACCTACGAGGTGCGCGATGACAGTTTGCGTATGTCGCTCGCCATTGTCGAAGGGCAACGCGACACCGCCTTCGCGCGGGCCGAAGCCCGCACCAATCGCAACCGTGCGCTTATGGTGGGTGGTGTGGCCGTGTTGCTCCTCATCGGCGGTGGGCTTTGGTGGCGCACCGATCGCAAACGCCGCAAGGAGCGCTTCGAGAAGGATGCCGCCCGGTTGGAGACACAAGCCCTGCGTAGCCAGATGAACCCGCACTTCATCTTCAACGCGCTGAACTCGATCAACGCTTATGTGCAGAAGAACGACCAGGACAGCGCCAGCAGCTACCTCACCAAGTTCGCGCGGGTGATGCGCAGCGTGCTGGAGAACAGCCGCCACGCCGAAGTGCCCCTGCAGAACGATCTGGAAACCTTGCGTGGGTACATGGACCTGGAGCGGAAACGCATGCAGGAGAAGTTCGACTTCACCATTGAAGTGGACGATGCGCTGGACCCTGAAGAGGTAATGGTGCCACCTTTGGTAGTGCAGCCCTTTGTGGAGAACGCCATCTGGCACGGCATGGCCGGCAAGGAGGGCAAAGGCCACATCAGCTTGCGGGTCGAGCAACAGGGCAAGCAACTGCTTTGGATCATCGAGGACGATGGGGTGGGGCGGCAGGCGAAAAAGGAACCGCTGCCTCAACCCGTTGAAGGTGCGACCAAGAAGACCAGTTTGGGAACCGCCATCACCCGGTCCCGCTTGGACCTGGTGCAGAAACAATACGGGGGCAAAGCGGGCTTCCGCTATGTGGACCGACCTGTGGGCACGCGCGTGGAAGTCGATATGCCCATGCATTTGCAACACTGATCCGATCCCTCTGTTCCATTTCACAGTGCCCATGTCCATCCGTTCACCCGCTCTGGTATGCGCAGTGATCCTGTACGCTTGGTTCTTCGCCTCGTGCGGTACTGCCGATCAAGTGGCCGAAGAGCAGGCCACTCCGCGCACGAGCAACCCCGCGTGCGCCGAGGAGGTACGTCGGTTGTTCGAACGGGCGGACGCGACCGTGGACACCGTGGCGCGGATCGCGGTGCTGGAAGAAGGCCTCGCGGCGATGCCGCGTGAAGGTGGCGCCCATTGCGAACGCGAACTGTTGGTGGAACTGGCCGAGTTGCATGCCGGCACGGGCCGCACGGAGCGCCTGATCAGCGTGTGCGAAGCGGCGATCCGTCCGTCCATGGGGTTGGATGCCCAGCAGACGGCCCGCTTGAAGATGAAGCTCGCGCAGGCGTATTTCCAGGCTGGCCTGCCCCGTTCGTTCGATCTGGCCAAGGATGTGTTCCTCTACCTGGAGGAGATGAACGTGCGCAGCGATCGCATGCTGGAAGCGACCGATCTACTCGTGCGCACCTACGAACTGACCGGTGAATTGGAGGAGTGCCGCACGTTGCTCACGGGCGCATTGAAGAAGGCCGAACACGAGCAGGACATCCGGTGGACCTGCGACCTGCTGGACCGGTTGGGCGTATTGGCCGTGAGACAAGGGGATGGTGCGGCAGGGGTGGTCCTGCACCAGCGCTCGCTCGCCGAGTTGGCGCGTTTCTTCCGCAATGGCGCGGTGCGTGACACCTTGGTGCGACGCGTGCAACAGCGCCAACGGCAAGGGGCCAGCGGCCGCACCCTTATCACCGATACGCTTACCGAGTTGCTCACCGAACGGCAGTACCTGGCCATGCGTCACCGCGCGTTGAAACTGCTGGGCGATGCCCATGCCGGGGCCCACGCGGTGGACAGCGCCGCAGCCTCCTATGCTGCTGCGTTGGAGATCGATGCCACAGCACACATCGCAGAGCTTGTACCCCCGTTCGCCGAGCTGGGCGAGATCCAATTCCGGAAGGGGAAAGTGCCGGAGGCGGTGCGCCTCGGCGAGCAAGCGCTGGATGTCGCCCGAAGGGACCACGACGCCGCCCGGGCCAAGCGCGCTGCCGAACTCCTCTATCGGGGGTACAAGGCACAAGGGGATGCGGCAACAGCGCTGCGGATGTTCGAGCTGGCCGGCAGCTACGCCGATTCCCTCAACAATGAATCCTTCCGCATGGGCCTGCTCAAGAACCAGGTCACCTATGAGGCGCGTGATGACAGCCTGCGCATGTCATTGCAGGTGGCCGAAGGCCAGCGCGATGCCGCCATGGCCCGAACGGAGGCCCGCACCAATCGCAACCGCGCTCTTTTGTTCGGTGGGGCCACGTTGCTGCTGCTGCTGGGAGGCGCGGTGCTGCTCCTCGTGATGCGTGGCCGCCAGCGCAAGAAGGAATTGCTGCGACAACAGGAGATCAACGAACGTCTTCAGCACATCGACAAACTCAAGGACCAGTTCCTGGCCAATACGAGCCATGAGCTGCGCACTCCGCTCAACGGCATCATCGGCCTCAGCGAGTCCATGTACGATGGTGTCGACGGCGAGCCCACCGAGGCCATGCGGCAGGACCTCGCGATGATCATCTCCTCTGGAAAGCGGCTTTCGGGCCTGATCAACGACATCCTCGATTTCTCCAAGCTGCGCGAGAAGGATATCCAATTGGCCACGAAAGCGATCGACCTGTGCTCGGTGGTGGAAGTGGACCTGCGCATCATGACCCCGGTGCTGGAAGGCAAGGACCTTAAGCTGTTGAACACCGTAGCGAAGGACCTGGTGCATGTGTTGGCCGATGAGGACCGGTTGCAACAGATCCTGCTCAATCTGCTCGGCAATGCCATCAAATTCACCGAGAAGGGCGAGATCGTGGTGTCCGCCGAAGCGCGCGATGGCATGGTCGCGATATCCGTTGCGGACTCCGGCATCGGCATACCAGCGGATAGGCTTGAGGCGATCTTCAAACCGTTCGATCAGGTCGATGGGAGCGCGCAACGCCAGTACGGTGGCACCGGTCTTGGCCTCACCATCACCAAGCAATTGGTCGAGCTGCACGGCGGTACGCTCACCGCCCGAAGCACGGTGGGCAAAGGCTCCATTTTCACCTTCACACTACCCGCCACCCGTGAGAAGGCCACCCCCATGAAGGTTAGCGCCGCGCTCTCCCGCGCACGTACATTGGACGATAGCGCTACCGTGGTGCAGGTGGTACACACAAAGAAGGACGGTGCGTTCAGGGTCCTCGTGGTGGATGATGAACCGGTGAACCGGAAGGTGCTCGTGAACTATCTGGCAGATGGCCCCTTCGACGTAGAACAAGCCGCGAGCGGTCCGGATGCGCTGGAACTACTTAACGCCCACATGCCGGACGTCGTACTTCTGGATGTGATGATGCCCGGCATGAGCGGCTATGAGACCTGCCAGCATATCCGGGAGAAGTACCTGAGCAGCGAACTGCCCGTGATCATGCTCACAGCGAAGGACCAGGTGAACGATCTGGTGCAAGGTTTCAACACCGGTGCGAACGACTACCTGATCAAACCCGTGAACCGCAATGAGCTGATGGCCCGGCTCAAGACACACCTGAACCTGCTCAAGATCAATAATTCGTACAGCCGGTTCGTGCCGCGCGATTTTCTGCGCTCCTTGGGAAAGGAGAACATCATCGATGTGCAATTGGGTGATCAGATCAAGGACGACATCACGGTTATGTTCAGCGATATCCGTGGATACACCACCCTGAGCGAATCGATGACGGTCGATGAGAACTTCCGCTTCCTGAACGCCTTCATGGGGCATGTGGGACCGGTGATCCAGAAGCACCATGGATTCGTGAACCAATTCCTGGGCGATGGTCTGATGACACTTTTCCAGCGCCACCCGGAGGATTGTCTGCGCGCTTCCTTGGAAATGCACGCCACGGTTTCGGACTACAACACGCGTCGCGCTGCGAAAGGAAGACAGCCGGTACGCATCGGCATCGGCATGCACTATGGGTCGCTGATGATGGGCATCATCGGCGATGAGAAACGCATGGACGCCGGCGTGGTGAGCGATACGGTGAACACCGCCGCGCGCGTCGAAGGTCTCACCAAGTATTACGGTGCTTCCATCCTGTTGAGCCAAGCCACCGTGGAACGCATCGGGGATGTTTCCGCATACGCGCATCGCTTCCTGGGACGCGTGTTGATGAAGGGCAAGATGAAGCCCATGGCCATCTATGAGTTCTATGGAGGGGATCCGTCGTCCACCATCGATCGTCGGGAACGCACCGCGAAGGATTTCGCTGCCGGCCTCGAGGCATATTACGAGAGGCGGTTCGCGGAAGCGGCCAAGCACTTCGGAAAGGTCACCAGCATCGATCCGGATGACCTCGCCGCCCAGCTCTATGCGGGCCACTGCACACGCTTCGTGGTACACGGTGTGCCGGAGGAATGGACCGGCGTGGAGGAGATGATCGGAAAGTAGTACCGTGGGGCCGGATCTACTTTGGAGGCCCGTTCGGGGAACGGAGGATGACCACCTATGAGAACGCTCCTGATCGGATCGGCCGGACCATTGCTCGCCGTGCTGGTGGCCTGGGCCAGCTGGCGGTTGGGCGCACCGGCCGCGTGCATGGCAGGTATCGTGGCGTGGATGGCCCTGTGGTGGATCAGCGAAGCGGCCCCTTTGGCGATCACGTCGTTGTTACCGCTGGTGCTCTTTCCTCTGTGCGGTGTGCTGGGTACGGCGGAAACAGCGATCAACTATGGGCGTGACATCATTTTTCTTTTCCTCGGCGGCTTCCTGCTCGCCTTGGGGATCGAGCGTAGCGGGCTGCATCGGCGTGTCGCGCTGATCATTGTGGGCCGCGTCGGGACATCGCCCGCCCGGCTCGTGATCGGGATCATGATCGCCAGCGGACTGCTCAGCATGTGGATCAACAGTACAGCCTGCGTGCTGGTGATGCTGCCCATCGCATTGAGCCTGGTGGATGGTCTCCGTGCCGGTGAACGCCACGATCGGTTCGCCGTGGCGATGTTGCTGGCCGTGGCCTACGGTGCCACCATCGGTGGGATGGCCACACCGGTGGGCACACCGCCGAACCTGGTCTTCCTGGAATTGGCGAAGCAATTGTTGCCGGACCGCGCGGCGATCGGATTCGGACAGTGGATGACCTTCGGCGTACCGTTCGCGGCCGCATATATGTTATTTGCCTGGGGCCTGCTGGTGCTCCTGCACACCCGTCATGTGCCACGCGATCCGCACGGAGCGGCCGATGTGCGTGCCGAACTGAAAGCGTTGGGCCGTATGCGCACCGCCGAGCATCTCGCCGCGTGCGTCTTCACGCTCGCCGCATTGCTCTGGGTCACCGGGGACGACCTTCCGATCAGCGATACGTTCACCTTGCATGGTTGGCGTTCGTTCACCGGATGGAAGGGGATGAGCGATGCCGGTGTGGCCCTGGCGTGCGCGATCCCCCTGTTCCTGATCCCCGTTGGCGCGCCGGGTGACAGGAAGCCGTTGTTGGACTGGGACTTCGCACAGATGCGTGTGCCCTGGGGGGTGCTTCTGCTCATCGGTTCCGGTTTCGCCCTGGCGAACGGCTTCACCGCCAGCGGGCTGGACCAGGTGCTCGGCCATGCCTTGGCGGGTTGGCACTTCGGGTCCTCTGGGACCCAGGTGGGCGCTTTGGGGCTCGGGGTGATACTCCTGAGCGAACTGGGCAGCAACACCGCCGTGGCCAGCCTAGTGCTCCCGATCCTGGCGAGCACCGCGCCGGCATGGGGCATGGATCCGGTGTCCATCATGATCCCCGCCACGCTCGCCGCCAGTTGCGGCTTTATGCTGCCCATAGCCAGTCCCATGCAGGCGATCGTCTTCGGGACAGGGCGTATTCCGGTGCGCAGCATGGTACGGGCCGGTATTTGGATGGACCTGATCGGGGTGGTGCTGCTCGTGCTCTTCTTCATGTGAGCCGATCACCGCGTTAGGGATCCTGTCAACTTCTTGCGAACTTCATCGGCTCTTGCACTGGGCGATCGTGCCTCGTGCCAACCAACGATCCCTGCATGATGACACGCTTACTCCCGTTCACACTACTGATCACTTGTGCCGCGATCACCGCCAAGGGGCAGGTCGCCTTCTCCTATCCGGACGCTTTGCCGGAAGAAGGAACGCACAATTTGGCCCAGCGGATCGCTCCGTTGCCGACCTATTCCGCCGCCCCACCGTGGAATTTCAATGGGCTCACCTTCGGGTCCATCGCCAGTTACATCGAGGTGTGGCGCCCGGCGGCTGGAACCCCCTACGCTGCCCAGGTGCCTCAAGCCACCCATTGCCTGTACAACCAGCTGGAATTCCCGGTGATCTACGACTACTTCGTGACCAGTGCTTCGGGGATCCAGCAAGTGGCCTCCGGTTCCACCGGCGGTTTCTTCAACTACCTGGACCCCTGGCAGGTCTATGTGTTCCCGAACCAGATCGCCACCGGATACAACGACAACTACACGGTGAGCGGGAACACCTACCAGGGGATCGTGAATCCGCTCGCCAAAGGGACCATGCTCACCCCCTTCGGTGATCACGCCAATGTGGTATTGATCGAGTTCGGCTTCAACGATGGTAGCGGTACCGGCACCGTCTTCACCTACAAGTGGTTCCGCGATACCAACTGCATGATCCCCATCGCAGAGTACAACCCCGATACACAGGAACTCACCCTCAACACACCCATCAGCGTCACTCCGCTCTCCGTGCCCGAGTTCGATGCGGCATCGGTGTCCATGGGCCCAAATCCGGCGACCTACGGCACGGTACGGCTCCAATGGACCGGTACAGCGATCCAGGCCGATCTGCGCATCATCGCCGCGGACGGCCGTATGGTCCACCAACAGAACGTGGTCTCCGGTCCCAATGGATCGATCGATCTGGACCTGAGCGCGCTGACCCCTGGAACGTATGCCGTGCGCATGGACCAAGCGGGCGAGCTGCTTTGGCAGGAACGGCTTGTGGTAGTGCGTTGAGCCTTCTTCGGTAGTGGTGGCCCGGCTCCTGGAAAGGGCCGGGCCGCTTATTTCCGCGGTCCGATCGCCCACGTCGGCCGATCCGTTCCTTCGTTCCCGTGTACCAGTTCCACCATCCGTTCCTGGGTGATCCATCCGGTTATCGTCCCGGGCTTTGAGCGTGCGGCCCGATAGAGCACCGTGCCTTGCCGGAAGTTCCACGTGCGTTGTACCACCACGACCGGCCCGCTCTGCGCCAGGTACACCTCGGCGCCCTTTTCAAAGCGCGCGTACATCGCGATGGCCTTCAGCAGATCGGCATGCGGCACGTAGTAGTGGATCAGCAGCTCGCGGTCCGGCGCCCGGGTGTGCAGGGTATACGTCCATCCATGGTGCGCGTC
>JAGNSU010000021.1 GCA_017987895.1 Flavobacteriales bacterium | reverse complement strand
CGCCTTCCGGATCGACGGCCTCACCTCCGCCACCCGCGACGCGCTGGCCCAAGATCTCGCCCTGGACGGTGGGTTCCGGATCGCCTTCGCCTGTGTGCCCGCTGGAATACTCGTGGTGGAATCCACCGCAGGATCCATGCGCCAGGAAGACACGGATCGATTGCTCCCCCTTCTCCAGAACCGCTCTGGGACGAACGATGTGATACCGCTCACGCTGACCGCTAGCGAGTGGGAAAGCGAATGCGAAAACGTCCGTAACCAATGAGCCGAACCATGCCGACCTTCCGGATGCGCCCCGCCCTGGGCGCTTTGGCCGTTCTGCTGCTGACCTCGGCGCACGCCCAGCTTGTGGTCACGCCGCAAACGGATCTGCAGCAACTCGCGGCCAGCATCACTGGTCCGGGTGTGCAGATCACCAATCCGGTGATCACCTGCCACGCGAGCGGCTACGGTGAGTTCACCTACAGCGGCAATGACATGGACGTGGACCAGGGGGTGATCCTCACCACGGGACGCCGGACCGACGCACCCGGGCCGAACAACAACGGCGGCTCCAACTGGTTCGCCCAGAACACCGCCGGTGATCCGCTGCTGAACACCGTGACCGGCCGCACCACGATGGATGCGTGCAAGTTCGAGTTCGACATCATTCCCGCAGGCGATTCGCTCTCCTTCGATTTCGTGTTCGCCTCAGAGGAATACAACGAATGGGTGGGGAGCCAGTACAACGACGTGTTCGGCTTCTTCATCAGCGGACCTGGAATCGTGGGCGATCCTGGCGCGGGTGGTGCGAAGAACATCGCATTGGTGCCGAACACATCCACCGCCGTCACGATCAACAACGTGAACAACGGCAGCAACAGCGCTTACTATCACGACAACACGGGAGGTGCCGATCTGCAATACGACGGCTTCACCGTGGGATTGAAAGCCAAGAGCCTTGTGACCGCATGCCAGACCTACCACCTGAAACTGGTGGTGGCCGATGCGAGCGACCGCAAGTTCGACTCCGGTGTGTTCATCGATCGCGTGGAGAGCCCCACGATCACCATGATCAGCTACACCGCGAACGGTGGCCCGGACATGATCGAAGGTTGCAACCCCGGTTGGGTCCGTTTCGATCGCGGCGCTCCGCGGCCTACCCCGCTTACGCTACAGTACTTCATCCAGGGAGCGGCGACCAATGGAACTGACTATACGGCCATCGCACCGATCGACCCGAACTCGGCGAAATCCATCACCATCCCCGCCAACCAGACCTACGCTGACCAGCCGGTCGATCCGCTATCGGATGTGATCAACGAGAACACCGAGGACCTTTTGTTCATCCTAGGGAATCCGAACTGCCCCGCGCAGAACCTGGACTCGTTGGTGTTCAGCATACTGGACACGTTGATCGCCACCATTTCGCCCGGTGGCACGATCTGCGTTGGTGGATCATGGCCGCTCACCGTGACCGGTGGTGCGAGCTATGCTTGGAGCCCGGCCGCCGGGTTGAGCTGCACCACCTGCCCGAACCCGATCGCCACTCCGGCTGTCACCACCACCTATACCGTGGTGATCACCGATGGTCTCTGCACTCGTACCGCGAACCGCACCGTGCGCGTGAGCACGTTGAGTTTGAGCGCAGCGCTGACCGATCCGCTTTGCAACGGCGATCTGAACGGGGCCATCAACTTGAGCCATGCTGGCGGTTATCCACCTTACTCTTATGCCTGGACGGGCCCGAACGGTTTCACCGCCAGCTCTCAGGACATCTCCGGTCTTGCTCCTGGCACATACACCGTCACCGTGACCGATGCCGGTTGCACCCGCAGCCAGAGCTTCACCCTAACCGCACCCACTGTCCTCGGTGTTTCGCTTTCCCCGACGATCCTCGCCTTCGGCCAGAACTTGAGTTGCTTCGGCGGTAGTGACGGCGCCATCGATGCTACGGTGTCGGGTGGCACTGGTCCTTATGCAACGACTTGGACCGGACCCAACGGCTATAGCAATACGGTACCCGACATCCTTGGTTTGACCGCGGGCAACTACACATTGAGCGTAACGGATGCGAACGGCTGTGCGGCTTCGGCCAACAGCACGCTGATCGAAGCGACCCAGGTGATCGCAACGATCAACACGAGCGCTCCGGTCGTGTGCTTTGGTGATGGACAAGGAGGCGCGACGGTGACGCCGTCCGGTGGTGTGCCTCCCTATGCTTTCAGTTGGAACACAAGTCCGGTGCAGAGCGCCGCCACAGCGAGCGCGCTGCTGCCAGGCACCTGGACCGTGACGGTGACCGATGGCTACAACTGCCCGGCTACGGCCAACGTGACGATCGGTGGTCCGACCGCGGCCTTGAGCACGTCGCTCGCCGCGCACACCAACGTGCTCTGCTTCGGCAACACCACGGGAAGCGCAGGTATCTCGATCAACGGTGGAACCGCACCGTACAGCACCACTTGGAACACTACGCCCGTGCAGAACGGCACCAGCGCTAGCAATTTGCCCGCAGGCACCTGGACGGCGACGGTGAACGATGCGAACGGTTGCAGCACCACGCGCAACGTGACCATCACCGAACCGGCGAGCGGGCTCAGCGCATCGCTCTTCGCGCAAACCAACGTAGGCTGCTTCGGGCAGAACACCGGCAGCGCGACCGTTACCGCCACCGGCGGAACCGGACCCTATACCTATCAATGGAACACGACACCGGTGCAGAACACCGCCACCGCGAGCAACCTGCCCGCAGGGAACTACACCTGCACCGTGCGCGATGTTAACCTGTGCAGCACAACAGTGAACGTGGTCATCACAGAGCCAGCGAGCGCCCTGAGCGCGAACATCAGTGCGAGCACCAACGTGCTCTGCTACGGTGCCAACACGGGCAGCGCAACAGTGACCGCTTCCGGCGGAACAGCTCCCTTGAGCTACAGCTGGAACACGAGCCCGGTACAAACCACAGCGACCGCCAACAACCTGCCCGCTGGCAACTACACCGTGACGGTAACGGACGCCAACGGATGCGGCTTGACGCGCAACGTCATCATCAGCCAACCTGCGGCCGCGTTGCAAGCGAATTTGCTCAGCACGATCAACGAGACCTGCTTCGGGTCTCTGACGGGTAGCGCCACGCTCTCGGTGACCGGCGGAAGTGGATCGTACAGCATCTCCTGGAACACCGTGCCGGTGCAGACCGGTCTGTTGGCCACCGGGCTGTCCACGGGCAGCTACATCGCTACCGTAACGGACAATAATGGTTGCGCGAACATCGCCACAGTGAACGTGGCGATCACCGGGCCGACCGCCGCAATGGCGATGACCTCTACTTCCAGCAACCCGCTTTGCGCGGGCGACAACACCGGAAGTATCGACATCAATGTGACCGGCGGCGTGGGTGGCTACGGCTATGCTTGGACAGGGCCGAACGGCTTCAATAGCACCAACCAGGATTTCCCGAGCGGTGGGCTCATGGCGGGCACCTACCAGGTGAGCGTGACCGACGCGAACAACTGCACGCTCGTGCAATCCTTCACGCTTTCCGACCCTTCCGCCTTAGCGGTGATCGGAAGCGTTACGAACGTGAATTGCTTCGGCGAAGCGAATGGCGCGATCGCGATCACCGCGAGCGGAGCAACGCCTCCATACGTGTACTCCTGGACCGGTCCAGGTGCTTTCACGTCGAGCAATGAAGATCTCAGCGGGCTGGTGGCCGGCACCTACACGTTGTGGTTGCGCGATGCGAACGACTGCGATCTGACCCAAAGCTGGACGGTGACGCAACCCGTACTGCTCAGCGCATCCATTGCTTCGCAGACCAACATCAGTTGCAACGGGGGCACGGGAAGTGCCACCGTGACCGTGAGCGGAGGAACCACCGCGTACTCCTTCAGTTGGAACACGAGCCCTGTACAGACCTCATCCACCGCGACCAATTTGCCTGCTGGCACATGGACGTGCACGGTGACCGATGCGCACGGATGCACCACGAGCGCAAGTGTGACCATCACACAGCCGGGCGCTCCGCTCAGCGCGATCATCGCGAGCAGCACGAACGTCCTCTGCTTCGGTAACACGACCGGCGCGGCCACAGTGAGCGTGAACGGAGGAACAAGCCCGTACGGCTACAGTTGGAACAGCAGCCCGGTGCAGAACACGGCGAGCGCGATCAACCTGCCGGCCGGGAACTACACCTGCACCATCACCGACGCGAACGGCTGCACCACGACAGCCAGCGTGACCATTTCGCAACCGAGCGGTGCATTAAGCGCGAACATCAGCGCCAGCACCAACGTGCTCTGTCATGGCAACAACACGGGCAGTGCGACGGTGAGCGTGAGCGGTGGAACCACTTCGTATTCCTACAGCTGGAACAGCACCCCAGTGCAAACCACTGCGACCGCGAACAATTTGCCCTCCGGCAGCTATACCTGCACGATCACGGATGCGAACGGTTGCTCGACGACGGCCAACGTGACCATCGACCAGCCAGGCGCTGCGCTGAGCGTTTCGGCGAATGTGACCCCAGCGGCCTGTCAGGGCGCGAACAATGGTGCCGTGGACGCCACGGTGACCGGTGGCACGGGGATCTACTCGTATGCATGGACCGGCCCGAACGGTTTTACGGCCGGTTCACAGGATGTGTCCTCGCTTCAAGCGGGCGTCTACCAATTGGTCGTGACCGATGCGAACGGTTGCACGCATACCACCACGTGGAACGTGAACCAACCCGGGCTCTTCACTGTGAGCGGCATCACAAGCAGCTATACCGGGGGTGTGGAAGTGAGTTGTGCCGGTGGAACGAACGGCAGCATCGATATGACGGTGAGCGGTGCGACGCCCCCCTACAACTATTCGTGGACAGGTCCCGGTGGTTATACCAACAGCACGATCGACATCAGCGGGCTCGAAGTCGGCACCTACACGTTCGTGGTGACCGATGACAACGGATGCGCCACCTCTCAAGTGTTCACGTTGAACGCGCCGCAACCCTTCGTGCTCGGGCTGACCAGCACGGACATGGGCAACGGTTTTGGCATCACCTGCAACGGCGGTAGCAATGGAAGCATCGATGCCACCATCACCGGTGGCACAGCACCGCTCAACATCGGTTGGACCGGTCCGGGGGGCTTCAGCAGCAGCAACGAGGACATCAGTACGCTCATCGCCGGCACCTACGAACTCACGGTCTCGGACGCGAACGGATGCAGCGCTACGCAGAGCATCCCATTGGTCGAACCATCCGCCATCGCTCTCACTGCCAGTGCCGGAAGCCAAGTGCTCTGCTTCGGGACCGCAACGGGAACGACTACGGCCAATGCCACGGGCGGTGTTGCCCCCATCGCATATAACTGGAACAGCACACCCGCGCAAACCTCACCGAACGCGGCTGGATTGAGCGCCGCCACCTGGACGGTGACGGCGACCGACGCCAATGGTTGCACCGCGCAGCAGAACGTTACCATCACGGAACCGCTGGCCGCGCTCACCGCGAATGTGAGCGCGCAGACGAACGTGCTCTGCCACGGCAACAACACGGGCAGCGCCACCGCGAACGCGAGCGACGGCACCGCGCCGTACCAGTACGCGTGGAACACCTCACCGGTCCTGGCTACGGCCACCGCTGGCAACCTCTTCGCAGGCACCTACACCTGCACGATCACCGATGCCAATGGATGCAGCACGTCCGTTGACGCGACGATCACCGAACCCGCTGCGGCGCTGAGCGCTTCGATCGCCAGCACCGTGGACGTACTGTGCTTCGGCAACAGCACGGGTAGTGCAACGGTGGATGCGATCGGTGGAACGGCGCCCTATCTCTACAATTGGAACAGCACGCCTGTGCAGATCAATGCCACAGCTATCGGTCTTCCTGGAGGCAACTTCACCTGTACCGTCACGGATGCGAACGGATGTGCTGCGAACGCCTCGGTGCAGATCGCACAACCCGTGGCCGCCTTGAACGCTTCGATCAGCGGGCAAACCAATGTGGCCTGCGGCGGGAACACCGGCAGCGCCGCCGTGAACGCCAATGGCGGCGCATTGCCTTACACGTATAGCTGGAACACCGCGCCTGCGCAAGCGAACGCCACCGCGACCAACTTGAGCGCGGGCACTTGGACATGCACTATCAGCGACGTCAACGGTTGCACTACGACCGTGGACGCTACCATCACCGCGCCCGCCGGATCGTTGAGCGCATCGCTGACCACCACCACCGACGTGGATTGCTTCGGCAGCGCCACCGGCAGCGCCACTGTGAGCGCGAGTTTGGGCACCGCACCCTATTCCTACTTCTGGAACAGTTCACCGGCACAAGGCAATGCGACAGCGACCGGTCTGGCGGCAGGTACCTACCTCTGCACGATCACAGATGCCAACGGGTGCAGCGCGCTCGTGAGCGCCACCATCGCGCAACCCGCGCAAGCACTTTCCGCAGGCATCGCATCCTTGAACGGTGTCAGTTGCTTCGGCGCGCAGGATGGAGCCGCTACCGCGGAGGCGTTCGGAGGAACCGCTCCGTATGACTACGTCTGGAACTCTTCTCCGGTGCAGAACGGCGCTGGGCTGAGCGGATCCGCCCCTGGCACCTACACCGTAACGATCACCGACGGCAACGGCTGTAACGCCTCCGCACAAGCCATCATCGGTTCTCCGACCGGCGCGTTGAGCGTGTCGCTGCTTAACATCACGGATCAGAGCTGCTTCGGCAGTGCGAACGGACAAGCATCCGTCTCGGCGAGCGGCGGCACGGCACCGTTCACCTATACCTGGAACACGGTGCCCCCGCAGACCAATGCCACGGCCGTTGGCCTGAGCGCCAGCACCTATGCGGTGGTGGTAGAGGACGCGAACGGTTGCACGGGAAGTTTGAACGCGACGATCAACGGTCCCAGCGCGCCGCTGAGCGTGCAGCTTACCACTGTGAGCGATGTGCTCTGCCATGGCGCATCGACCGGAGCCGCTTCGGTGATCGCCGCAGGTGGTACTGCACCCTACACCTACACCTGGAACACGAACCCGATCGTGAACGGTGCGGATCTGCTGAACGTACCCGCAGGCACCTACACCGCTCAAGTAGTGGATGCCAATGGCTGCACGACGAGCACCAACATCACCATTTCGCAGCCGATCGCGCCCCTGCACACGTTCGTTGAGAGCTACGCCAACGTGAGCTGCTTCGGCGGTGCGGACGGCTATGCCACGGTGGATATCAGCGGTGGAAGTGGATCCTATACCGTGCTATGGAACACCGCCCCACCCCAGTCCGGAAACACGGCGACGGGACTGAGCGCCGGAATTTGGACCGTGTCGATCACCGACAACAACGGCTGCGGTATTCCGAAGTTCTTGCCGGTGACGATCACCGGCCCTGCAGCGCCGCTCGCGATCGCCTCGACCATCAGCAGCTTCGGAGCGTTCAATGTATCGTGCCCGACCAGTGCGGATGGATGGATCGACGTGACGGTATCCGGAGGCACGTTCCCTTACAACTATACATGGACGGACGACTTCGGACAGGTAACGGGCATCGAGGATATCTCGGTCCTGGACGCGGGCAACTACTACCTGACAGTAAGCGACGGCAATGGCTGCACCGTGAGCGCCACCTTCGTTCTCAGCGCACCCAGCCCACTTCAGGCCAGTGCCGCCATCACCACAGCAGCATGCCAGGGCGCTTTGGATGGAGCCGTGGATGTGAGCATCACCGGCGGTAGTTCGCCATACTTCTATGCATGGTCCGGCCCGAACGGATACTCAGCCGCGAGTGAAGACATCACCGGACTTGCCGCAGGGACCTACGCCCTCCTCGTTACAGACGCGAACGGCTGCACGCTTCAGCAGTCCTTCGATGTGAACCAGCCGGGTATGTTCAACATCACCGCTACGCTCAGCGACTTCAACGGAAGTGGTGTGAGTTGTTCCGGCAACACGGATGGCAGCATTGACGTGACCACCGCAGGCGGCACGGCACCCTACCTGTTCAATTGGACCGGACCGAACGGCTTTACAGCCGTGAGCGAGGATATCAGCGGGCTGGCCGCAGGCGACTACTACCTCACCGTCACCGATGCGAACGGTTGCGGAACCCTTCAGACCTACACGCTGTCGCAACCGATCGTGCTGCACATCATCAACGTCGCGGCCCAGCATGGGAACGGACAGATTAGCTGCATCGGCGGCAGTGATGGAAGCATCGATGCCACGATCGGTGGAGGCACACCGAATTACACCATCTCGTGGAGCGGTCCCAACGGCTTCAGCGCTACTTCGGAGGACCTGACGAATTTGAGCGCCGGCACGTATACGATCAGTGTAACCGACTTGAACGGTTGTCTGGCCAGTGCGAGCGTTACGCTCAACGAACCACCCGTGCTGACCAGCGCGGTAACGGTATCCCAGACCAACAGTGGTGACGCGATCGCCTGCAACGGCGGCAGCGACGGCAGCATCGACCTCGACATCCAAGGTGGTACCGCACCCTACTCCGTGCTCTGGAGCGGGCCGAACGGCTTCACTTCCAACGCGACCGATCCCACTGGACTTGGTGCAGGCACCTATACGGCACTGATCACGGATGCGAACGGATGTACCACCAGCATCATCAGCACGCTGACCGAGCCCGCACCGTTGGATCTGACCTCCGCGGTCAGCAGCTTCATCGGGGGCAACGCGATCTCATGCAACGGTGCGAACGACGGAAGCATCGACCTCACCTTGGCCGGAGGCGCAGGCAACCTGCAGTTCCAATGGACGGGCAGCAACGCCTTCACCAGCACGAACGAGGATCTGAGCGGCCTTGACGCAGGGTTCTATCAAGTGCTCGTGATGGACCAGAACGGTTGCAGCGCGGGCGCGTTCTTCATGTTGAACGAGCCGCAACCCATCGGCTCGACCGCTTCCATCACCACGGCGCTTTGCCAGGGTACAGCCACGGGCGCGGTGGATATGACCGTGACGGGTGGGACCGCACCGTATGACATTGCCTGGAGCGGACCGAACGGTTTCAACGGTACGGACGAGGATATCACGAACCTCTTCGCCGGTGTGTACATCGCGACCATCACCGATGCGAACGGTTGCGGGTCAATGCAATTCCATGATGTGGATGAACCCGGGATCTTCGTTCTCACCGAACTCATCGGCATTTTCCCGGGCGGCTTCAACACCAGCTGCGCGAACTCCGACGACGGCAACATCGACCTGACCGTAACCGGCGGTACGCCCGGCTACGCGTTCGACTGGTACGGACCGAACGGCTTCACCGCCAGCAGCGAGGATATCAGCGGACTTACCGGTGGGCAATACGCCATCATACTCACCGATGCGAACGGCTGTAGCACCTTGGGACAATACACCCTCACCAGTGCGGCACCCGTAGTGGTCGGTCTGGTGGCCGGCACCTTCTCCGGTGGCGTGAACACGAGTTGCGCGGGCACGCCTGACGGCAGCATCGATGCCACGATCGTAGGTGGTATCTCGCCTTATACCATCTCATGGAGCGGCCCCAACGGGTTCGCCGCGATCAGCGAGGACCTCACTGGACTGGAACCGGGCACTTACTCCGTCGAAGTCTCCGATGCGGTAGGCTGCACGGCCGATGCGAACATCACCCTGACGGCACCGGATCCCGTGGATGCGACGGTGACCACCAGTATGTATGGTGGCAACGCCAACGTGAGTTGCTTCGGTGCTGCGGACGGCACGATCGACCTAACGATCACCGGGGGCTCGCTGCCCTATGGGATCCTGTGGTCCGGGCCCAATGGCTTCGTGAGCGGACAGGAGGACCTGAGCGGTCTTGCCGCAGGGGTGTACTCCTACTCCATCACCGATGCGAACGGATGCAAGGCGTTCGGTCAAGTGAACATCACCACGCCTCCGCCGATCGATCTTAGCCTGAACGCCTCTCAATTCAACAGCGGCTACAATGTTCCATGTGCGGGTGGCAACAGCGGTTCGATATCCACCCAGGCCAGCGGTGGCACGGGCAACCTGAGCTACGCCTGGACCGGACCCAACGGCTTCAGCAGCAACAATGCTCTCTTGAGCGGCTTGGAGGCTGGCACCTACACACTGACCGTGACGGATGACAACGGATGCACCGCATCGAGCAGCATCACCTTGACGGAGCCGCAACCGCTGAACGTAGTGGACGTGTTGAGCGATGCTGGCAATGGCTACCAGATCAGCTGCGCCGTGAACGATGGCACCATCGGCCTGACGGTGACCGGGGGCACGACACCCATCCAAACCTCTTGGAGCGGACCGAACGGTTTCGGTTCGCAGACGGAGGACATCAGCGGGCTTGGAGCTGGAGCGTACATATACTCCATCATCGATGGGAACGGATGCACCAGCTCGGATACCATCGCACTCGCCGCCCCGATCGCACTGACGGCGACGCTCGGCGTGAGCGGCAATATCTGTGATGGAACGGACGACGGCGCCGTCGACCTCAGCCTCGCTGGTGGTGTAGCGCCGTATACTTTCTCCTGGACGGGACCGAACGGCTTCACCAGCACCGACGAGGACCTGAGCAACCTGAGCGGTGGCAACTATGCTGTGAGCGTGAGCGATGCAGGGACCTGCACGGGCAATTGGACGGCGACCATTACCGCGAGCGCGGCCATGGATCTGAACGCTTACCTGAGCACCTACGGCAGCTTGAACATCCCTTGCGTCGGAGACAGTACGGGTGTGATCGAAGTGCAAGTGAACGGCGGCGCGGCACCGGTGAACGTGGTGTGGACGGGCCCCAATGGATTCGCGGCGAACAACATCACCGACCTCAGCGGCCTGGTGGCCGGGGACTATACGGTGACGCTCAGCGATGCGAACGGCTGCACCTTGGACAGCACGTTCACATTGACGGGACCGACCTCGCAGATCGATCCTTTCATGATCGCCTCGCTCTTCGCCAGCGGTACGAACATCAGTTGTATTGGCGCGAGCGATGGCAGTGTGGACCTCACCGTGACCGGCGGCACCGCGCCCTATCTCTTCGATTGGCGCGGGCCGGACAGCACGCAATACAGCACAGAGGACATCAGCGGCTTGATCGCCGGCACCTATGATCTCGTGATCACCGACTCCAACCAATGCACTTTCCCAGCGACGATCACGCTGACCGAACCGGATAGCGCCCTCGCGGCGCAACTCACGCTGAGCCAATACAACGGAGGCCTCAACACCAGTTGCGACGGAAGTGCCGACGGAACGATCTCCGTGGAAGTGTCCGGTGGCAACAACGGATACCTCCTGAACTGGAGCGGCCCGAACGGCTTCAGCAGCGCTGCGGATAGCCTGAGCGGTTTAGCGGCCGGCACCTACACGCTGACCGCGACCGACATGAACGGTTGCGTGTTGATCCAAGACGTCGTGGTGACCGCGCCCGATCCGCTCGATCCACTGCTCACTCCCTTCGCATTCCCGAGCGGAAGCAACACCAGTTGCGCTGGTGCGAGCGATGGCAGCATCGCGCTCGCGCTCACAGGTGGCGTTCCCGGCTACACCTATGTCTGGATCGGACCGAACGGATACAGCAGTAGCGATAGCATGATCGTTGATCTCGCACCCGGCACATACTGCCTCAGCTTGTTGGACGCCAACGGTTGCAGCGTCCAGGCATGCACCGATGTGATCGCCGCACCAGCCTTGGATGCGAGCACGAGCACCACCTCCGCGGATTGCGGCGCGAGCGGGGGAAGCGTGGACCTCAGCGTGCAAGGCGGTGGCGCACCTTTCACCTTCGAATGGAACAATGGTGCGCAGACAGAAGACATCAGTGGTTTGCTCCCGGGGACGTACGTCGTGATGATCACGGACGTGAACGGTTGCACGCTTCCGGACAGCGCTATGGTGAGCGGATCCCCCGCTTTGATCGCGGATGCCGCGGTCACCAACAACGCCTGCAACGAAAGCACCATCGGCGCGATCGACCTGAGCGTGCTGTCCGGCACCGCACCATACCTCTTCGATTGGAGCACCGGTGCGAACACCGAGGACCTATCCGGCCTTGCATCGAACACCTATGTGATCGCCATCACGGATGCGGCGGGTTGTTCATGGACGAACACCTACATCGTCGGCCAAGGCAGCGAGATCACCGCGGATAGCCTGGTGCTGGAATACCCGAGCGGCTTCAACCTGAGCGGTTACGGAAGCGGGGACGGCAGTATCAGCGTGGCCCCCTCGGGCGGCACGGAGCCATATACCTACCAATGGAGCAACGGAGCGACCTCCGCCATGAACAATGGTCTCGATGCTGGCACCTACAGCGTGATCATCACCGACGCGAACGGATGCAGCTTGACGCTGGAATTCACCCTTGACCAACCCATGGACCTGGTGATGCCCACCGGCTATACGCCGAACAATGACGGCAGCAACGACCAATACGTGGTGCATGGGCTCGAAGCCTTCAAGGAGAACCACATCACCATCTTCAATCGCTGGGGCAACGTGGTGTACGACCGCATGAACTACGCCAACGATTGGGCGGGTGAGAACCAGGAGGGCGAGATCCTGCCTAACGGCACCTACTTCGTTGTGCTCACCCTGAACAAAGGCGGCCAAACCCTGCAGAACTATGTGGACCTGCGCCGCTGAACGAACCACGACCCGATCCCGTAAACCAACTTCCCCATGCGCACCCTGATCCGCCCTTTCCTGCTCGCTGTCACCGCTACGTGCGGGCTGCTCGTGCAGGCCCAACAGGAGGTGATGGTGAGCCAGTACATGTTCAACGGGCTCTTCCTGAACCCTGCGTATGCTGGCAGCCACCCCTATGTGAGCGGCAGCGTACTGCACCGCGAACAGTGGACCAATATGGCCGGAGCGCCGAGCACCAGCATGCTCGCGATCGACGGTCCGCTGTGGAACAACCGCATGGGCCTCGGGCTTTCCATCGTACATGATCGGATCGGAATAAGTCGTGACCTGGACATCTCCGGTCACTACGCCTATAGCATCCGCACCGGCGAGACGAGCCGCCTGGCCTTCGGCCTGCGCGCGGGGCTCTCGGTCTACTCGGCCAACATCAGCGAACTGGTCTATTGGGACGCGAACGACGATGTCTACCAACAACGCATCAAGAACGCCATGGTCGGCAAGTTCGGATTCGGTGTGTTCTGGCACGACGAACTGACCTATGTGGGGCTCTCGGTGCCCACCATCTATGCTGCCGATGGCCAAGTGAGCGCCGCCGCCGCCAGCACGCTGGACCACTATTTCACTCAGCACTTCTACCTGCACGCCGGTCGCGTCTTCCACCTCCACGAGAACTTCGACCTGAAGCCTTCGGTGCTGGTGAAATACCAGCCGGACGCGCCACCGGAGGTCGACCTGAACTGCAATGTCCTTGTCCGCGACAGACTATGGCTGGGTGCGGGGTACCGCACGGGTGACGCGTTCGTGGGCATGCTGGAATATCAGATCACGCCGATGTTCCGCGTGGGCTACGCGTACGACATGACCACCTCCATGCTCCGCAGCTTCAGCGGAGGGTCGCATGAAGTGATGCTCGGCATCGATCTCGGCAAGGACCCGATCCGTATCAAGTCACCTCGCTACTTCTAGATGATGAAGCTCCCCCGGAACACATCGCTCCCGTTCGTTGCGGCACTCCTTCTCTCCTCGTGCGCCAGCTACAACCTGCAGAAAGGGGATCAGGCGTACGGCCTCATGCAGTATCCGCGTGCGGAACGCTTCTACGGCAAGGTGCTCCGCCACCACGAAATGCGCCCTGCGCGCTTGCGCTTGGCCGATGCCTGCCGTCGCCATAGCGATCTTGTGTCAGCGGAAAAGCACTATGCCCTGGCCGATGCCGCGCACCCCATCATCGGTGATACCGCTTTGAAATATGGCGAAGTATTGATGGGCAATGGCAAACCTGAAGCCGCTGCGGAACTCTTTCTTCGGGTGTTGCATGAGACCCCGGAGAACGGCCGGGCTCTGGACCTGTACGCTTCCACCCAGAGCTACGGATCCTTCTTCGCGGACAGCGGCCGTTTCATCGTGAATCGATTGAACGTTCCAGGGATCACCACCGCGTTCAGTGCCGTTCCGTTCCGCAAAGGCCTGCTGATCGCCGGCGAAAAAAAGGTCGCCAGCTTGAACGCGAACCCTTGGAACGGCATGTCCTTTCTGGACCTCTACTACAGCGAGAAGAAGACCGTAGTGTCTTGGACCGGAGCGCAGCCGCTACCTGGTCTGGTGAACGGTGCGTTCCATGAAGGGCCCGCTGTGCTTTCCCCGGACGGCCGGCATTTGTACTTCACACGTAGCAACTACGTGAAACGCAAGTTGCGGAAGGACGATGGGAACACAAGTCATCTCATGCTCTTCCGCGCCACCCAGGACAGCACTGGACGGTGGACCGACCTGCGCGCCTTCGCCTACAACAACGAATATTGGAGCACCGGCCACGCGGCCTTGAGCTTGGACGGCAAGATGCTGTATTTCGCGAGCGATCGCCCCGGAGGCCTCGGCGGCACGGACATCTGGCGGTGCCGTGACAATGGCACCGGTTGGTCGGAACCGGAGAACCTGGGTTCAGCTGTGAACACCGCGGGCAATGAGCTTTTCCCCGTGATCAACGGTTCCTCGCTCTATTTCTCGAGCACGGCCCACGAGAACATGGGTGGTCTGGATATTTTCGAAACACACGAGCAAGAAGGCCGATGGAGCGATCCGATGAACATGAACGCGCCCATCAATACCCAGCATGATGATTTCTCGATGGTGTTGGACAGCACCACCGAAGGCGGGTACCTGAGCAGCAACCGGGACAGCCTCGATCAGGTCTATGTGTTCTGGGCGAACAAGCCGATCTTCTATGTGGAAGGTGCGGTGTTCGATGATCCCAGCATGTTCCTGCCGAACGCGTCGGTGACCCTCACCGATCTGAGCCACGGCGACGATGTCTCCAGCATTACCGGTCCGGATGGCACCTTCGGGTTCCCTTTGAAACCCAATACCGACTACACACTGCGCGCCGAGCACAAGGACCATCTAGCCACTACCGTGGACCTCAGCACCAAGGGTCTCGTGCGATCCGACACCTTGCACCAGGACCTTCACCTGAAGAGCGCACAAGTAGGCGAGAGCTTCGTGCTGAACAATATCTACTACGACTATGACAAATGGGACATCCGCCCGGATGCTGCGGAAGAGTTGGAACGGGTGGTCCGCCTCATCAATGACAACGAGCACTTGAGCTTCGAACTGAGCGCGCATACGGACGCGCGAGGGGGTGAACTCTACAATCTGGTGCTCAGCGATGCCCGCGCGAACAGTGCGGTGGATTTCTTGATCCGCCACGGCGCCGATCCCGACCGCGTGCGCGCGAAAGGCTTCGGCGAGGAGAAACTGGTGAACCACTGCGGCGATGGCGTACCATGCGACGAAGAACGCCACCAGCAGAACCGCCGCACCGAGTTCATGGTGATCGGTGACAAGGACCTGACCAATGCCCGATGAACTCGGGACTTAACCCTTCCCCACCGCCGGGTGTTCCTGGCGCACCGCTTCGCTGAAAGTGGTCCCTTCCACCTTGCTGCGTGACCAAGCCATGAAGTCGAAGTACTTCAACGCCAGGCTCTCGTTGGGATCCTTCATCAACTCGGACATACGGTCGTGCAAACTCTTGTGTAGATCGCGTTTGGCGGTGGGTTGCGTGGCACGTGCCAGGCGTTTCACATGATCGATCAATACGGTCTCCATCTCGTGCGCGCGGTGCCGCTTGCTTAAGAAGCGATGCGTGCTCCGCACGATGTACTCCAGAAGGTCGAAGTTGCCCAGCTCATAATGCACCACAAGATTGAACAACCTCGCGTAGGTGAAGATATCCTGCCGCAAAGTGGGCTCCGGGTCGTTCAGCACTTTGTTCAGCCAGAACAGTGCCTTGTTCATTTCGCCAGCCCCGAAATGCAGGCAGGACAAGGCGAACCAGAACTCGAGCTCCTGCTCCTTGTGCAACCGTGGGCCTTCGTCCTCCAATCCTACGAGCACCGCATCCACCAGGTCGAGCGCCTTGGTGTGCTCTCCCATCCTGTCCATCAAACGCAGTTCACTCAGGTAGCTCGCGTTGAACACCTGCATGCCGATCTGGATGCCACCGAACCCTGGTAGTTCGGAGAGCGAGCGCATGAGTTTGATATGTTCACGGGCAGCCTTGTACTCGCCCAGTTCGATCTGCGCATTGATGATGTAGTGCAGCGTCCGTACGTAGCGTTTCGCCAGATCGGGTTTCAGCACGGTCTCCCGGTCCAGGATCTCCTTCACGCGGAGGAACTTGGTGAGCGCCATGCGCCAGTCCCTTTTGGCCCAGGCACAAAAGCCCTGGGTGTAAAAGCAGATGGTGGCCGCCCGATGGCTCAATGCGGTGTTCTTGCCCACGATCAGCGGATGCTGGGCGATCTCCTCCACCATGGCGTGCTCTTCTTCGCTGCGCACATAACCGCCGCTGCGGAACACATAGTTGATCTTGGAGTAGAGGATGTGGTAGGCCGCGAGGTTGCGGAGCTTTTCGAGCACTTCGCTCTCCTCCGCGATCAATGCGTCCAGGTCCTTGGTGAACTCCCCGCTTTCATAGGCCTCCTCCAAGAGCATCTTCTCCCAGTTCAGCAACTCGAACAGGTAGTAGAACTTCTCGTTCTCCAAGGCGATGCGCTTGGCGCGGTGGAGCAGCTTGTTGCACTCCTTGTACAGCGCCTTGTCGTACAGGATCTCGATGTTCTTGATCTCCTGCTTCAGGATCCCACTGATCGTACCCTCCGCATGGTAGGCGCGCAGGGCTTTCAGGATCAACTTGTACAGGTGGTTCTTCTCCGAAGGGAAGTGCTTGATGAACGTCTCTTTTGCGAAGAGCCGCTTGAGCCCGTCCTCGTCATAGACCTTTTGCTTATCGATGGCGTCGAAGATCCGGAGGTAGTTCTTGTCGCCGGATTGCAGCGTGGAGTGCAACTTGAAGAACCGCTTCTCGCTCTTGGTGAGCGACGTTACGAGGTCGTGCAGTTCAGTGCTCGGTTTCATCGCGGTGCCAAAGCGGAGATCACGTTTGGGATAACAAGGTAGAGACCCAAATGTAGGGATCCTGCTAGCCCGCGACGGAGCTGCGATCGTAGCTGTCACGTGGCTATCTTTGATCGACGAGATCCGACCGATCCGTCCCGTTCGACGTCCGTAGGGACTGTCTTTTTCTTGCCCACATGACCCTTCGCCTCCCCATTTGCTCGGTCCTAACCTCGCTGGTGCTATCGCTTCCCGCGCAGACCACCTGTCAGGCGGGCAAACATTCCTCTACGCAGGGACAAGCCAAAGGTGGCCCTCAAGACCAGCGGAGCGATAGTGTCGACCTCCTCGTTACCCGCGTCCATCTGAACCTTCTGGATGCGCCGAACGATCTGATCCACGCGATGTGCGTCCTTCGGCTCGTTCCCAAAGTGTCAGGGGTCACCCAACTCCGGTTCGACCTGATCGACCTGACGGTCGGTTCGGTCTTGGATGAGAACAACCAGCCTCTGGGCTTCAACCATGTGAACGGTGTGTTGCAGGTGGATCTCGCACAACCGGCCGGACCAGCGGATACGATGGACATCACCGTGTTCTATGATGGTGAGCCTGCGGTGGACCCCAGCAATTTCGGTGGCTTCTATCTGGAGAACAACTACATCTACAATCTCGGCGTGGCCTTCGATGCGCAGCCCCACAGCTATGGCCGGGCCTGGTTCCCCTGCTTCGACAATTTCGTCGAGCGCTGTGCCTTCTCGTTCCATGTGACCACACGGGGGGGCCGTAAGGTCTGGTGCAATGGGGCCCAACTAGGCGTGGTTCCTCTGGGAGGCGACACCACGCTGACCCATTGGTCCATTGACGAACCCATCCCCAGTTACCTCGCTTCCGTCGCAGCGGCCAATTACGCCGTCGTACATCAGGAATTCCCCAGCATCGGTGGCACAAACATACCGGTGGACCTTGTGGCGCTGCCCGGGGATACCACCGCGATGAAGAACTCCTTCATCCACTTGCAGGACGCCTTCAACCGGTTCGAGACCTGCTTCGGCGCGTATAGCTGGAACCGCATCGGTTACTGCCTGGCCTCACGCGGCGCGATGGAACATCCCACCAACATCACCTACCCGGACTTCATCGCCGATGGCTCTTTGCAGTATGAGGCGACCATGGCGCACGAATTGGCCCATCAATGGTTCGGCGATCTGGTGACCTGCGATAGGGCCGAGGAGATGTACCTCAACGAAGGGTTCGCCGAATATTTGAGTTACTTGTTCCTTGAAGCGGTTTACGGCCCGGATCGTTATCGTTCCACGGTGCGCGCCAACCACTATGATATGCTACGCCGCTGCCATTGGGAAGATGGAGGACAATACTTCGCGCTCTCCGACGTGCCGCAGGAATGGACATACGGCCAGCACAGCTACAACAAGGGTGCGGATGTGTTGCATAGCCTGCGTGGCTACTTGGGCGAAGCGCTCTTCTGCCAGGGCTTGACGAGTTTTCTCGACGCGCATCCCTTCCGGTCCGTGAGCAGTGAGCAGCTCCGCGATCATTTGAGCACCGCCACCGGAACAGACCTCACGGATTTCTTCGATGCCTGGATCTTTCAACCGGGTTGGTCCGCTTTCGAGGTCGACTCCTTTGATGTCGGACCATCGGACGTAACGGTCTTCGCGGAACAAAAACTCCGTGGGGCGGTGGATCTGTACCACAACGTCCCGCTCACGCTGAGTTGCCGCGGTCCCCAAGGCGATCTCTGGACCACCCCATCCTCCTTCCTTTTCGGGGGCACCCAGACCGTTGTCACTATCGACCCGCCCTTCGACCCCGTGGATGTCTGGCTCAATGACGATGGTAGGATCAGCTTGGCGACCACTGCCGTCTGGGACACCTTGACCAGCATCGGTACCAAAACACTCCAGCAGGCGAATATCACGTTGTTCGTGGATGCGCTGCCCAGTGAGCTCCCCATCCGGGTGGAACAATTCTGGGTCGCGGCGGATCCGATCGCTGAGCCCGCTTTTGCGTATGTCCTATCGCCCGATCGATGGTGGCGCATCCAAGGCGACTTCTCCAGTGGACCCGCGATCACCGGCCGGTTCGCCTACGACGGACGGGCACAAGCCGCAGGTGGCTTGGATGTCGACCTGATGCAGGACGTCGGCGGTCTTGCTTTCACCGAGGACAGCTTGGTGTTGCTCTATCGACCGAACGCGCACATGCCCTGGTCTCTGGTCCCACAACAGACCTTGAACGTAGTGAACAATGCCACGGATAGAACGGGCCGGATCGATGTGGACGATCTGGCGGCCGGAGATTATACCCTCGCCTGGAAGACCTCCGCTGTGGGGATGTTCCCTCGATCAGCACCGGGCGCCTGCACCCTGTGGCCGGACCCAGCACAAGACCATGTCATGGTCTCCTGTCCAGAAGACTTGAAGGACGCTTTGACGATCCGCGTTCGCGACCGCATGGGGAGGCTCCTGAAGGAGGTGCGGTATACGGCTCCGCTCACACGCATTGATGTTTCGGACATTGCGCCCCAGGTGGTTGTAATAAACGCCGCCACACGGGATGGAAAGGAGCGCGGCATAGGAACTTGTGCCGTCATACCCTGACCTTGCGGCTCCTCCTCACCGGTCACACCAGCTCCTGGTGCTGGCCCGCTCGACGATAGATGGCGGTGCGGCCGTCCCCTTCACGGACGAGGCGCCCTCGGAACACTGCCTCACGCAGATCCCGGCTGGCCGTCACGGCACTGATCCCGGGGAACGCTGCTAGGTAGTCCTTGCGACGAAAAGAACGCACCCTGCCCTGCTGGAAGAAGAGTGCCATGCGATCGGAGGCGGTGCGGACCGGATCGGGCATAGCGAGCAGTTCAGCAAGTGCCTCGTCGATGCGTTCCAATAGATAGGTGATGAAACCGCCACAATCACCCTGGCTATCGGCATACTCCAAGGCCGCGTAGTAGGTCTGTTCGGTGCGATGGATGAACGCTTCAATGGGCAGAAAGCCGAAAACCGGCCACTGACGCATGAGCATTCGGCGCTGCCACAGACGCGCCAAGCGCCCATTACCCGCACTGAAGGGACGCAGGTAGACCAGACCGAAATGCAGAACGCAACTGGTGATCATGGGAGGCGCATCGTCACTGTCAACCAAATCCAGCAACTCCTCCACCTGGATCGAGAGGTTGGTGGCCGGAGCGCTGCGCAGCGGGATCGGATCACCATATAGAACGTCCATCGGCCCCGTGCGGAAGTGACCGGCATCGATCGCCAACCCGTGCATAAGGACCCCATGGGCACGTCGCAGGTCGTGCGCCAAGGCGGGATCCAGATCCGGCAACAGCTCATGGACACTGTGCGTGTTCACCACCTCCAGTGCAGCGGGGCCGCTTGTTCGGTCCGGACGACTTACTAGCTGCGCAACGGGCAACGGCTCCAGCACATTCCCCTCCAATGCCAGTGTGGCATGCACCGCGCTCACACGATACGCCTTCTCCAAGCTCGCCGCTGGGAACTGCAAGTGTCGGGCCCTCACCTCGCCCAGCCTGTGGTGGATCGATGTCAGGCGATGGAGCATCCTGCTCTGCAAGGTGTAGAAAGTGTAGCTCGAGTCTAACACGAATAGCATCAAATGATACCATCAAAGATATCAATCCGTGCTCTCACGGACCCAAATACGAACAACATGGCGATTGACTTCGACGGTGGATGCAGGAGGGCTCGGCCCTTGTATAAGACCACTGATCCGCAGAGTTTTATACGCATAGTTTGAATGCCTGGAAAGCCCAGAACGTCGTGCTGAAAACGGCAGTGCTCAAATTTTCCTTCAACACCGGTTGGTTCAAAGCCTCCTTTTTCTACATTTGCAGCCCGTTTTCCGCCTGAGAAAGTAGCGGAAACAACTGAGAAACAGGACGAAACGCGAGCGATGCCAACCATCCAACAGCTGATCCGAAAGGGACGCGAGAAGGCGGAGTACAAGAGCAAGTCGGTAGCACTGACCTCTTGCCCACAGCGCCGTGGCGTATGCACCAAGGTGTACACTACCACTCCCAAGAAGCCGAACTCGGCCCTTCGCAAGGTGGCCAAAGTGCGCCTGGTGAACGGTTATGAAGTGATCGCCTACATCGGGGGAGAAGGCCACAACCTTCAGGAGCACAGTATCGTGCTCGTGCGCGGTGGTCGTGTAAAGGACCTGCCTGGCGTGAAGTACCACATCGTACGCGGCGTGTTGGACACCGCCGGTGTGGAAGGCCGTAATCAGCGCCGCTCCAAGTACGGAACCAAGCGTCCCAAGGCCAAGAAATAAGCGAGCGCCATGCGGAAGACCACCACCAATCGCTACGTCACCACCCTGCCCGACCCCAAGTTCGGCGATGTGATCGTGACCAAGTTCGTCAACAACCTGATGTACGACGGCAAGAAGAACAAGGCCTTCGACATCTTCTATTCGGCCATCGAGATCGTAGCGGAAAAAAGCGGAGAGGACGGCCTCGAAGTTTGGCGCAAGGCCCTGGGCAACGTGACCCCGCAGGTCGAAGTACGCAGCCGCCGCGTAGGTGGGGCGAACTTCCAGATCCCCCAGCCCGTTCGTGATGACCGCAAGCGCAGCCTCGCAATGAAGTGGCTCATCGGCTACAGCCGCAGCCGCAACGAGCGCAGCATGGCCCAAAAGCTCGCCAACGAGATCTTGGCCGCCGCCAAGGAGGAAGGCGCCGCGTTCAAGAAGAAAGAAGAAGTCCACAAAATGGCCGAAGCGAACAAGGCGTTCAGTCACTTCCGCTTCTAAGCCTACGGAACAGATCACATGGCCCGCGACCTCAGATATACGCGCAACATCGGCATCATGGCGCACATCGATGCCGGGAAGACGACCACGTCCGAACGCATCCTGTACTACACCGGGATCGTGCATAAGATCGGTGAGGTGCACGATGGTGCGGCCACCATGGATTGGATGGAGCAGGAGCAGGAGCGCGGTATCACCATTACTTCCGCGGCCACTACGACCAGTTGGAAGTATCGCGACGAGACCTACAAGATCAACCTCATCGATACGCCTGGCCACGTCGATTTCACCGTGGAGGTGGAACGCAGCCTGCGCGTGCTGGATGGTGCCGTGGCGCTCTTCTGTGCGGTGGGTGGCGTAGAGCCTCAGAGCGAAACCGTGTGGCGTCAGGCGAACAAGTACAAGGTGCCGCGTATCGGGTTCGTGAACAAAATGGACCGCAGCGGCGCTGATTTCTTCAACGTGGTGGCGCAGATCCGCGAGCGCTTGGGAGCGAACCCGGTGCCTTTGCAGATCCCGATCGGGGCCGAAGCTGACTTCCTCGGCGTGGTCGATCTGGTCAACAACCGGGGCATGGTGTGGAACGAGGCCGATCAAGGCATGACCTGGAAGGAGGTCCCCATTCCCGAGGACTTGAAGGAAACCGTCAAGGAATGGCGCGACAAGTTGATCGAGGCCGTAGCCGAGAGCGACGACAAGCTGATGGAGAAGTACTTCACCGATCCGAACAGCCTGACGGAAGCAGAAGTGATGGACGCGGTGCGCAAGAGCACCATCAACATGAGCATCACGCCGATCCTCTGCGGCAGCGCCTTCAAGAACAAGGGCGTGCAGACCATGCTCGATGCGGTGATGGCCTACCTGCCCAGCCCGATGGATATCGAGTCCGTGACCGGGATCGATCCGGACAGCGGCGAGGAGATCCAGCGCCGTCCCACTGTGGAGGATCCCATGGCCAGCCTTGCTTTCAAGATCGCGACCGATCCTTATGTGGGCCGTCTGGCGTTCTTCCGCTGCTACAGCGGTAGTGTACCTGCGGGCAGCTATGTGCAGAACATGCGCACAGGACGGAAGGAGCGCATCAGCCGCATCTTCCAGATGCACGCCAACAAACAGAACTCCGTGGATGTCATCGAAGCCGGTGACATCGGTGCGGCTGTTGGTTTCAAGGACATCCGTACCGGCGATACGCTCTGCGACGAGAACAAGCAGATCATCCTGGAGAGCATGAGCTTCCCCGAGCCGGTGATCGGCATCGCCGTGGAGCCCAAGAGCCAGGCCGACATGGACAAGATGGGACAGGCCCTTGCCAAGCTGGCGGAAGAGGATCCCACCTTCAAGGTGCATACCGACGACGAAACCGGGCAGACCGTGATCAGCGGTATGGGCGAACTGCACCTGGAGATCCTCGTGGACCGGATGCGCCGCGAGTTCAAGGTGGAGTGCAACCAAGGCGCTCCCCAAGTGAAGTACAAGGAGACCATCACCACCAAGATCCAGCACCGCGAGGTGTATAAGAAGCAGACAGGTGGTCGCGGTAAGTTCGCTGACATCCACGTCCTGATCGAGCCACAACTGGACATGGAGAAAGAAGGTCTCGAGTTCATCGACGAGATCAAAGGCGGCTCCATTCCGAAGGAATTCATCCCCGCTGTGGAGAAGGGCTTCAAGGCCTCGTTGCAGAACGGCGTGCTCGCTGGTTTCCCCATCGAACGCCTGAAGGTGACCCTGAACGATGGCAGCTTCCACAACGTGGACTCCGACGCGCTGAGCTTCGAGATCTGCGCCAAGAGCGCCTTCCGCGAAGCGCTGCCGAAGTGCAAGCCGGTCCTGTTGGAGCCGATCATGAAGATCGAGGTGATCACGCCCGAAGAGAACATGGGCGACATCGTCGGCGACCTCAACCGCCGTCGCGGCACCATCGAAGGCATGGAGGATCGCTCCGGCGCCAAAGCCATCAAAGGCAAAGTGCCTTTGAGCGAGATGTTCGGCTATGTGACCAGCCTTCGTACCCTCTCCAGCGGCCGCGCGAGCAGCACCATGGAGTTCAGCCATTATCAACAAGCACCCAACAACGTGTCCGAAGCCGTTCTGGCCAAGGTGCGTGGAAAAGTGTCCGCCTGATCCGCCCAACGACCATGACCCAAAAGATCCGGATAAAGCTGCGGTCCTACGATCACAACCTCGTCGACAAGAGCGCCGAGAAGATCGTGAAGACCGTGAAGAGCACAGGCGCTGTGGTGAGCGGACCCATTCCCCTGCCCACCCACAAGCGCATTTTCACCGTGCTGCGTTCGCCGCACGTGAACAAGAAAGCCCGTGAGCAATTCCAGCTCTGTAGCTACAAACGCCTGATGGACATCTACAGTTCCAGCAGCAAGACCATCGACGCGTTGATGAAACTGGAGCTCCCCAGCGGCGTGGACGTGGAGATCAAGGTCTGACCGATCAAAGAGCAAGACAATGAGCGGATTGATAGGTAAAAAGGTCGGGATGACCAGCCTGTACGACACGGAAGGGCACCTTGCGGGGTGCACCGTGATCGAGGTCACACCGAACGTGGTCACACACGTGAAGACCACCGATAAGGACGGCTACCAGGCCGTGCAACTCTCCTTCGGCGAGCGCCGCGAGAAGAGCACGACCAAGGCGGGCTTGGGCCACTTCAAGAAAGCCGGCACCACTCCCAAGGTGAAGAGCCACGAGTTCAAGGAATTCGAACAGGAACTGAAGCTCGGCGAGTCCGTTGGGCTCGAGATCTTCGAGGAGGGCTCGTTCGTAACGGTGACCGCCAACAGCAAGGGCAAAGGGTTCCAAGGCGTGGTGAAGCGTCACGGTTTCAGTGGTGTCGGCGAGTCGACCCACGGTCAGCACGATCGGTCCCGCGCACCAGGTTCCCTGGGAGGCAGCTCCTACCCTGCGCGCGTGTTCAAGGGCTTGCGCATGGCGGGCCGCACGGGCGGGGATCAGCACACCACCGAGAACCTGAAGGTGGTGAAGATCGACAAGGACAAGAACCTGCTCGTACTGAAAGGCTCGGTCCCCGGCGCCAAAGGCAGCATAGTGATCATCTGGAAGTAAGATGGAGCTCGATATCTACAGCACCGACGGAAAGGCCACCGGCAAGAAGGCGAAGCTCAGCGACGCCATCTTCGCCATCGAGCCGAACGACCACGCCATCTGGCTGGACGTAAAACAGCATCTCGCCAACAAGCGTCAGGGCACGGCCAAGACCTTGGAGAAGAGCGAAGTGAGCGGCAGCACCAAGAAACTGCACCGCCAAAAGGGTACAGGTGGCAGCCGCAAAGGCTCGATCAAGAGCCCGCTTTTCAAGGGAGGTGCCCGCGTCTTCGGCCCACAACCACGCGACTATCACTTCAAGTTGAACAAGAAGGTGAAGGATCTGGCCCGTCGCAGCGCCCTTACCCACAAGGCTAAGGACGGTACGTTGAAAGTGGTGGAGGCCATGTCCTTGACCGCTCCGAAGACCAGTTCCTTTGTTGGTTTCCTCAAGGCTTTCAGCCTCACGGACCGCAAAGCTCTAGTGGTGCTCGCCGACCAGGACCAGAACGTGCTGCTCAGCGCACGCAACGTTCAAGGCGCCCGCGTTGTGCATGCGAGCCAGGTGAACACCTACGACATTATGAACGCCCACAGCGTGCTGATCGTGAAGGACGCGATCGCTCCACTGGAAGCCACTCTTAGCAAGTAAGCCATGAGCCAGATCCTGATCCGACCGATCATCACGGAAAAGATGACCGCCCAAGGCGAGAAGGAGAACCGCTATGGCTTCGTGGTGGCCCGCGACAGCAATAAGCTCGACATCCGCGACGCCGTGAAGAAGCAATTCAACGTGGAAGTGGAGAGCGTACGCACCATGATCGTGCGTGGCAAGAAGCGGACCCGCTACACCAAGACGAACATCCTGCGCGGCACTTCCAGTTCCTATAAGAAGGCCATCGTGACCCTGAAGAAGGGTGAGACCATCGACCTGTACAGCAGCATCTGATCGAAGAGAGAGCGCCATGGGCATCCGTAAACTCAACCCCGTCACCGCTGGCACACGCCACCGCGTGATCACCGACTTCGAGGGCGTCACCACACGCATCCCCGAGCCCAGCCTCACCTCCGGCCGCAACAAGAGCGGTGGGCGGAACCACACGGGCAAAATGACCATGCGCTATATCGGCGGTGGTCACAAACAGCGCTTCCGCATCATCGACCTGAAGCGGAACAAGCACGGGATCGTCGCCACGGTGAAGACCATCGAGTACGACCCTAACCGCAGCGCCCGCATCGCCCTCCTCGTCTATGCCGACGGAGAGAAGCGCTATATGCTCGCACCCAGCGGCTTGAAGGTCGGCCAACAGGTGATCAGCGGCCCCGGTGTGCCCCCGGAGGTCGGCAACACCCTCCCACTTGGCGAGATCCCCTTGGGAACCCTGGTGCACAACATTGAAATGCAACCCGGCCAGGGTGGAAGCATGGCCCGCAGCGCTGGGACGTTCGCGCAATTGGCGGCCCGCGAAGGCCGCTACGCGACGCTCAAAATGCCCAGCGGCGAGGTACGCATGATCCTGTGCGCGTGCCTGGCCACGGTAGGTACCGTGGGTAACGCCGAACACATGCTCCAGAAGAGCGGCAAAGCCGGCCGTAGCCGCTGGCAGGGTCGTCGCCCCCGCACCCGTGCAGTGGCCATGAACCCGGTCGATCACCCAATGGGTGGTGGGGAGGGTCGCGCTTCGGGCGGACACCCACGCAGCCGTAAGGGTCTGCTCGCCAAGGGCAAGAAGACCCGCCATCCGAAGAACACGTCCAGCAAGTTCATCATCGCGCGCCGCAACAGCAAGGCCGCCTCCATCTAGTAGCGCATCATGAGCCGTTCACTCAAGAAACCGCCGTTCATCCACTACAAGCTCTCGCAGCGGGTGGGTGAAGCCACCGCAAGCGGCAAGAAGAGCGTGATCAAGACCTGGTCCCGCGCGAGCACCATCTCTCCGGAATTCGTGGGGATGACGTTCGCGGTACACAATGGGAACAAATTCATCCCGGTCTATGTGACCGAGAACATGGTCGGGCACAAGCTCGGCGAGTTCGCGCCCACCCGCACCTACCGCGGCCATTCCGGTAACAAGAAGAACTAAGGACAGATGGGAGCCCGCAAGAAATTAGCAGCCGATGCGCGCAAGGAAGCCAAGAAAACCGTGGCCCTCGCCCAACTGCGCAACGTACCCACCAGCCCGCGCCGCATGCGCCAGGTGGCCGATCTGATCCGTGGCCAGAAGGTGGACAAGGCGCTCGCCATCCTGCGCTTCAGCACCCGCCACAGCAGCCGCGATCTGGAGAAACTGCTCCTGAGCGCCATCGCCAACTGGCAGGCCAAGAACGATGGCCAACGCCCTGATGAAGCCGGTTTGGTGGTAAAGACCGTGATGGTGGACGAGGCACGCGGCCTGAAGCGCATGCTGCCTGCCCCCCAGGGTCGTGCCTACCGCATGAAGAAACGCAGTAACCACGTCCGCCTGATCGTGGACGCCGCCAACTAATAGACCGAGGAAAGCACAATGGGACAGAAAGCACATCCGACCGGTTCGCGCCTCGGCTACATCAAAGGCTGGGACAGCAATTGGTATGGCGGAGACAACTACGTGGACAAACTGGTGGAGGACGAAAAGATCCGCCAGTACCTATCCACGCGCCTCAAAAAGGCCAGCGTCAGCAAGATCGTGATCGAGCGCACCCTGAAACTGGTGACCGTGACGATCAACACCGCACGCCCCGGTGTGATCATCGGCAAGGGCGGTACGGAAGTGGACAAACTGCGCGAGGAGCTGAAGAAATTCACCGGCAAGGATGTCCAACTGAACATCTTCGAGATCAAACGTCCGGAGTTGGACGCGAAACTCGTGGCCGATAGTATCGCCCGGCAGTTGGAAGGGCGCATCAGCTTCCGCCGGGCCATGAAAATGGCCGTGGCCAGTTCCATGCGCATGGGCGCTGAGGGGATCAAATTGACCGTGTCCGGACGTCTGAACGGCGCCGAGATCGCGCGTACAGAGAGCTATCGCGAAGGACGTGTGCCCCTGCACACCCTGCGCGCCGACATCGACTTCGCCATCAGCGAGGCGCACACCAAGATGGGTCGCATCGGGGTGAAGTGCTGGATCATGCGCGGTGAGGTGTTCGGCAAACGCGACCTGAGCCCGAACGTCGGCCAGGCGAAGGGCCAAGGTGGTCCTCGCATGGGCGGTGATCGTCCGGAGCGTCGCGGTGGAGGTGGCGGAGAACGCCGCGGGCCCGGTGGTGATCGCGGCGAACGTCGCGGCCCAGGTGGTCCTGGCGGAGATCGTCGCTTCGGCGGTGGTGGTGGAGGTGATCGTCGCGGACCCGCAGGTGGCGGACGTGGTGGAAACAATCGTAACAGCTAAGAGCCATGTTGCAACCCAAGCGCAGCAAGCGCCGCAATATGCACAAGGGCCGTATGAAGGGCGAGGCCCAACGCGGTCACCGTGTAGCCCTCGGATCCTTCGGCCTGAAGGCCATGGAGAGCGTATGGCTCACCGGTCGCCAGATCGAAGCCGCCCGTGTGGCCCTTACCCGCCATATGAAGCGCGAGGGTCAGGTGTGGATCAAGGTATTCCCCGATAAGCCGGTCACCGCCAAACCCGCCGAAGTCCGGATGGGTAAGGGCAAAGGTGCCCTGAGCCATTGGGTAGCCGTTTGCCAGGCCGGCCGGATCATTTTCGAGGCCGACGGAGTACCGATGGCCACCGCCCAGGAGGCTCTCCGCCTGGCGGCACAGAAGCTACCCATCAAGACCAAGTTCGTGGTACGCGAAGACTACGACGGCCAATAAGCGCGAGCGATGAAGAAGAAAGGCACCGAACTCAAGGACCTCACGGTCGTGGAACTGCAGGACAAACTGCAGGACGTACGGACCAAGCTGAGCAAGCTGCGCTTCGACCATGCGGTCAGCCCGGTGGAAAGCCCCATGCAACTGCGCCTCAAGCGCAAGGAAGTGGCACGGGTGCTCACCGAACTGCGTGCCCGCGAACTGAATGTGAACAAGAAATAAGGCACGGACCCATGGACCGCAATCTCAGGAAGGAACGCGTAGGCATCGTCACCAGCGACAAGATGGACAAGAGCGTGGTGGTGATCGTGGAGCGCCGCGTCATGCACCCCAAATACGGCAAGTTCGTCAAGCGCAGCAGCAAGTTCATGGCGCACGACGAAAAGGAGGAGGCCAACATCGGAGATACGGTGCGGATCATGGAAACGCGCCCCATCAGCAAGAGCAAATGCTGGCGGGTGGTGGAGATCGTGGAACGCGCCAAGTAATACCAGCAAGCGATGATCCAACAGGAATCCAGGCTCAATGTGGCCGACAACAGCGGCGCCAAGGAAGTGCTCTGCATCCGCGTGCTCGGTGGCACCGCGCGGCGTTATGCCCGCATCGGTGACACCATCGTGGTGACCATCAAGGACGCCATGCCCAACGGCAACGCTAAGAAGGGTACGGTGAGCAAGGCCGTGGTGGTCCGCACGCGCAAAGAACTGCGCCGCAAGGACGGCAGCTACATCCGTTTCGACGACAACGCCGTGGTGCTTCTGGACGCCGCCGGTGAGATGCGGGGCACCCGCATCTTCGGCCCGGTGGCCAAAGAGCTCCGCGAAAAGAAGTTCATGAAGATCATTTCCCTCGCCCCCGAGGTACTCTGAACGGTCATGCAGAAGAAGCTACATATCAAGAAAGGCGACCTGGTGAAGGTGCTATCGGGCGAGGACCGCGGCAAACAGGGCCGGGTGCTCGAGGTGGACCGTACCGCCCTGCGCGCCTTCGTCGAGGGACTCAACCTGAACAAGAAGCACAGCAAGCCCACCACCGCCAACCCCCAGGGTGGCATCGTGGACAAGGAGGGTGCCATCCACATCAGCAATCTCATGCTCATCGACGCCAAGAGCGGCGTGCCGGGCCGCGTGGGACGCAAAGCCAATAAGGACGGCAAACTGGAACGCTTCGTGAAGACCAAGAAAACGGCCGCCAAGTCATGAGCACCTACGCACCCCGGCTCAAAGCCAAGTATGCCAAGGAAGTCGCTCCTGCCCTGCAGAAGCAGTTCAACTACACCAGCAACATGCAGGTGCCCCGCCTGGTGAAGATCAGCCTGAACCAAGGGTTGGGCGACGCGGTGGGGGACAAGAAGATCGTGGATGCCGCGGTGATCGACATGACCACCATCAGCGGACAGAAAGCCGTCCCCACGGTGTCGAAGAAGGACATCAGCAACTTCAAACTGCGCAAGGGCATGCCCATCGGGGCGCGTGTCACTTTGCGTGGCGACAAGATGTACGAGTTCCTGGACCGCTTGATCGCTGTTGCCCTGCCCCGTACCCGCGACTTCCGTGGCGTGCAGGCGAAGGGTTTCGACGGTCGTGGCAACTTCACCTTCGGGGTGAAGGAGCAGATCATCTTCCCGGAGATCGACATCGACAAAGTGAGCAAGATCCGGGGCATGGACATCACGTTCGTGACCACCGCCAAGACCGATGCGGAAGCCAAAGCTCTCTTGACCGAGTTCGGCATGCCGTTCAGTGACAAGGCCGACAAGAAATAACGATAGAGAGAAGACCATGGCCAAGGAAAGCATGAAGGCGCGCGAGCGCAAGCGCAAAAAGATGGTGGAGAAGTTCGCCGCCAAACGTGCTGCGCTCAAAGCCGCCGGCGAATGGGACAAGCTGCAGCAGCTACCCGCCAATTCCAGTTACGTGCGCATGCACAACCGCTGCCAGCTCACCGGCCGCCCGAAGGGTTACATCCGCCTCTTCGGCATCAGCCGGAACGTGTTCCGCAACATGGCGCTGGAGGGCAAGATCCCCGGTGTCACCAAGTCCAGCTGGTAAACAAGATATCCCATGACCACCGATCCCATCGCCGATTACCTGACCCGCTTGCGCAACGCCATCCTGGCCCGCAAGAAAGTGGTGGAGGTGCCCGCGTCCGGCCTCAAGAAGGACATCACGCGCATCCTCTACGACAAGGGCTATATCCTCTCGTACAAGCTGCAAGAGGACGGCAAACAGGGCCTGATCAAGATCGCCCTGAAATATCATCCGCAAACGCGCCAGAGCGCCATCCGCGAACTGACCCGCGTGAGCAGCCCAGGTCTGCGTCAATATGCGCACGGCACTGAACTGCCCCGCGTGCTCAACGGTCTTGGCGTGGCCATCATCAGCACCAGCAAAGGGGTGGTCACCGATAAGGAGGCCCGCAACTTGGGCGTGGGCGGTGAAGTGATCTGTTACGTGAGCTGACCCCTGATCCGAACGACCATGTCACGCATTGGAAAAGCACCGATCAGTCTGCCCAAAGGGGTGGAGATCAGCGTCCACAAAAACCTTGTCACGGTGAAGGGCCCCAAAGGCACCCTCACCCAACAAGTGGACCCGGCCATCACCTTGGCCAATGATAACGGCACCGTCACCCTGGCCCGGCCCAGCGATGCGAAGCCGCACCGCGCCAAGCACGGTCTCTACCGCGCCCTGATCGCCAACATGGTGAAGGGCGTTACCGAGGGCTTCGTGATCCAACAAGAACTGGTAGGTGTGGGTTACCGCGCCACCACGAAGGGACAACAGCTCCAACTCTCCTTGGGCTTCAGCCACCAGATCACCTTCGAACTGCCTTCCGAGATCAAAGTGACCGCGGCCCAGGAGAAAGGGAAGAACCCGATCATCCGCCTGGAAAGCGTCGATAAGCAACTCGTTGGCCAGGTGGCCGCCAAGATCCGCTCACTGCGCAAACCCGAGCCTTACAAAGGCAAAGGGGTCCGCTTCGTGGGAGAAGAAGTACGCCGCAAGGCCGGTAAAGCCGCCGGCAAATAAGCACAGCCATGGCATTCAACAGGAACGTACGCAGGGCCAAGATCCGGGAACGGGTGCGCATCCGCGTGAAGGGCACCACGGTGCGCCCGCGCTTGTCGGTCTACCGCAGCAACGGCGATATCTACGCCCAGATCATCAACGACGAGGAGGGCCGCACGCTGGCCAGCGCCTCTTCGCTGAAGGACAAGAAGGCACATGCCGCTGCTGGCGTCGAACAAGCCAAACATGTGGGCACGGCCATCGCCGAGAAGGCCAAGGCCGTCGGCATCGAAATGGTCGTGTTCGACCGGAACGGTTACGTCTATCATGGCCGGGTGAAAGCCCTGGCCGAAGCCGCCCGCGAGGCCGGTCTCCAATTCTGATCAACCACCCAAGATGGAAGGAGCTAACGTCAAAAAAGTGCGCAGCAGCGATCTCGAGCTGAAGGATCGGCTCGTGGCGCTCAACCGCGTGACCAAGGTCACCAAGGGTGGTCGCACGTTCACCTTCGCCGCCATCGTGGTGGTGGGGAACGAGAACGGAGTGGTGGGCCATGGCCTCGGCAAGGCCAAGGAAGTGCAGGAGGCGATCGCCAAAGGCATCGACGACGCCAAGAAGAATCTAGTGAAGGTCTCGGTTCGCAAAGGCACCATTCCACACACGCAGGAGGGTAAGTTCGCGGGAGCCCAAGTGCTGCTGAAACCAGCCGCCCACGGTACGGGGGTCATCGCCGGAGGGGCCATGCGTGCCGTGCTGGAGAGCGTCGGTGTGACCGATGTTCTCGCCAAGAGCAAAGGCTCCAGCAACCCGCACAACGTGGTGAAAGCCACCATCAAAGCACTCGAGAGCCTTCGTGATGCCAACACCGTGGCCCAGATGCGCGGTGTGAACGTGACCAAGGTCTTCAACGGATAAGCAAACAGGTCCCGGTCTCCGGGACCACGAGCCATGAGCAAGATCACCATCACCCAGACGCGTAGCCAGATCAAGACCCCCAAGCGCCAGAAGGACACTCTGAAGGCGCTCGGACTGGGACGTATCGGCAAACACGTCGAAGTGGAGGCCACACCGCAGATCCGCGGTATGGTCGAAAAAGTACATCACCTGGTATCGGTCCAGGAGCAAGCCTGAACCCCGAGCAACAGACCACTGAAATGGACCTGAGCAATCTGAAGCCCGCCAAAGGGGCCACCAAGAAGGAGAAACGCATCGGTCGCGGCGAAGGCAGCGGCAAAGGCGGTACGTCCACCAAAGGCCACAAGGGTGCCCAAAGTCGTGCCGGCTACAGCCGCAAGCGGGGCTTCGAAGGGGGCCAGATGCCCTTGGTGCGTCGTGTGCCGAAGTTCGGCTTCACCAACCCCACCCGGGTCGAATACAAAGGCATCAACCTGGATACCCTTCAGATGCTCGTAGAGACCCAGGGGCTCAAGACCATCAACCCCGAGGTGCTTTACACCAACGGGCTGATCGCGAAGAACGATAAGCTGAAAGTGCTGGGCCGCGGTGAACTGAAGGGCGCCCTGGACGTCACGGCACATGCGTTCAGCGCAACGGCCAAGGCGAGCATCGAGAGCAAAGGCGGCAAGGCCGTTACCATTGTGCGGAAGGAGAAGAGCGACAAGGCATGAAGAACCTGATCGAAACGGTCAAGAACATCTGGCGGATCGAGGAACTGCGGAACCGCATCCTCATCACCCTCGGGCTGCTCTTGGTATACCGCATCGGCAGCTACATCGTACTGCCCGGCGTGGATTCGCTGAAAATGGCGACCGCCTCCACAGGAGGAGGAGGTATCGTGGAGATCCTCTCGATCTTCACTGGCGGCGCGTTCACCCGCGCCAGCATTTTCGCGTTGGGCATCATGCCCTACATCAGCGCCAGCATCATCATGCAGCTGATGGGCATCGCCGTACCCGCGGTGCAAAAGATGCAGCGTGAAGAGAGCGGTCGTCGAAAGCTGAACCAGTACACACGCTACCTCACCATCCTCATCTGTGTGTTCCAGGCACCTGGCTATATCTACGCCACCATCGATCCCGATGCGCGGCCGGACAGCCAGTTCTGGCTCTTCACCACCGTGGTGATCCTCACATGCAGCACGCTCTTCGTCATGTGGCTCGGCGAACGGATCACGGAACGTGGTCTCGGTAATGGTATCTCCTTGATCATCATGATCGGCATCCTCGCGGAGTTCCCACAGAGCTTCGCGCAGGAGGTGGTAGGGCGCATGGGTCCTGGCGGTGGCGGTCTCGTGTTGCTGCTCGTCGAGGTGGTGCTCTGGGTATTGATCATCGCGGGATGTATCCTCCTCGTTCAAGGTACCCGCCGCATCCCGGTGCAGTTCGCGAAGCGCGTGCAAGGCAATAAACAGTTCGGTGGGGTGCGCAACTACATCCCCTTGAAAGTGAACGCGGCCGGTGTCATGCCGATCATATTCGCCCAAGCCATCGTGTTGATCCCGATGTACGTGGCGCAGGCCTTCGAACAGCCCCCGCAATGGTTGTTGGGGCTGGCCAACGCACAGGGCATGTTCTACAACCTGCTGTTGTTCTCCATGGTGGTGATGTTCACCTACTTCTACACGGCCATCACAGTGAACCCGGTGCAACTGGCGGACGACATGAAACGCAACGGCGGTTTCATACCTGGTGTGAAACCGGGGAAGCAGACCGCCGACCACATCGATGAACTGTTGAGCCGGATCACCTTGCCCGGTGCCATCTTCCTGGGTATGGTGGCCATCCTGCCCGCCTTCGCACAGATGGCAGGGATCAAGCAGGGCTTCGCGCAGTTCTTCGGGGGCACTTCCTTGTTGATCATGGTCGGCGTATTGCTGGACACGTTGCAACAGATCGAGAGCCATTTGTTGATGAGACATTACGACGGTCTGATGAAAACAGGCCGGATCAAGGGACGAACGAACGCGGCCTACGGCATGGCGGGATAGGGCATGGCTAAAACCGTGAACTATCGGAGCGATGCCGAGATCGCGTTGGTGAGGGAGAGTTCTTTGCTTGTTGGGAGGACCTTGGCCGAAGTGGCCAAACACATGCGGCCCGGAGCCGTGACCGGTGAACTGGACCGCCTTGCGGAAACCTTCATCCGGGACCATGGTGCGTTACCCGGGTTCAAAGGCCTGTACGGCTGCCCCTCCACGCTGTTGATCAGTGTGAACGAGGAAGTGGTACATGGCCTGCCGGGCACCCGCGAACTGCGGGAAGGCGATGTGGCGAGCGTGGATTGCGGCGTGTTGATGAAGGGTTTCTACGGCGACAGCGCCTACACCTTCGCCATCGGCGAAGTGGATGAAGCCGTGAAACGCCTGCTGCGTATCACGCAGGAATGCCTGCGCCTGGGTATCGCACAAGCCGTGGATGGACGCCGTACCGGAGACATCGGCTACGCGATCCAAAGCCACGCCGAACGCAACGGCTATGGCGTGGTGCGGGAACTGGTGGGGCATGGGGTGGGCGAAAAATTGCACGAAGCCCCGGAAGTGCCGAACTACGGCCGCCGCGGGCATGGCACGCAACTGCGCACCGGGATGGTGATCGCCATCGAGCCGATGATCAATATGGGCACCAAGGAGGTGAGCCAGTTGGACGACGGTTGGACCGTGGTGAGCCACGACCGCAAGCCCAGCGCCCACTTCGAGCATACCGTCGCCGTGCGGCACGGCCACGCAGAGGTCCTTTCAACGTTCAGCCACATCGAGGATGTGTTGAAGAAAAAGAACGATTGGTACGTGGAGTTGGACGAAGAAGTGATGAACTAGGAACGAGAAAAAGAACGAAGAGGAACACGGACAAGGAAGGCATGAGCAAGACAGGGAACATAGAGCAGGACGGCGTCATCAAAGAGGCGCTGAGCAATGCCATGTTCCGTGTGGAGCTGGAGAACGGCCACGTCATCACCGCCCACATCTCGGGCAAGATGCGCATGCACTACATCCGGATCCTGCCCGGGGACAAGGTCAAAGTGGAAATGAGCCCCTATGACCTCACCAAAGGCCGGATCAGTTTCCGATACAAGAGCTAAGGACCGAACCGATGAAGATCAGGACCTCCCTCAAAAAGCGCTCGGTGGACTGCAAGATCGTCCGCCGCAAAGGGCGCCTGTATGTGATCAACAAGAAGAACCCGAAGTTCAAGCAACGTCAGGGCTGATAACGCACGCATAGAGCATGGCACGTATCGCAGGCATAGACCTACCCAAGCAAAAACGGGGCTGCATCGGCCTCACTTACATCTACGGCATCGGCCGCAGCCGCGCCCTCGAGATCCTCGGGCGCGCGGAGGTGGATCCTGATAAGAAGGTGGACGAGTGGGACGATGACGAACAGTCGCGCATCCGCCAATACATCAACGACACAATCAAGGTGGAAGGCGCGTTGCGCAGCGAGACCCAACTGAGCATTAAGCGCCTGATGGACATCGGCAGCTACCGCGGGTTGCGCCATCGCAGTGGGCTGCCGGTCCGCGGCCAACGAACGCGCACCAATAGCCGCACCCGTAAGGGCAAACGCAAAACGGTCGCGAACAAGAAGAAGGTGACCAAGTAATGATCAGTTGCCAGTTGTCAGTTGCCAGTAGGCACTGCTGACAACGGACAACGGACAACCGACAACTGAACAGGCAATGGCAAAACAAGCAGAAGGCAAAGGCGGCGCTGCCGCTGGCAAGAAGAAGAAGAAGAAGGTGGTCGTGGAGGCCCACGGTCAGGCGCACATCCATGCCACCTTCAACAACTTGATCATCAGCCTCACCAACAACAAGGGGGAGGTGATCAGTTGGTCCTCATCGGGCAAGCAGGGCTTCCGCGGAAGCAAAAAGAACACCCCGTACGCCGGCCAGGTGAGCGCCGAGGAGGCCGCCCGCGAAGCGCACGAACTGGGCCTGCGCAAGGTGAAGGTCTTCGTGAAAGGCCCGGGTGGTGGTCGCGAAAGCGCCATCCGCGCCCTGCACAACAACGGTGTGGAAGTGATGGAGATCGTCGACATCACCCCCATGCCGCACAACGGCTGCCGTCCGCCCAAGAAGCGCCGCGTCTGATCCAAATCCCGTAAGGACGCGGGATCCCGCGCCCCAACAACAAGAACATGGCACGTTATACAGGACCCAAGACCAAGATCGCCCGCAAGTTCAAGGAGCCCATTTTCGGCGCGGACAAGTGGATGGAGCGCAAACCGTACGGCCCCGGCCAGCACGGTCCGAACAAGCGCCGTAAAAAGGACAGCGAATACTCGCACCAGCTCGCGGAGAAGCAAAAGGCGAAATACACGTACGGTATCCTTGAGCGCCAGTTCGAGAAGATGTTCGGTATAGCCGCTGCCAAAAAAGGCATCACCGGTGAGACCCTGCTCCAACTCTGCGAAACCCGCTTGGACAACACCGTCTATCGCCTGGGCATCGCCCCCACCCGCCGCGCCGCACGCCAGTTGGTAGCCCATGGCCACGTGACCGTGGACCAGCAGGTGGTCACGATCCCCAGCTATACGCTGCGCCCCGGCCAACGTGTGGCGGTGCGCGAGAAGAGCCGTTCCTTGGAAGCGATCACCAACAGCGTGGCTGGCACCAACAAGCGCTTCGATTGGCTCGAATGGGATCCCACCGCCATGGCCGGCAAACTCATCGCCCTGCCGGAGCGCGCCCAGATCCCGGAGAACATCCGCGAGCAGCTCATCGTGGAATTGTACTCCAAGTAAGCAGTGACCCTTTTTCGGTCGCTCGTTGTCAGGCGGCCGGAACGGAAAGAGACAAGTACTGACAACGGACAACCGACCACGAACCCAACGACAAACAGCACATGCCCATTCTTGATTTCCAGCGACCGGACAAGGTCGTGATGATCGAAAGCGACGAACAACGCGGCACCTTCGAGTTCCGTCCGTTGGAGCCGGGCTATGGCATCACCATCGGCAATGCCCTGCGCCGCATCCTGCTCAGCAGCCTCGAAGGCCATGCCATCACCGCCCTGCGCATCGATGGCGTCGACCACGAGTTCAGCACCATCAAAGGCGTGATCGAGGACGTTACCGAGATCGTGCTCAACCTCAAACAAGTGCGCTTCCGCCGCCAACTGGAGGATGTGAGCACCGAAAAGGTGTCCTTCACACTTGGTGGCAAGGACAGCCTCACCGCGGGCGACATCGGCAAGCACACCACCGGCTTCCAGGTGCTCAACCCGGAGCTGGTGATCTGCCATATGGAGACCAGCGTGAAGCTCACCGTGGAACTCACCGTCGGCAAAGGCCGCGGGTATGTGCCCGCCGATGAGAACAAAGTGGAGAGCGCACCCATCGGTACCATCTTCATCGACTCCGTGTTCACGCCGATCAAGAACGTGAAGTACACGGTCGAGAACACGCGCGTGGAGCAAAAGACCGACTACGAGAAGCTCACCCTCGATGTGCTCACCGACGGCAGCATCAGCCCGAAGAACGCGCTGCAGGAAGCCGCTAAGATCCTGATCCACCACTTCATGTTGTTCAGCGATGAGCGGATCAGCTTGGAACTGGAGGAACGCGTGCAGGAAGAGGAGTTCGACGAGACCAGCCTGCACATGCGCCAGCTCCTGAAGACCAAGTTGGTCGACATGGACCTGAGCGTGCGCGCCCTGAACTGCCTGAAAGCCGCCGACATCGAGACCCTGGGCGACCTTGTGGCCTACAATAAGAACGACCTCTTGAAGTTCCGCAACTTCGGGAAGAAGAGCCTCACCGAACTGGAGGACCTGGTGGAGAACAAGGGCCTGAGCTTCGGAATGAACGTGAGCAAGTACAAACTGGACAAGGAGTAAGAACCAGTTGCCAGTTGGCAGTGGACGGTTGGCAGTTGCCAACGCTCCACCGCCCCGCTGACAACCGACAACGGACAACGGTCATGAGACACGGAAACAAGAACAACGCGCTAGGCCGCAAGAAGGCCCACCGGGATTCCCTCCTGAGCAACCTGGCCTGCTCGCTGATCGAGCACAAGCGCATCAGCACCACCCTGGCCAAGGCCCGCGCCTTACGCCGCTATGTCGAGCCCCTGCTCACCAAGGGCAAAGACAACAGCATGCACAGCCAGCGCATCGTGTTCTCCTACCTGCAGAACAAGGAGGCCACCGCCGCCCTGTTCCGCGACGTGGCCCCCAAGATCGGGGAGCGTGCCGGTGGGTACACACGCATCATCAAGCTGGGCAACCGCCGTGGCGATGCGAGCGAAATGGCCATGATCGAACTGGTGGACTTCAACGAGGTGTACACCAAAGAGAAGGCCACCGCCGGCGCAGCCGCCAAGCGCACGCGTCGTGGTCGCACCGCCAAGCCCGCTGCGGCCAAATCAGCTGCCGAGAGCAAAGCCACCGAAAAGGCACCCGAGACCGAGGGGGAAGCGAAGGGCGAGTGATCCCACTACAGAACAGACGTGTGAACGGCGCCTATGGGCGCCGTTCCTATTCCAGCCCAGGATGCGCCGTGGATCTTTTCCACTATCCCGGTCGAATTCTCCACCACGGCCCGGCGCCCCCTCCCTAACCCTCTACTTTTGCGGCCCCTTTCGCCGTTAGGCGGCAGGCCTATCCGCATTCCGATCCATGCCATTCCTTCGCTCCCTCCGCGCCTTCGTCACCTTGCTGCTGTTCTTTTCGGTGGCTCACTTCACCCAGGCCCAGCCGCAGAATTTCGTCCACACCCAGATCATAGGTGGCATCGATTCACCTACCTCTGTCGCGTTCCTCCCCGATGGCCGCGCCTTGATCTGTAGGAAGATCGGCGAGGTGCTCATCACTTCGCCCATCGATCAGCCACCGGTCACCACCACTACCTACATGGAGATCCCGGCGGACAACACCGCCGAACATGGCCTTATCGGTGTATGGATCGATCCTGATTTCGCCAACAACCAGCAGGTCTGGTTCTACTATTCCACCTTCGGCATGCATGATCGCCTCTCCCGGTTCACCCACCTGGGCGATTCCGCCCAACTGAGCAGCGAGGTGGTGGTCTGGGAGACCATCGACCCGTATGTCGATTGCTGCCATACCGGCGGTGCGCTCGCTTTCCTGCCCGATGGCACCATCTTCCTCGCCGTAGGCGATGACTACACCCCCGCCAATGCCCAGGACCTGAGCAGTCCCTTCGGCAAATTGCACCGCTTTCTGCCCGATGGCACCGCACCTACGAACAATCCGTACTACGACCCGACCCCTGGACCCTACAATGCCAATGGTGAATTAAAGACCGTATACGCGAGCGGACTGCGCAATCCCTACCGCGGTGACTACGACCCGGAAACAGGGCGGTTCTATATCGGTGTCGTGGGGGCCAACAATCACCAATTGGCTTGGGAGGACATTGTGTTGGCCGCGCCGGCCGCGAACTACGGATGGCCGCTTTGTGGTGAGTTCGGGCGCCTGCCGGACGGCTCCTGCGATGATCCGCAGTTCGCGGACCCCGTCTTCAGTTACCACCACCAAGGCACCGGTGCCGCGATCACCGCGGGATTCACATATCGGGGATCTTCATTTCCAGCGGCATGGAACGGCCGTTTTTTCGTCGGAGAGTTCATCCGCGGATGGATGAAGTGGCTCACCTTCGATGCACAAGGCACCACGGTCGCCTCACAGGGCCCGTTCCTTGACACCGCGGCACTGGGGGGAGTTCAATCCAACTTCTGCACTCAATTGCTCCAGGGCCCTGGTGATGCGTTGTACTACCTCTCCTACTATGATGACCTCATCACCTTCGAAGGGGGCCTGCACCGCATCACGTACGAACCGACAGGCACCCGGCCCGAATGCCTTGCGCTCTCCGCTGACGTAATGAGCGGGATCGGCCCTTCGCTCAGCGTCACGTTCACAGGCGACGCGCTCGATCCCCTTGGCGGTGCTTTGTCCTACGTTTGGGAGTGGGGGGATG
>JAGNSU010000102.1 GCA_017987895.1 Flavobacteriales bacterium | reverse complement strand
GGTGGTGGTGTGGATGCGGAGCTGGTGCTTCTCGTCCCCATAGACCATCTGTAGCTCGTGGTCCGGTGCGAGGTCCACGAAAACGCGGTAGGTCGTGAGCGGTGGTTCGCCGGCCACATCACCGGGTTGCACATGGTACACCTCCACGAACACACTATCGATGGCCTGCGACCGGGCGATCACGGGTGCGAGCAGGATCGCTCCCGCACAGAGCTGCTGGATCACCGCTCGGCTCATCGGACCTTCCTGCTCAGAGCTTGGAGATGCGCTTGGTATAGCGGTCGCCGCCCACCACGAACTCCAGGAAGTAGATGCCGGAGCTCATGCCGGAGAGTTCCACGGACCCCTTCCAGGTGCCGCTCAGCACACCAAGGTCCACGGCAACGATCCGCTGGCCGAGCGCATCCATCAAGGCGTACCGCGCGTGTTGTCCGGCGAGGGCCCCGATCTCGATGCGTACCGCTTCACGCGCAGGATTGGGATGCACTTGGATCAGTGCGGCGAGCGGGTTCACCTCCGGCACCGCCACCAAGCCTTCGCAAACGCAGTTGGCGCTCCAGGTGTCGTTCGCCGTGTTCGGGTCGCTATCGTCGCAAGGGGTTCCCGGCAAGGCTGGTCCATCAGGCACACCGAGGCAATCGATCTGCTGTTGCGCGGAGTTGAAGCAGAGAGTGGGATGGGTGAACTTGTTCTCGGTGACGTAGCCGCCGCCCAGGGTATCAGTGGGGACGATGGTAGCATAGAACTCCATGATCTCATGGCAGTTCACATCGGCGCATACCAAGCTGTCCGGGATGCGCACCCACAGGTTGAGGCAGAAGGTGAACTCGCCATCGGTGGTGAATTGGCCGATCAGGATCTTGTTGGACGGGGTAGGGCCCTCCACGTTCCCGATGCCGCTGCTCCATGCGAAGTTGTCGGAGGTGTACGCGGCTCCACCATATTCGTTGAAGATGGTCGGTGCCACGCCGACCGATAGGATACCCGGAGGCGTGCCTGCCAGCAGACCATCGAGCGAATCGAGCCGGATACCGGTCATCGGATCCTCGTGCACGAGCAGTCCTCCGGGAACACTATTGCTGCCACCATCATTGTTCGCACCGCCCACGACGGATCCGTCCGTGTCCTCGTATTTGGGGATCCCCCAGTGCGCATCACTGGCCGCGCCAGCGCTCAGCCAGCTATCGATCGCCACGGTGTTCTTCTCCAGGTGGATGTCGTTCAGATCGCTGCCCCAGCTCTCGCCGCGATCATCGTTGTAGAAGAAGCTCGTGGTGGTATTGAAGGTGATGTTGTGGTTGACGAAGCCACCGACGGTGATGAGCTTGTAGCCTTCCTTCAGGTCCACGAACACACGGTATGTTACTTCACCGGTGGTGAGGTCTGAGCTGCCGTCCTCATCGGCCGCATCGTTCGCGTCGCTCATGTAGTAGCGTTCCACTTCGATCCCTTCGAAGCCGGAAGGATCGGGGGGGGTGTATTGTGCGTGGGCCTGTTGCACGAGCAAGGCAAGGGAGGCGAGGATCGAGAGGGTGCGGGACATGAGGTATGGAATAGAGTCGGCGAAACTACCCGGCGCATATTGCGGCCATGCGGCTTCGCTATTACCAGATCGTTAAGCCGCGCGGGTCGATCCGCTCGCGGCGATCCCTACTGCGCGATGAAGGTCCGGAGCCAGACCGCCCCTTCGGTCTCCATTCGCAACAAGTAAGGACCGCGCGCGAGCCGATCGATCGCCAGGTCCGTGCGCCCTTCACCGCCGTTGGACGTAAAGGTGCTCTCCAACACCGCACGACCCAATGCGTCGAGCACGACGAGTTCCGCTTGTCCGGACACGCCTTGTGCGCGTATGGTCAGCACATCGGAAGCCGGGTTCGGGTAGAGTTGCCACTCCACCATGCGCTGTTCGTCGTGGAAGCCGAGCCCGGGGCACAGGATGTCCGGGTCCAATCCGTTGCAGCTATCCGGCCCATAGCAACAGAGTTGCGGGATGTTGAAGTTCGCAGCGGGGTCGAAGTTGCACGCCAACGTGTCCAGGCAACCGAAGATGATGGTGGTGAGACAGGAACCATCATCACAACCGGCGTTCGGGTCGTATTCCAAAAAGTTCGGGTCGGTGCAACCGCATTGCGGCGGATAGACCAGCAGCCCGTTCGCGGTTTCATCCGGCATCAGGATAGTGTCGGTGGAAACGTACTTGATGATCGTGCCGTCCGCGCGCTCCACTTCAATGTTCAAGTGGAAGCTCAGATCACCGGCGGTGGTCAACTGGGCGATCAGGATCTTGTTCTCCGTGGTGGGGCCCTTCACACCCGGCGTAGTGCAGCTTATGCGTGTATCGTGCGAGGAGAAAAGGGCGCCCGCAGTGGAATCGCTGAAGAGGCTGTCCGGTGTGGTCCCGGTGACGTTGAAGCCCGGCGGCAAAGCGCTGCCACCGCCCAGTGGCACCAAGCCGTCCTGCTGGGTCAGCGGGATGCCCGCATCGGGATCCGTATTCACCAGGAGCGGACCGTTCTGTGCGCTTCCGCCATCGTTCGCGTCGAGTATCGTTCCGTCCGGATCGTCGGTCTTCAACACACCGAACTTCTGGTTGCTCGCGGCACCCATCGCTAGCCAGGAATCCAGCGCCACGGTGTTCTCATCGAGGCGGTTGTTGGGGATGACATGGCCATAGGTTTCGCCGCGGTCCCTGTTGTTGAAGAAGAGCGCGGTGCTGGCGATCTCCAACACATGGTTCACATCCCCATAGATCGAACGCAGTGCGCAACTGTCGCAGAGGTCCAGGAACACACGGTACGTGCGCGATCCTGCGACAAGCCCCCCACCGATCGTGTCCGTGGCATCGTTGGCGTTGCTGACGTAGTAGGTTTCCACCACCACGTTCTCGATGTCGTTCTGGCCGATGGCCAGGGTGGTGAGGAGCAAAGCGGCCAGCGGTAAGATCGTCTTCTTGCACATGGTCCAAGTGGCGCTAGCGGATGGTGTAGGAGATGCTCAGGGAGTACTCGGTACCGTAACGGTACTTGTCGAAGTCAACGTCGTAGCCGGACTCGAATAGGTAGCTGCGGCGCAACGCGGAGTTCAGCAGGTTGCGCGCCTTGAAACGGACGCCCCAATGGTCGCCGAAGGTCTTGCCCAAAGTGACGTCGATCAAGTGGCGCGGCATCTCATAGGCGCGGATCCCCTTCGGGTTCACCTCCGAGTTGGAGATGGCGAGCTTCGGACCCTGCACATTGTAGGACACGCTCAGTTCCAGTCCCAGGCTGTCCGCGTGGTAGGTGAGCATTGAGTTCACGATGTAAGGCGCCTGGCCGTACATCGGTGTGGTGTATTTCGTGGGCTCGGCGGTGAAGACGCTCGTTAGTTCGGACTCGGACTCCATCCATGTCAAATTGCCGCGCCATTCCAGCCAACGGAAGATGCCGATGCGGCCTTCCAGCTCGACACCGGTCACGGTGCTGAAGTCGGCATTGCGCCAGGTATAGCCGCCCGCTGTGGTGTACAGCAGTTCGATGTGGTCGCGGAAGCGCTTGTGGAAGCCGCTCAAGGAGATGTTGTTCCCGCTGCGGAAGAACTTCTCCACGCGCACGTCGAAGTTGTCGATGCTCGTTACGCGCAGGTCCGGGTTGCCATAGACGGGCGCGCTGAGGATGTAGTCGAACAGTTGGACCACCGAGAACTCGCGGAAGCTGGGTCGCGCGAGCGAGCGGAAGTAGCTCAGGCGGAGGTTCATTGGCACCTCGCGATCATCCTTCAATTTGTAGATCAGGTTCACGCTGGGCAGCAGGTCCCATTGGTCCAATATGCCGGGCTTCGCTGGTTTCTGCTCCGGGTTGCTGCCGCCGGGGATGGTCTGGTCGCCTACGGTCCCGCGGACGGGATCGTCCGCTGCGACGCCGTCCTCATAGTAGCGGAGGATGTCCGTGAGCATGTCCGTGTGCTCCACACGCGCCCCGACCACTAACCGTAGTTTCGGCAACACCGCGACATCGCCCAGCAGATAACCGAACATGATCTGGTTGATACCGATGTCATTGTCTTTGAAGGTGCCGAAGGTGGTGTAGCGCGAAACGAAGCGGCCATCCTCGTTCATTTCGAAACGCTCCGCGTCCGTCCATTGCGTAGGGCCGGGCGCGCCGAGGATGTTGAAGTAGGTCTGGATGTTGCGCCGGGTGTTGTTCAGGTAGCCGCCGCCGAACTTCAGCTTATGGTTCTTGCGTTCATCGCTTCCCAGTGGAAGCTCGAAGCCCAAGCGCGTGTCCAGGATGCTCTCGTCCATGAAGCGGTAGATGCGCGAGGGTTGGCCCAGCGCCCCGTCCACGTCGGTGATCGGCTGTCCCGGAGGGGGGAGGATGTATTGCACGGTCTTCAGGTCGAGCACGTCCCGGTCGCCGTCGCTGTACGACACGTCCAGGTCCACCTTCAGGTTCAACGCGGGGATCAAGTGGCGCGAACCGAACTGGTACACCATGAGCTTGCGCTGCTCATAGAACTGGTCTTCGGAAACGAGCGTGTCCGTGCTCAAGCCGGGGTTGAGGAATTCCAGATAGCGCGCGTTGTTCTGGCCTAGGATGTTGGGCATTACCATCAACGAGATGCTGTTGTTGCGATCGATCTTCCAGCTCAAGTTGCCGATCGCGTTCCATCCGGCGCTCTCGGTACTGATCTTCTGCGTACCGGAGCGGCCGTATTGGTCGCCGGGGTTCGTATCCTCGAAGGGCTCTCCCGTGCGTGTGAGTGTGGAAGCGCCGTCGTACTCCGTTTCGGTGGAATAGCGCAGGCCGAAGAGATAGCCCAATGTGCTCGGGCTGTCCTTCTTCTTGAAGAGCGGGATCTGGTTGCCGATATTGAAACTGAGGTTGTAGTTCGGCCGTCCTTGCTCGGTCACCACGCGCCAGTTGTCATTGTTGAACTTGCCGTTCAATTCGGCGATGTCCGCGTTCAGGATGGGGGAGAAGTAGCCCAGATCATAGGTGCTGTTATAGCCCTCCACGGCGGCTTCTACCGCGTTCGGGTCGTTGATCAGACCCGGTGCGAGCAGCCCGAGCTCCGTGAGCGCCAGGTGCTGCAAGCTGTTCGAGGTACCCATGTTGGTGGAGTTGAACCCCGGTGTGCTGGCCACGATACCGTACTGCTGCAAAAAGGGACCAAGACCCAATTGCACGAGCTGCTGATAGAGATCGGGTTCGATGAAACGTGGGAAGTCCTCATTGTCCAGGGGCACTCCGCCCGGGATGGCCCGCAACCCGTCATCGTAACCGAGCCAGTCGGTGGAGCTGCGCTTCGCGGTGACGATATCCTTGAAAGAGGAATTCGGATTGTAGCCCAGCGTGGTGCTCACGCTCACGCGGAGCCGCGAGGGGTAGTCGCTCGTGTTGAGCGAGATGAAAGCGCCGGACCAATCCCCCGGCAACTCGGGCGAGGCTGTTTTGGTGATCACGATATTGTCCATTAAGCCCGTTGGAAAGAGGTCCAGCCGCAGGTTGTTCGTCAGCGGATCGAGCGTGGGGATGCGGCTGCCGTTGATGGTGGTGACCAGGTAGCGGTCCGCCAGGCCGCGCACCGTGACGAACGCGCCCACTGTGGACACACCGGTAACGCGCTTCACGGCCTGTGCCGCATCGCTGTCGCCGGTGCGCACCATCTGATCACTGCTGATGTAGTCGATGTTGGTGGCCGAGTTGATCTTGAGCTTCTCCAGATAGGTATCGCCCGCGCGCCGTGCCTTGCCCTCCACCACCACTTCCTTCAGTTCGTTGGCCGCCGGTTTCAGTTCCACGTTCACGATGAGCACTTCGCCGTTCTTCGGCTCCACGGTGATCTCCTGGTCCTGGAAGGTGATGAAGGAGAACACGATCGTCTTCGGCCCCGCTTCCTTGATCGGCAGACTGTAGTTGCCGTCCAGATCGGCAGCGGTGCCGGTGGGCGATCCCTTCAGTGCGACCGATGCACCGATCAGGGTCTCGCCGTTCGGATCGGTCACCTTGCCACGCACCGTGCCTTGTCCATAGGTGAACGTGGCGCACAGGAGGGTCAACAAGGAGAGGGACCAGGTCTTCATCAGGTGGGGCGCTTCCGGGTCGGCGAAGGTGCCGCCCTGCTTTTCCGTCCACGTTACTGCCCGGTTAAGTGTGATCTATTTGTGCCGGCTCATCGGCGAGGCCGCGCGGTGCAAGGGCTGGCGACGGAAGAGGGGCATGCCGGGGTTCACCTTCGGATGAACAGGAATTGACATGGAAGCAACATGCGGCGCGGCCCGACCCGGTCGTGCCTATGCACGAAGGACTATCGCGCGAGCATCGCAAGCTCCTTGCGGATGCGATGGGTCTCCATGCTCACGCGGCATACCCGCTTGATGCGCTGGATCGTCCGGTCGAGTTGCTCCATGTATCGCTTCGCACCGTCGGCCGTAGCGTGCGGGCGACCATTGAGCCGTTCCTTCCAGTGTTCAAGTACCCATTCCAGCGCGCTGCGGTCGCCAAGGAGGTACGACCATGCTTCACCGGGAACGCCCTCTACGGTGGTGTACCGGTCCAACTGTACGCTTCCACGCTCCTTGTCCACCAGCACGGTCGCTTTTGCCGCGGTTCCACGTGCGAGCCCGGCGTGTTCGGTGCGCACCTCCAGGGGCCAGGGCTCCACCATTTCGAAGCCCGTATGCAGTTCGACCAACTTTCGCCCGCGATCGCTCCAGGCCTCGAAGTCCGGACGGAGCGGGATGTGGGGTGCGATGAACGATCCCGTGGTGTGCCTCGGTGGATGCAAGGGATCGTGCAGTACGGCGTACACATAGTGGAATACCGCTGGATGCGTGATCTCCGCAAGAACGGGTGGTCTTACCTCGGGACGTTTGAGCCCTTGCGCACGCGCGGCGCGCACCGCGGCAATGGAACTGGGCACCCTGGGATCCACACCATCGGCCAGCGAGCTCAGAGGACGTTGGCCATAGTGTTCCCGGAACCGCTCAAGGCCGTCATCGGTGATGTTCTCCGATCGGCGGCCGTCCGCACCGATCCGATGCCGGGCCACCATGCGTACGGTGGTTCCCGGTCCGGCGAAGCGTTGCTGTACCAGCATATCGCTCGCGCATACGGTGAGGGGTCGGCCAGCTCCGCCATCCACCAGAAGGATGCACGTGTTCATGGCCTTCCCGTCGACGCCAAAGAACTCCGCGGACCGGTCGAGCACCTCGTGCAATGCCAGGTCGTGGTAGTAGTATTTCTTGCTGAACGGCCGATAGAGCAGCTCATGCACCCGGTCCATATCGAACTCGGGGGATACCTGTTCACCCAGTGTTTCCGGTGAGTTGGCCGAAGGCGCAGCGATCTCCCGCTCCTTCGAACGGGCAAGATGTTGCTTCACCTTTCTCTCCAGTTGGTCCCTGTCGTGGCTGTGGCACCAGTCCATGCCGGTGGTGGTGATGCCAGGCGTGTAGTAGGCGAAGAGCGCGTTATCGGCACGACCCAATTTCGCCTGGGTGCTCACCATCGGCAACCCGTCAACGGCGTCCATGACACCTGGTACTTGTATGGGGGCGGATCCGTTCGGTGGCACAGGCATAGGGCGATAACACGCGGGAGCGCAAAGCACCCACACCCCTGTAAATCCCGATCGACGGGAAGGTTAAGCGTGTGGCCTTTTTGCGCGGCATGGTCCAATGATCGCCATCCGTGCGATCTAACGACCCGGTAACGATGAGCACATATGCAGGGTCTCACTTTGCATCGATGAAGCGAAAAGTGGAGATCCTTGTACTGAGCGACCTTCACCTGGGCTCGTACGGATGCCGCGCCGATGATCTGCTCACCTATCTGCGCAGCATCTCCCCGGAGAAGGTGGTGCTCAATGGCGACATCATCGATATCTGGGCCTTCAACAAGAAGTACTTCCCGAAAGCGCACATGCGCGTGGTGAAGAAACTGCTGAAGTGGAGCGCGAAGCTGCCGGTGTACTACATCACCGGCAACCACGACGAGGCCCTGCGACGTTACAGTCCTGCGCGTCTCGGGGACCTGCGCCTGGTGGACCAGCTCAGTCTTACCATCGATGGTAGGCGCCACTGGTTCCTGCACGGGGACATCTTCGATGCCACCATGAAGAACGCGAAGTGGCTGGCCAAGCTCGGAGGCCACGGCTACGACCTGCTCATCCGCATCAACCATCTGGTGAACGTTACGCTCGCCTTCTTCGGCCGGCCGCGCATGAGCTTCAGTAGGCGGATCAAGAACAGCGTGAAAAGCGCGGTGAATTTCATCAGCGACTTCGAGCAGACGATGGCTGAGATCGCATTGCACGGTGGGCACGAGGTGGTGGTTTGCGGTCATATCCACCAGCCCCGCATCGGTACCGTCACCACTCCCAACGGCGCGGTCGAATACCTCAACAGCGGCGACTGGATCGAGAACCTCAGCGCACTGGAGTACAACAAGGGGCGCTGGAGCCTCTATCTGCACGACGCCGGGGCGGAGCACATGTCCTCACCGCCGCACCGTAAGCTCAGGGTGCATGGATCGCGACCCGATGACACCACAGTGGAACCCGCCTATGTGGTTCCGATGCACGGGCGGGCGTGATCTCCGAACGGGGCTACAAGTTGGCGAAGGACGGGTTCATTCTTTAACCGGCCCGAGCAGCAGCAAGCGATCCTGCTTCTTCGCGGGCGACCAGTTGATCCCGAAGCGCGCCGCATACTCTTCCAAGGGACCCAGGCCAACGGAGGCGCGCCTTTCGTTCACGGTCTCTTCGTCCCTGATCGCCCAGAGGGTGCTCTTCCCGTTCGCCATGCGTACCTGCGATCCGTAGATCTGCGGTCGGCCGTTGCGCATTTCGATCCGGTCCTCCAACAACGCCAGGCTGCTGGCGGCGAGCTTGCCTTCCTCCACGGCCAGCCGTGCCTCTGGCAAGTAGGTCTCTTGTGTCGCCAGGTCGGCATGCTGGATCACAAGGAAGAGCGCACTGCTCGCACTGGCTCCGACCTCTTCAGGCCCCAGCCAACCGGCGCTGTCCAAGATCGCACGTACGCGCAGGGTGTTCAGCGAGTCCTGAAATATCAGGTGGTGGTTCACGCTGTCGCGCTCGGCCGTGCCCACGCCGTAGCGGCCGATGTTTTCGCGATCGCGCTGGTCGAGCCCGTGGATCCGTTCCAGCTCAGCGCGCAGCCGGGCGTGCATGTCCTGTGCAGGGGCGCGACACGCAATTACGACCAACGCGATGACCGTGAGCCACTTCATGTTCGGGATAGCCGCGCGTAGTGGGTCCGGTAGGCGGCTTCCATCCTTCGGAAAGGTAATGGGCCGATCAGATCCGGACCAACGAACAAGCCCCGACTTCCGCCGGGGCTTGCTCCTATCGTTCCCGCAGCGGTCATCCCGACAAGTCGGGAGACCCTGCGGTCGGTATCGTTTACATCATCCCGCCCATGTCGCCCATGCCACCACCGTGGCTGTGGCCACCGGCGGCTTTCTCTTCCTTCTCGTCGCTGATCACGCACTCGGTGGTGAGCAGCATGCTAGCGATGGAAGCGGCGTTCTCCAAGGCGACGCGGGTCACCTTGGTGGGGTCGATCACACCGGCGGCGAGCAGGTTCTCGTACACTTCGGTGCGGGCGTTGAAGCCGTAGTCGGCTTTGCCTTCGCGCACTTTCTGTACGATGATGCTGCCTTCCAATCCGGCGTTGGCGACGATCTGGCGCAGGGGCTCTTCGAGCGCGCGCTTCACGATGCCCATGCCGGTGGTCTCATCGGCGTTGATGCCCTCGGCCTTGTCCAGCACTTTCTGGGCACGGATGTAGGCTACACCACCACCCGGTACGATCCCTTCTTCAACGGCAGCGCGGGTCGCGTGCAGGGCGTCATCCACGCGGTCCTTCTTCTCTTTCATCTCCATCTCCGTAGCGGCACCGATGTAGAGCACGGCAACACCACCGGCCAGCTTGGCCAGTCGCTCCTGCAGTTTCTCTTTGTCGTAGTCGCTGGTGGTGGTCTCGATCTGTGCTTTGATCTGGTTCACACGGCCCACGATGTCCTCTTTCTTGCCGGAACCGTTCACGATGGTCGTGTTGTCCTTGTCGATGCTGATCTTCTCAGCGCGACCGAGCATGGTGAGGTCGGCGTTCTCCAGTTTGAAGCCGCGCTCCTCGCTGATCACCGTTCCACCGGTGAGGATGGCGATGTCTTCCAGCATGGCCTTGCGGCGATCACCAAAACCGGGGGCTTTCACGGCCGCCACTTTCAGGGCGCCGCGGATCTTGTTCACCACCAGGGTGGCGAGTGCTTCGCCGTCCACATCTTCGCTGATGATCAGCAAAGGCTTGCCGGTCTGTGCGCTCTTCTCCAGGATGGGGAGAAGTTCCTTCATGCTGCTGATCTTCTTGTCGTAGATCAGGATGTAGGCGCCTTCCAGGTCCACCTCCATTTTCTCCGCGTTGGTCACGAAGTAGGGGCTGAGGTAGCCGCGATCGAACTGCATGCCTTCCACCACTTCCACAGTGGTGTCGGTGCCTTTCGCTTCTTCCACGGTGATCACACCTTCCTTCTTCACCTTGGCCATGGCCTCGGCGATCAGGGTGCCGATGGTGTCGTCGTTGTTCGCGCTGATCGAAGCCACTTGCTTGATCTTGGCGTTGTCGTCGCCCACGGCTTGGCTCATCTTCTTCAGATCGGCTACCACCAGGGTGACCGCCTTGTCAATGCCGCGCTTCAGGTCCATGGGGTTCGCGCCAGCGGCCACGTTCTTCAGGCCGGCGGTAACGATGGCTTGTGCGAGGACCGTAGCGGTCGTCGTGCCATCACCAGCGGCGTCAGCGGTCTTGCTGGCCACTTCCTTCAGCATCTGGGCGCCCATGTTCTCCACGGCGTCCTTCAGCTCGATCTCTTTGGCCACGGTAACGCCGTCCTTGGTCACCTGGGGCGCTCCGAATTTCTTGTCGATGATCACGTT
>JAGNSU010000002.1 GCA_017987895.1 Flavobacteriales bacterium | reverse complement strand
GCGGCCCTACAGGAGCTGTGGGCGTTGGTGCGTGGTCCATGGGCGTGCGGTTCCGGCAACGTTAACGGCGTGCGCTCGCGAGGGGTTGGGCAATTCGACGAAGCGGGCAATGAGGCCGATGGAGGGGAACTATAACTGGTTTGAACCCATGATATCACAGGGTTTTCGTAATTGGGCGCGGACCACTACGGAACAGTATCGCACGGTCCGCAGGTGGCCCACACATGTTCGGGGATACGTTCGCGAACGGTTTCAACTACGGGGGCTATCTGAACGGGAGCGCCGGTCTTTTGTGCGGCTCGATTGTCTGTCCAAATGCGCCATCCTAGTGTGGCTCCTGCTATTAGTATGGCAAGTATGCTCAAGCCATAAGCCCGCTTACTGATCCGCAGACTTGTGACGCCACGTTCGACCGCGTTATCGAAGTCGTCTAGTTGCTTCGATTGGTATCGGACAGCGACCTCCTTTTGTGCGTAGTCAAGGCCCTTTTCGTTCAGCCTAAGACCAAACTTGTCCTCCTTCATTTGGTTTCCCGTGTTCGCTCTTATGCGGGCTCGTTGCCTATCCATGGCATTGAACGGGAGGGTGTGAATCAGCCCGAACATCTTCAGCGAATGAACCGCCTCGTATGCGCGCCAGTATTCGAGACCTAGTTCGATCACAACGTCATCAATCTCCATAAAGGCCCCGTTTGGGGTATGACCGCCACGGACGAGCAGCCTTACAATCTCAGCGCCGTCAGCTACCTGGGTTTTTACATCAAGGCGCGCCGCAATATCTTGGAGCGACCGTATCACTTCCTCCCTTTCCGACATCCCGCCAAGCTAGCCGATCAGCAGAACGCTACCACCCCACCAGGAGGTAAATGTTCCAGACAAAGCGGAGTACTATCCATAGCAGCCCAATAACGGCCGCGACCGCGACTAGCTTAGCCATCCACATGGGATACCTCAGGCGCGGGAGCTTCACCGGTTCGCCTTCTTGGTCGCCTTCTTTCTCTTGGGCTTCGTGGCCTTGTCCTTGGGCTTGTACCTCCCAGCCACGGTCAGCACGTCATCGAACGTGCCTTTGATCTTCAGGGGCTTTTCCTTGGGCATCGCTCAAAGGTATTCGCCTATCCCGCGATGATCTCTTTATAGGTGATCGTGCGGCCCTTGCTGCGCACCAATGCCTCGTCGAAGCGTTGCTGGATCGTGTCCTTCCGGAAGTTGTACCGATACGCCACCTCCACGCAATACTTTGACAGGTGCTTGCGGCTGGCGTAGTGGTACGTTCCTACCATAGTGCGCTTGAAGCTCGCCCATGCACCTTCGATGGTGTTGGTGTGAGCCTTGGTTCCGTGTTCGGACACGCGGACGTATTCGCCCTTGCCGTGGTGGACGCACTGGTGATCATAAGCATCGCGAAGGGTTACGTACGATTTGTGTTCGTCCGTGTAGACCGTTGCACCCGGCACGACGTGTTCGCGCATAATGGGTTGAAGCACTGCCTTGCTACGATCGGCAACCGGCTGAATGATCGCCTTACCACCGCGTTGAACGAGGCCAAGGATAGTGGCCTTATCGTCACCGTAGCCTGCGCGCGCGGTGCGCTTCTTCGCGTGCTTGTTACGTGAAAGACCACCATGGAACGTCTCATCCACTTCGACCTCGCCATCCAGCATTGCCGGTGCGACTTCAGCGAGCATAACCCGGATCTTGGTCAGAATATGCCAAGCGGTCTTTTGTGGACGGCCAAGGAACTTTCCGAGCGTCACCGATGAAACGCCCTTGCTGTTCGTGGCGAAGTAGATGGCGCGGAACCATACGCGCAATGGCAGGTTGCTATCCTCGAAGATCGAACCGACCTTAACTGAGAACAGCGTCTTACAAACGCTGCACTTGAAACGCTTCACCTTGCCTTTCAGCGTGTAGCACTTGTCGCACTCGCAGTACGGGCAGACGACTGGGCCATTAGAGCCCCAGCGCTTCGCAGCGAAGTAGGCAACGCAAGCCTCTTCGGTCGGAAACGCTTTCTCGAAACTGTCAAGGGAGGAGAACTGGAAGTCCATGGGGCTGCGTTATTGAATAGCCCAAATGTACGTACAAAATACGTACACTGTACGGTTTGACTAAGATTTAACAATTCTGGTCTATCAGATGGGTTATCCAGTTTGCTAGGGGACGCCCCTCTGACTTTGCCTTTTTACTCGCTCTTTCCTTTAAGTCTGGTGACATACGAAGCTCAAAACGAGCGTCTTTGGTCACTTTCGCAATTCCGGCCTTCTTGGTGGTTTTCTTCTTCGCCATACGGCAAACGTACGTATAATGTACGGACATTTACCATATTTGTGGCGTTCTTCCATATCTTTGAATGCCGAAACCCGGCTGGCAGGCCGGGCTCCGGGAGGTTGGATTACTAGAAAGCTTCGCGTCTCAGGACAGCGCCGGGGTAATGAGCCCGGACCCTGCGCTACGTGGCAATCTCCACCTTCTTTCGTTCATCCTTCCGTCATCATTAGGGCTCCCTCATGGGGGCCCTCGTGGTTCTAGTATGGTCCGACATTAATTGGTTCCAAGTTGTACCCAATTCCCCAGCCCGGAGCGATCAGATCCTCGCCCTGAATTGCCTCGGCTGGCCCCCAGAACGTTTTCATATGGTCGCCATCCAGCTTGTGCCGACCGATCTTCTTGCGCTTCTCCCTGAGATATTGCAAGGTGTTCGATACCCTGGTGCGCACAGTTTTCTTCTCCTTCTCACTTCCATCGGGGATGCAGGCTAACGCGGCGTCCATGAAGAAGGATGTGGGTAGTATTACCTTTTCCTTCCTCGCTCGCTCAATAATGTCCAAGATCTGCTGCGCTCCTCCGGCGGTGTCCTTGTCATAAGACTTAGGCGCTTCACGATGATGTGCAGCACCAATACCGGCGCCGTTAGTCGCCATGGGCCGCACGTTCAAGCGAACAGTGTCCTCTATGGCCCTGATCTCGCTGACGAAGAATAGAAGATCATCCGGGCCCATATTGAGGAGGGTTTGTATCCTCCGGGCCTGTTCCTCATACTCCTCCTTGCGCTTCCTGAGCCGTTCTATGATGCCCTTGATGTCCATGGTGGGTGAAGTTGGCGCAAATGTATGTCGCCTACTGACAACCTCCAAGTAGTAACAGCAACTTTCAGGAGCCGACCCCTGATCGGCGGTCGATCCTACTGAAAGTCTTTGACGGATCCGACAATGGACTACATTTGAAGCGCGAAGGCCGACCCGTACGAGGGGTCGGCCAGCGTGCCGGGAAGGATAGTCCTCCGGCAATCGAATACCCCCGACAGGATGAGCAAGACAGCCACCCGCAGGAGTGTTCACCCGATGCCGAGGCCACACAGATGGCCGAGGCGGAAGGTGCAATACCCGATCAGGACGTAGGTTCCTGATCGCAATCTGAGTGGAGGGCCGTTCCGAGAGGAGCGGTCCTCTTCTTTTCTAAGAACTACACGAATGTACGAAATCCGCGCCAGACAAGGGATTCAGTGGGTGGGCTACTGATCGATCATGGGTGATCAGATGCGAGGTTCTAATAGGTTATAGTTCCCCGATGGAGGGGGGAGCGGTATGGCGGAACGGTCCGCAGTGTAAGGTAAGGACGGGATCGCACCTTTGCACCCATCCATGGAGGCCCAGCAGTTCAATGAGATCCGGATCAAGAAGCCGAGCTACCCGGTCACCGATGCGCTAAGGGGCTATCTGGACGCACATGGACGTGCGGCACCACTGCCGATCGGTTATACCGAACTCCTCCGCCACGACGGCCTGATGCCCCAGGTGGATGCCGCGGGCCGACCCACCCTTTGGACCACGGTGCTCCTTCGTCCCCAGGACCAGGCCGAGCTGCACGAACAGTTGGTGGACCTCTACCAGATGGTGGCGGCGGACGGGCGCCGCATCGACTATTTGAAAGTGGCGAGCATCGATTTCTGCGCTTATGGCAACAGCCAGCCGTTCCGCATCAAGATCCTCAACCAGATCAATGACAACCACGACTACTACTACATCAAGAAGGCGGATGCATCGCGCGTGTACGGCCTGGAACTGGAGCACCTGTTGAGCCCGAACAAGATCAACTACATGGTGCACCGCGATACGTTGGTGGAGGAGCACATCATCGGCGTACCGGGCGATACCTTCATGCAGGAGCCTGAACGCTACGGTGCGCACCTCAGCCCCGTGCGGCTCAGCAAGGAGTTCGTGAAGTTCAACGAACGGTGCTTCGCCCGGTTGCTCGGCGATATGCGGGCGTACAACTTCGTGGTGGACGTGATCCAGGACTTCGACCAGGTGCAGTACCGGCTGCGCTCCATCGACTTCGATCAACAGAGCTACGATGGACGGCACCGCATTTATCTGCCACAGTTCTACAAGGAGAACCTGCCCTTCGTGGAGTTCGCGCAACAGTACATCTCCTACGAAACGGCCGCGCAATACAGCAACGAGGAACGCGCCCTCCTGCGCAAACGCTATCTGCTGGCCCAGTCGCAGATCGAAGCGCTGATCGCCGTGATGAAGGACGATGTGGTCTCCACCGAGGAGCACGTGGCCATGCTCGCGCGGGAGCTGTCCGTCTTCCATGGCGATGTGGAGATGGGTCGCTGCCGCAGCATGGGAGCGGTCCTGGAGCGGCACCTGGCCCTGCGCCTTGAGCTACGATGAGAACGGAAATGCCGCGGACAGGGATGCTTGGCGTAGCTTCGGATCCATCCACACGTCCCACCCGCATGCGTTCCATTCGTCGCTTCCTTCCGGTCATCCTGCTCGTTCTGGTGAACACGTGGTGCGATGCCCAACCCTACCGGTATGGCTGTCACTATTTTCGCGACCGGCAGGGCGCAGCGCCGGTGTTGACCGCCGCCGAGCGCGCACAGATCGATGAGACCATCGCCCGCAGCGACACCTTCGACATCCTGCACTACGATATCGCACTGGACGTGACCCAGGTGGGGGCGCAGCAGATCACGGCCGCTACCACGATCACCTTCACGGCGAAAATGGCCGGGCAGACCTTCATACGGTTCGACCTGAAGGATCTGGTGGTCGACTCCGTGATCAGCGCCGGAAGTGCATTGTCCTTTTCCCAGTCAGGCGACTTTCTTCGCGTTGAGTTGGGAACGGCACCACTGATCGGTGAGCAACGCGATGTGACCGTTCATTACCGCGGTCATCCGCATCGGGACAGCCAATGGGGTGGGTTCTATTTCGAAAGCGGGTACATCTATAATCTGGGCATTGGGATCAGCACGATACCACCCAACTTCGGCAAGGTGTGGTACCCCTGCTTCGATTCGTTCGTGGAACGGGCGACCTATACCTACCATGTGAAGAGCGCGGGTACGTACCGGCTGCACGGACAGGGGGACTTCATGGGCGAACTCGCCCTGGCCGGGGACACGGTGGTGCGCTCCTTCGATCTGCCGTACGACATCCCAACGCATATCTCCGCTGTGGCGGTGGCCGCTTATGTGGATAGCGACTATGTGCATGTCGGCGCGTACGGGAACGTTCCGGTACGCCTCTCGGCGAAAGCGGGCCAACTACCCGGCATGGTGGCACGCTTCGGTGATCTGGGCGCGGCGATCGATGCTTGCGAGCATTGGTACGGACCTTACGCTTGGGGGCGCGTGGGCTATGTTCTTACCACCGATGGGGCCTTGGAGATCCCGACCAATGTGGCCTACCCGGATTTCATGACCTCACAACCCATCGCCGACAACCGCGCGTTGTTCAGCCACGAGCTGGGGCACCATTGGTGGGGTGATGCGGTAACGCCGTACGTCCACAACGATATGTGGATCAAGGAAGGGCCTGCGGAGTACACCGGACATCTGGTGGAAGAATGGCTCGGCGGCACCGAAGCCTTCGTGAACGCGGTGAAGAACAACCAGTTCGATGTGTTGAAGAACAGTCATGTGCAGGACGGTGGCTTCCAGCCTTTGTCCCCCATGCCCGACCCCTACATCTACGGGCATCACACCTACTACAAAGGGGCGGCGGTACTGCACAACCTGCGGGGCTATTTGGGCGACAGCCTATTTCGCCAGACCATGCAGGGTGTTCAACAACAGTTCGCGGACAGCGCGGTGGATGCGAACGCGTTCCGCGATGCGCTCGAGCTCGTCTCGGGCGCCGATCTCGATCCGTTCTTCGATGCTTGGGTCTTCGCGCCGGGCTTCTCGGTGTTCGTGTTGCATGATCTCGATGCGGTGCAGCAAGGCAACGAATGGGAGGTCGACCTGGTCCTTCGGCAGGGGCTGCGCGGAACCTCCACTTTCCATGATGAAGTACCGCTGGACCTCACGTTGATCGGGGAGGATTGGCAACGGCAGGAGCACCTGGTAACAGCAGGAGGGGAGTTCACGAGCCTCACTTTGACCGCGCCCTTCGAACCGCGCATGGCCGTGATCAACGGCTACAACCGGTTGAACCAGGCCCGCATGGACCATGAGTTCATTCTCCGGCCGGGTGAGACGTTCACTACCACATTGCCCCGGGTGGACTTCCGGCTGTATGCGGATACCCTGCTCGACTCAGCGCTCTTCCGCGTGGACCATATCTGGTCCGCCCCGGATGCGGATCTCCTGGATGCCGAAGTGGACCAGATCAGCAGCACGCATTACTGGGTGGTGGATGGGATCTGGCCCCCCGGAACGGACCTGCACGCCCGATTGAACTACACCGCCTTGAACGCGGACCAATTCGACTACGACCTCTACTATACCACTGAGCAAGATGCCGTCCTGCTCTATCGGCCGGATGCGGGCACACCATGGAGCGCCTATCCGCATCAGACCGTGATGACCGGCCCGCTCACCAACCGCTCGGGGTATATTCTGCTCGACTCCCTATTGAGGGGACACTATGCGTTCGGCAAGGGCCAGTTCATCTCCGCCGTAGCCGATGGCGCCGCGAACGCACCGAACGCGTTGCGCGTGTATCCCGTCCCGGCGGCCAATACGCTCACGGTGGAATGGGCGGGGGCCGAAGACCTTGTCGATCTGGAAGTGACCAGCGCGGACGGCCGGGTGATCTGGCGGTCGGGGGAAGGTGGTCCGGTCCGGGATCGGACCGTTGTTCCGGTCTCCGGCTGGGCAGTTGGCGTCTACGAGCTGGTGGCTCGGAACGATCTCGGCGAGGTGCTGGCGCGCAAGGCGTTCAGCGTTTCACGCTAAGTTGTTCGATCCTTTCCTCAGGCACTGTGGCCGCAGTGTTACGCACGGTTAGTTTCGTGCCCAAACTCTGAAAGAACATGAGAGGATACTACGCGATGCGCCTGCTGATCGGGAGCGCACTATTGCTACCCATGGCCGTGCTCGCACAACGCGGCGGCACCGCACAGGCACCAAAGACGACCATGTCGAAGGCGACGAGCCCGTACCCGGCATTCGCTCGTTCGGCACCAGCATCGAATTCGCAGCATGTGAAGACGATGGTCCCGAACAAAGGACACCGCCCTCCAGGACCTATCGCCGCTGACCGCCAGGGCGGTCCTGCCAACGATGATTGCGCTGGCGCCACCACGCTCACCATGAGTGCCACCTGTACGCCTCTTTCCGTGAATAACACAGGCGCGACGCAGAGTGTGGCCGCATCGACGTGCAGCGGCGCAACAGGCGACGCGGACGATGATGTCTGGTTCAAGTTCGTTGCTACGGCCGCTTCGGCGACCATCGTGGTGGATGGCGCGGCGCAATTCGATGCGGTGGTGGAACTGCGCTCAGGAGCGTGCAATGGAACCAGCGTTTCATGTGCGGATGTGACCCTTGATGGTGGGGTGGAGCAGATCGTCGCTCCAGGTCTCAGCGTAGGCGTCACCTACTACGTCCGGGTGTACGACTATTTCACCGGCGCTGCCCCTACGCCCGAGTTCACCATTTGCGTGTTCGGCACGCCACCGCCGCCAGCCAATGACAATTGCGCGGGAGCGGTCCTGCTCGGAGTGAACACTTCCTGCCAGTCCGTGGTGGGCAACGTGGCGAATGCCACCCAGTCGCTTCCGGCTATCCTTTGCAGCACCTTCACCGGTGACGCGAATGATGATGTGTGGTTCCGGTTCGTGGCGACGGCTGCGAACCTCACTGTGCGTGTCGCGGGATCTGATTCTTTGGACGCCGTGGTGGAATTACTCTCCGGTAGCTGCGGCGCAACCGTTAACGTGGGCTGTGCGGACGTTACGTTGATCGGTGGCGTGGAGGTGATCTCCGCTACCGGGCTTCAAGTAGGCCAGACTTACTACGTCCGGGTCTATCACTATTACACCGCTATTCCGGCCACTACAAGTTTCGATATCTGCGTTTTCGGCGGCGGCAACCCTCCTGCGAACGATCAGTGCTTCAATGTGGTGCCCCTTGCTTTGAACGTGGGTGGCCAACTCACCTTCACCGGCAACAACGTGGGCTCCACCAGCACCAACGATGCGGTAGGAGGGTCGGCGTTGGATGTGACCGGCGATACCACCACGGTGTGGCACGCCTTTACCACCACCACCTGTGCGAACGTGACCCTGAGCTATTGTACCACAACGCCACCGTTCGGAACGGTCTGGGTCGTATTGACACAAACCTGCCCGGCCAACCAGATCATCCTAGCGACCACCACGGAATTCACCACCTGCGCGAGCGGCAATGCGACCATCACCTTCGCCAACCTGCCCGCAGGCACTTACTACGTGCCGGTCTATGGCGATGCCAGCACGCAAGGAGCCTACAGCATTATTGCAACGGCCACTGCGTGCGGAGGCGGTAATCCTCCACCGAACGACCAGTGTTTCAATGTGGTACCGGGCGCGCTCAATGTGGGCGGCCAGCTCACTTTCACCGGGACCAACGTGGGTGCCACCAGTACCAATGATGCCGTAGTGGGCAGCGGCCTGGATGTCGCCCCGGACACCACCACCGTATGGCACGCCTTCACCACGACCACTTGCGCGAACGTAACACTGAGCTATTGTGGTACGACACCGGAGTTCGCGACGGTATGGGTGGTACTGGCCCAGACCTGTCCCGCCGACCAGCTCGTCTTCGCTACGGCGGCGGATTTCGTGACATGCGTGGACAGCAATGCCACGATCCTTTTCGCCAACCTGCCCGCCGGCACCTACTATGTGCCGGTGTTCGGCAACGCGAACAACCAGGGCAACTACACGATCCTGGCCACGGCGACCGCCTGCGGTAGCGCACCGGCGAACGACGATTGTACCAATGTAACGGCACTTCCGGTATGGACCCCCGCGGAATGTCCTGCGAACGCGACAGCGGGGAACAACGCTCTGGCCACACAGGACGGCGGAACCCCGAGTTGTGACAGCACCGGCGTTGGCACGGAGTTGCTCGATGTGTGGTACATCTTCAGTTCCGGACCGTATTCCACGATCACGGTCAACTTCGACGAGGGCACGATGACGGATTGGGTGGTGGTTGTGAGCGATGGATGCAGCGGAGCGGAACTGGCTTGTGTGATCACGCCCACGGCCCCCATCGTGTTGACGGTGAGCACTTTCACCAGCTATACGGTACGCGTCTATTCGAACACGGATTTCGGTGCGGGCGGGGACTTCACGATCTGCCTCACCGGGGATCTCGGCACCGGCGTTCAACCGACCGGAGGCCTTTCGTGGTCCTTGTATCCGAACCCGACCAATGGGGTTGTGAACCTGATCTGGGCCGATGCGAGCACGATGGCCACCATCGATCTGCTCGATGCCACGGGACGCTTGGTGCGCCAGCAGCGGCAGCCCTTGCAACAGGGTACCAATGTGCTGATCGGCGTGGAAGCCATGCTTCAGTCTGGAGCGTATCTGGTGCGCGTGACGACCGCTGATGGTAGTTCCGAACAGCGGATCATCGTACGCTGATCCTCGAACGAGGTCTTGAACAAGGGCGGCCGAAGGGCCGCCCTTGTTCGTTCGGACCACCGGGGTTCTTCACAAGTGCCTGTTGATCGATCAAATCGAAAAGGCCCGGATCCGACTTTGATCCCGATCGGGCCGCTTCTAGTTTCGCCGCCCGCCGGAGCCACCAAAGCGCCGGTCCACGCGATGAGAACGATGCTTACCCATACGATCACCGCACTGCTGTGCGTCGTTGCTCTCCGATCGTCCGCAGCGCATCTCCGCCTGGTCGGGGTGGTCACGGACAAGACCACGGCATCGCCGTTGGCGGATGCATCCGTCCGCATTTACAAGAACGGCGAGAAGTTGCGCACGCTGGCAACAGGTGCCAATGGGCGCTATGAAGTGCTCTTGGACAACAATGCGGACTACGTGATCCGTTTCGCCCTTCCCGGGCATGTCAGCAAGTGCTACACCGTTAGTACCCATGGCCCGGAGTGGCAGGGCGACCACAGCGTGAAGGAGGTGTATATCGAGATGACCATGCTGGAGCGCCTACCTGAACTGGATCTGTCCCTCTTCGATCTGCCCATGGGCATTGCGACGTTCGACCCGTTGAACGGGCGGCTAAGCTGGGATGAAGGCTACGACGAACGTATCCGGCCGGAGATCACTACCCTGATGGCCGCGTATGAAAGGATACTGACCGGCAGGCAGACCCTGGCCCGCAACGACAGTTGAAGAGCTAAGCCCGTTTCGCACGGGGGTGGAAGCGCATGATGTTGCTGCGCAGATACTCGCGGTCGAGGTGCGTATAGATCTCGGTGGTGGTAATGCTCGCGTGACCGAGCATTTCTTGCACGGCGCGCAGATCGGCGCCGCCTTCCACCAGGTGCGTGGCGAAACTGTGCCGGAAGGTGTGTGGGCTGATCGTCTTGCGGATCCCCGCTTTCGTGGCCAGACGTTTCACCAAGTTGAACACAGAGACGCGGGAGAGACCGGAGCCGCGCGCATTGAGGAAAAGCAGGTCCACAGCGGCGCGTTGTACCGGAAGATGCACACGTTCCTCGTCGCGATAGCGCACGATCCGCTTGATGGCATCGGGCCCGATGGGTACCAGCCGTTCCTTGTCGCCTTTACCCACCACGCGAATGAAGCCATCGGCGAAATGCAGCCAGGACAGGCGAAGGCCGCAGAGTTCGCTCACGCGGAGGCCGCATCCATAGAGGGTTTCGATCATCGCGCGGTCGCGATGTGAAAGCCGACCGCTCATGTCGATGGCCCCCACCAGGTCATCGATCTCCTGTACACTGAGGAAGGTGGGTAAGGTGCGTCCCGTGCGTGGGCTCTCCAATAGTTCGGTGGGATCCCCTTCGATCACCTTCTCGCGGCGCAACCCGCGGAAGAGCGAACGCACAGCGCTCAACAACCGAGCTTGGCTCGTGGCCGCGGCGCCTTGCTTGGCAACTGTGGTGACAAAGGCCTGTAGGTCGTCCAACTGGACCTGCTCCGGAAGCAACACAGGCTGTTGGGCCTCGGCATAGCGGCGCAGTTTGCCGACGTCGCGTAGGTACGCTTCCACCGTGCGATCGCTCAATGAGCGCTCGAGCTTCAGGTGGATGCGCAGGTCGGCGATGGCGCGGTCCCAGGTCATGCCTCAAAGCTGCGAACGCTGCGCTTGGCCAAGGTTCGTAGGTATGGCCAACTGCGAACGCGGCGGTGTTCATCTCAACCGCAAACCCACGTCCGCATTCCCATCTTTGCCCCATGCTCCGCATCTTGATCCTCAATGGCCCGAACCTGGACCTGCTGGGCACGCGCGAACCCCAGATCTACGGCAACCGCTCGTTCGAGGACTTTCTTAACGAGATACGGACCGCATACCCGGGGATAGCGTTCACCTATGCCCAGTCGAACGTGGAAGGGGAACTGGTGGCGCGGATGCGAGCGGCGCCGCAGGACCAGGACGCGATCATCCTGAACGCTGCGGGCTATTCACATACGAGCGTGGCCTTGCGCGATTCCATTGCGGTGCTCAACGTGCCCGTCGTGGAGGTGCATATCAGCAATATCCATGGCCGGGAGGACTTCCGGCACCACACGTTGACGGGCGCGGTGTGTGCGGGCGTCATCACAGGGTTCGGGCTGGAAGGGTATCGGTTGGCGGTGGATCACTTGCTACGCCGGGTCCGCGCGTGATCGGTGCGCTGGACGAAGGCCCCACGGTCCAGGTCCGAGAATTTTTGCTGGCCTAGGATAAAACGGTCGTACGCGATACTGCGCCGATACGCTCCGGTGAGGTCCGGATCCTTCTCCTCACCGATCAAGCGCCTGCGTTCGCGCAGGAGAGCGGGGAGGCGTCGCAGGTAATGTCTATGCGCACGTGCCACCTGCCAGGTATGGGCCGCATGGCCTTCGAACAGGAACTTCCAACCCGCGAAGCCGTCCAGGAGGATCCTCCGCAGGATCCGGTACAGCACATGCTTGTCGCGTAGGTTCTTCGTAAGCACGATAAGGCTATTGCGGAAGTTCAGGTAGGTTTTCCGCGGGCTTCCGTACCCCAGGGACCCTCCACCCACGTGGTACACCACCGAGGTGCTCGTGTACCCTATCCGCCAACCCCGGCGGCGTAAGCGCCAGCACAGGTCGATCTCCTCCATATGCGCGAAGAGCGAGGCATCGAAACCGCCCACCGCTCGGAAGGCTTCGCGCCTTACCATCAAGCAGGCCCCGGTGGCCCAGAACACGTCGCGCTCATCATCGTATTGCCCGTGGTCCTCCTCGGTGAGTTCGAAGATGCGCCCACGGCAGAAGGGATAGCCGTTGCGATCGATGAACCCGCCTGCCGCGCCCGCATGCTCGAACCGGGACGGATCGCGTTGTGCCAGAACCTTCGGCTGGCAGGCCGCCATATCGGGGTTGCGGTCCAACAGTTCCTGTAATCCCTCCAACCAACCTGGACGCACTTCCACATCCGAATTGAGCAGCACGAAGTAGTCGCTATCCAATTGGGCCAGCGCAGCGTTGTACCCCCCTGCGAACCCCAGATTGGTGGGCAGGCGCAGGATCTTTACGGCAGGTAGCGCAGCCTCCGCCCAGGCCACGGATCCGTCCGAACTGCCATTGTCCGCCAGCACGATGCGGGCGCCTGGTGTGCAACGCACCACTTCAGGCAGGAAGCGTCGAAGCCACACCTCACCGTTCCAGTTCAATACCACCACCGCGATCGTTCCCATGGCCATCAACGAAGCGCAAAGATGGACCCCGGAACGAAGGCCTCAACGCGGAATGGCGAACAGATCGTTGGCGCGCTCCCCGCTCATCGAGTTCACCCCGGTGCTCTGCACATTGTTCTGCGGGGTGTTACGGGAATGCACCATCAAGTTCCATCGCGGATTGTTGACCTCTCCCGGCACTTCCGAGTGCAACAACTCATAGTCGTTGGTCACCAGGTCGGGCAGGTAGAAGACGAAACGGCGGTCGGTGTAGCGCCCGGCGCGGTAATAGTGCCAGATCTGATAGGGGTATGCGTCCATCTCATTGGAGCGGTCCGTCACGGTATTGGGCGCACCGTACTTCAGGTGGACCCGGCCTCGATCCGTCTCATAGCCTCGCTTGATGCGGGTACCGTACATGCGGTTCACGCGGGCTACCTCATCGCGGTAGCTCACCCAAGCGCCTTCGGGATCCGCGGAATTCCGGTTGAACCAGAAACTATAGAGGAAGCGGCGGGAGAGGTCCGCATCATGGTCGCGTGTGCGGTCCATGATGATCTTCCGCTCCAAGTCGTCCGCTATGGGCACCAAACAGCGGACGAACTCCACGAGCGTATCCGGTTCCGTGATGCGGTCAGCGAACGTGTTCCCCATGGCCAGCGCGTCAAGCTGGGTGAGGTCGTAGTTCATGGGGTTGTTCCGCTGAACGAAGAGGTCTTGCGCAGCGAGGAGTTGGCCGTTCCGATCGCGCGCTTCCACTTTGAGCACGTAGTTACCGGAAGTGAGCGCTGCCAGATCGAACCCGCCAAGGACAGGTTCCACGGGTCGGGCTTTCAAGCGAACGCTGTTGCGGAAATTGCCTACGACCGTTCCTGTACCATGCACTTCGAGCTGGTAACTCAGCAGATACAGGCTATCGGGGCCCACCGCCCGGTCCATACCGTACAACTCAGCGTACAGGTCCAGCCGGGGCTTATCGCGGGGGAAGTAGGTGCCCATGTAGGGTTCCATGTACTGGCCGTTGTGCGTCGCCATTCCTTCACGCGCGGGGCCGACCGACGCGATGAGCAGGATGTCGGAGAACACGGGTGGTGCGCTTATGGCACCGATGGCGAGCACGCGCTTCTGCACGAAGGCCGTGTCGGACCCGTTCAGGTCGCGCACCTGCACCTCGAGGCTGTACTCACCTGACGGTAACGCGAAGGTCTCCGAGTGGAGAAAATCGGGTGCTACCTCGCCCGTGCGTGGTGGGCCCAGGACCTCCACCTTCCGGAAGTCCACTATCGCGGCATCCTTCTCCACGATGACGAGCAACTCCACTTTCGCTTGGTCCAAGCCCACAGCCTGGTCATGCGCCACGCTGGCTCCAAGAATGGCGGTGTTCACTTCCACGTAAGGCCCCGACCCCGGGTGATGAAAGACCTTGGTCTCCACAATAGCTTCAGGTAGTCGCTGTGCGGATGCCAAGGCGACGAGGAACACAAGTGTCACGGTCGAAGGGACGCGGAGGGATGCCATGAACCCAAAGATAGCGCGCCGAACAAGGGGACGATCTCCGTTGCTCGTTCGGTGAGGACCGTTCAAAGAGGCGATCGGGGCGAACGGGTGAAGTGGTCGGTGTCCCGCTTCGTACATGGCGCCAGGTGCGCGCGGACCGCTTGGCGGAGAGGGAGGGATTCGAACCCCCGTTGCCCTTGCGGGCAAAGCGGTTTTCAAGACCGCCGCATTCGACCGCTCTGCCACCTCTCCTGGGCCACCTGGCTGAGCGGAGCAGCGGTGGATGCACATATTCAGGTCCTGTCCTGAACAGCCGCGAAGGTAGCCGAACCTACTTTCGCCCTCTTACCATGCGCGTCACCTTCCTCGGCACAGGCACCAGTCAAGGCGTTCCCATGGTCGCATGCAACTGCGCGGTGTGCCGCAGCAGCGACCCCCGCGATGCCCGCCTACGGGTGTCCGTGCTGGTGGAAACCCGCGGACATAGGATCCTGATCGATGCGGGCCCCGACCTACGCCAGCAGTTCCTGCGCGCCGGTATCGTGGATATCGATGCGGTATTGCTGACACACGAGCACATGGACCACATCAGTGGTATGGACGATCTGCGTGCGGTGAGTTTCGCGCATGAGCCGCCCAAAGCCGTGCCCATTTATGCCGATGCACCTACGCAACAAGCGGTGCGCAGGGTGTTCAGCTACGCCTTCGAGGCGAGGAAATACCCGGGCGTGCCGGAATACGATATGCGGCTCATCGATCGCGCACCCTTCAGGGTGGGGGACATCCATGTGATCCCGATCGAAGTGATGCACCTCAATATGCCGGTGCTCGGTTTCCGGATCGGCGGTTTCACCTACATCACGGACGCGAAGACCATCAGCGGAGCGGAAAAGGAGAAGATCAAGGGGACCGACGTACTGGTGCTGAACGCGCTTCGGGCCAAGCCGCACTATTCCCACCTCGACCTCACAGACGCCTTGGCCCTGGTGGCGGAATTGGGTCCACGAGAAGCCTGTTTCACGCACATCAGCCATCAGATGGGTCTGCATGCGGAAGTCCAACCAAGGCTTCCACCCCGCGTGCGACTGGCATGGGACGGACTTCAACTTGAACTCCCGGACCCATGATGGGTGCCCAACACCGGTGCTAGAAAAAACCTTGGCCGATCCACCAATGTGCCCGACCTTGGCACTTCAACCCCTGTTGCATGTCCATCCGAACTCTTTTCCTCGCGTCCAGCTTGCTGCTGTTGGGCCAGTTGGCCTCGGCCTTCCATGGTCATCGTCATGAAGCGGCGGTGACGTATCTGCGTCCCGAACTCACCGCCCTGGATCCCGCATGGCAAGCTGAACTGCGGCATCGGCCGCAATGGCGCTCCTTCCTGGCCGCGCACGGAACCTGGTGGGCGGAGTTCAACACGGCCAATGCCATGCCCCACCGCGCGTTCGGTGGGCCGATACCCACTTCGGGCCCCGATCCCATAACCCGCGCCACCTCGTTCCTACAGCAGGAGCTTGCGATGTACGCACTGCCCATGGACGAACTGGTGGTGAGCGGGGTCTATCCCACGCAGAAACATACCTACGTGCATTTCACCCAGGTCCACAATGGTCTTCGCGTACTTACCGGAAAGGTGATGGTGAAGCTGGATACACAGGGTCGGGTGATCGCCTTTGGTCTGGACGCCCATCCGTCGATCGGTATCTCGCTCGATCCAGCACAGGATGAAGCGGCCGCGATAGTGAGCGCATCGTCGGGGCTTACCGGCATTGAAGGAGTGACCGTATCCGCAGCGCTCATGGTGCTGCCGGTGCCAGTTCACCATGGAGTGGAACACCGCTTGGTGCGCGAGATCGAGGTTCGCACCACCGAGGAGGGTCTGCCTGCACGGTGGAATTGCTGGGTCGATGCCAATACGGGGGAACTGCTCTACCGTCAGGATCGGGTGATGCGCCATGCTCCGCCCGCTTCGGCCGGTGCGGAGGCCACCGTGAGCAGCAATGTCTTCGAGCAGAACCCCTATATCCCAGCAGCCCTGCAACCGATGGCCAACATGCGGGTGGTGGTGAACGGCATATCGCAATACCTCGATCAGCAAGGGTATGTGAACACGGGTGTGGGAGGGCCGGTGAACGCCACCTTCTACCTCGATGGCCTCTGGAGCAATGTGCGCACGAACGGGAACACCCCGTCGTTCCCGGCAACGCTTCAGGAGGGATCGAACAACATCTCCTTCGATGCCGACGCGAACAGCCGTGAGCGTAGCGCATACTTCCATGTGAACATCGTGCATGATCATGCCAAGTTCTGGTTGCCTGCTTTCGACGGGATGGACTTTTCGCTCACCACCAACGTGGACGTGGCGGGCAGCTGCAACGCGTTCTACGATGGTGGCTCCATCAATTTCTACGCGGAAGGTGGCGATTGTCAGAGCTACGCACAGGTGGGCGAGGTGGTGTACCATGAATACGGCCATGGTATCAACGACCGCTTCTACAGCGACCTGGGGGCCAATTTCCAGAACGGGGCCATGAACGAAGGGTATGCCGATGTGTGGGGTTTCACCATCACCGAGGACCCGATCCTGGCCGATGGAAGCTCGCTCACCGATCCGGATTCCTACATACGGCGCTACGATCAAGACCCCAAGGTGTACCCCATCGATATCGTGGGCGAGGTACATGGCGACGGCGAGATCATCGCTGGCGCATGGTGGGATACCTACGTGCTGTTGGGTAGTGACATCAACGCGATGATGACCTTGTTCGTGGGGGCCTTCCCGGGCTTGCAGGCCGATACGCCCAATGGGAACGAAGGTGTGGCCTTCCGCGATGTATTGCTGGACGTGCTGCAGGCGGATGATGACGATGGTGACCTCACCAACGGCACCCCGAACGCATCGGCGATCGTGGAGGCCTTCGCCATCCACGGCATCACGTTGCTGAGCAGCGCCGAACTATTGCATGATGCGGTGGAAAGCGCTCCTGCGGCGGCAGGGATCGAACTTGATGCCCAGTTGGTGCTCGACCTGGATTTCCTCTCCTACGTGGACGAAGTGCGGCTCTTCTACCGCATCAACGATGATCCGAACTGGACGATGGTGCCCATGATGGATATGGGCGGTAACGACTATCATGTGACCATTCCCGCACAGCCGATGGGTACTGTTATCGCCTACTACATGGGGCTTGCGGACAACTTCCAGCAGCTCAGCGGCGTGTTGCCCATCGGTGCTGCGGAGCCCGATCCGAACCTGCCTAATTTCATCCTGGTGGGTTATGCATTGGAAGCCACCGAGGATGGCGACTTGTTCGGCGAACTGGGGACCTGGCAAACCGGACTTCCCACGGATAATGCGGTCACCGGGCAATGGACCTATGCCTTCCCGGTCGGATCGTTCAGCACCCCGGGGGATCCAGCCACCGTGGTGCAGCCTTACTTCCAACACACGCCGAACGGTGAGTTCTGCTATGTGACGGCCAATGCCAACGGCGAACAGGCACCGATCGGAGATGATGACGTCGACGATGGGACCACCACCTTACAGAGCGCCGCATTGGACCTCACCGCGTATGACAATCCCACGTTCAGCTACTGGCGCTGGTACACGAACAACGCCGGTGCGAACCCGAACGCGGATTGGTGGCAGGTGGCGATCACCAACAACGGTACCACCTGGGTGCCTGTGGAAACCACCACCACCACCGACCGCAGCTGGCGCCGCGTGGCTTTCCGCGTGCAGGACTATGTGACCCCGAACGCTACCGTTCAGATCCGGTTCAATGCCTCGGACAGCATCCGTATCGGGCAGGACCTGGACGGCGGAAGCCTGATCGAAGCGGCCGTGGACGACATCCAGCTATGGGATGAGATGGAGGAGAACAGCATTACCGAGAACGATCTGGACCTTGCACTGCGGGTCTATCCGGATCCAGCTACGGAGGTGTTGAACGTTCGCATGGACCTGGGCACCGCGCGCATCGTGGAGATGCGTGTGCTGGATCTCGCCGGACGCATGCTGGACCGACCCTCTCCGGCCAACACGATCGGTCAGGAACGAATGACCCTGGACCTCTCCGCCTACAGCGCTGGCTCGTATGTACTACAGGTGATCACCGACCAGGGTCGCGACGAGCGGCGCTTCTCCGTGGTGCGTTGATCTCACCCGACCATCTTGCACGAACGCCTCGGCCTTTGGTCGGGGCGTTCGTATTGAAGGCATGTTCGTTGTTCACACGAAGAGCCGATCCTCCTGCAAGCATTCCGCTATTTCAGCGTAGACCTTGCGCACGGTGTCCGCATTGGGTGATGCACCCGTTCGGCCCAGAATACGCCGGGCAAGGCAACCATGCTGAAGGATGTGGGTGATGACCTCCTGTGCGCCTTCGCTCAGTTCGCTCCGCAGTTCCTGTACGATGTGCTCCCACAACCGTTGTGCGGTCATGCGCTCTTCCTTCATCACACCGAACATCACCAGGAAGTCCCGGTCGATGATCTCGGCCTTGCCCGCATCACGGATCACCTGCTTGAAGATGGCCAGTAGATCGGTCTCGCTCCAGGCACGCTGCAGGTAGGTGCTCGTCCAGCGGCCCTTGGTCATGGCGCGGGTGAGCGCCACGATCAGTTCTGCGATCGCCAGATCCGCATTTGGACACTCCTGGATGTCTATCACGCGCAGCTCGATGGCGCCACGATCGAAGCGGGCGATGGCACCGCGCGAGTTGGCGAAATGGTGGTCCATCACGTTCTCCGTATCGAAAGGAGCGAGGGCCTTGCCGATGGGACCGAAGATCTCGCGGTAGTAGTCCTCCTGTGTGAACACCGCTTCAGGGATCAAGGAACCCATCAGTTGCGGAAGCCGTTCCTGGTGATGCAGGTAGGCCTCCATGCGGCTGTCCAAATGGCCGGTGACCTTACCGTCGAGTATCGGGGAACTGGCACTGAGCGCCGGGATGAGTGGCAGCACCATGCGCACTGCCGCGTGCAGCTTGCTGAACTCCTCGTCCGTTGCGAAGGGTAAGTTGAGGTGTGTGCTCTGCAAATTGCTCCAGCCGTGGCCACGGCAGTCGAAGATGCGATTGTAGAGCGCGTAGACCTCGTTGTGATCGTGGGGCCAGATCACCGTTTCGGTGAAGGGGTCCATCAGCGGGTGCGCGGCCGTGGGAAGCAACATCGCGTTGCGCTTCGCGAGCACGGCATTGATGGCCTGCACCTCACTGGCGAATTTCTTCCGGAAGGAGGGGATGCGTTTGGTGGGCTTGGCGGTCTTGAGTTCGACCACGTGGCTCACGAGCTCATTGCTCCATTCCACATCGCCGCGTTCCACGTCGCTGGTGATCTTGCCCGTCACATCCTCGAAGAGCTTGTCCACGATGGGCAGCACTTTCAGGGTGCCCCGTTCCACCACCATGTATTCCAGTTCGATACCGGTCACCTCGAAGAGCTTGTAGGCGGTCTTTTTGCTCATGGTCTGGTCGCTGTATGGCGTGGGGCGATCCCTATCTTCCGTTCGATGCTTCGTTTCAAGGAACCGATGATGGCTTCGTAGAGCTTGTCCCCCAGCACCACGTCCTCCACGCCATGGTCGATGTTGGGGCATTCGTTCACCTCGATCACATAGGGTTTGCCATCGTGTTCCTTCACGTCGACGCCGAAGAGGCCACGATCGCCCACGATGGCGAGCACCGCTTTCACCGCGGCGTCCACGATGGCTTTGGGCGCCTCGTCCACCGGCATGGTCGCGAAGTCGCCGGTCTGGTGCTTCTTGGTATCGCTTCCCCAGTTGTAGATCTGCCAGTGGCCGCGCGCCATGAAGTACTTGCACGCGTACAGCGGCTTTCCGTCCAGCACACCGATGCGCCAGTCGAAATCGCTGGGCATGTACTCCTGCGCGATGGCGAGGTCGCTTTCCGCCAGCAGTTCGTCCATCTTCAGTTCGAGCTCCTCCGGGGTCCTGGCCTTGGTCACGCCGATGCTGAAGGTGCTGTCCGGTAGTTTCAGTACGACAGGCATGCCCAGCCGCGCGGCCACTTCCTGCCTGTTCTCGCTGTGTACGATCATGGTTCGGGGCGTGGGCACATCGTGCGCGATCATCACCTCGGCCAGGAACACTTTGTTGTTGCACTTCAGAATGGCGTCCGGTGCGTCCATCACGGCGAGCCCTTCTTTCTGCGCTTTCCGCGCGAAGCGGTAGGTGTGGTCATCCACGTGGGTGTTCTCACGTATCAACAGCGCATCGTATTCGGCCACACGGTCGATATCGTTCGGGCCGATGATGTCCACCGCGAAACCCATGCGCTCGGCGGCCTGACGGAACTTCACGATGGCCCGTTTGTTCGAAGGCGCGGCCTTGTCCTCCGTGTTCACCAGAATGGCGAGGTCGTAACTACTGCGGTCCTCCCGGGCTCGGTCATGGCGCTTCTTGGTGAAGTACTCCTGGGCGAAGCGCTTCACGAAGGGAAGGTGCTCCTCCGGAATGTCGTTGTACGGGATGGGCCGTATCGCGCGCAGTTCCCACTCGTCGGCGGTTTTGGCGAAACGCGCGCGAAGGAGCGGGGAACGGAATACCTTGTACAATTCATGGGCGAGCCGATCGTATTTCCGGTTCACGTTGCGGCCGAAGTAGATGCTCAGCTCGAACTGGTCCTTTTCCTTGTGCGCGAGGTGTTGCTGGATGATCCCTTGCAGATCACGCGAGAGTACTTTCACCAGGCGGGGTGAGCGCAGATCGAGGATGCTCTTCGCGTCCGGGATCACCTTTTGCCCGCGCGCTTCAGCGAGCAAGCTCACGTAGTAGCCGCGGCTCTGGTAACTGTAGCTCCGCGCCAGGTTGAAGATGCGCACGTTGTGCAGTGCCGCGTATCGCGGGTCGGTGAGGTAGTCCTTGCTGGACACCACTTCCACGCCCTTCACGCCCAGGTTGAACTCCTTGGGCTCGCGCACCACGATGATCTTTCTCATACGCTACGGGCGGGGTTGGAAGGGAGCTTGGGCCGCACCTTGATCACGGGTTCAGGCAGCCGTTTGGGAGAGAGGATCAGCATGTTCGCATCGTAGGTCACGATGCCGAGCATGATCGAATTGATCAGCCGTCCTACGTGAACGGGATAGTGGCCATCCTTGCTGAAGGGATTCCCCTGATAGGGATCGGCGACGAATACCGTCTTGCCCTCCATGCCACTGAGCACCACGAAGTGGCCCATGGGCTTTCCGCGCAGATCATCGAATATGCTTTGGCCGTTGCTGCCGCTGATCTCGCGTTTGCTTCCGTAGAGATAGGTCGCGCTCAAGCCGGTGAGGATGGGCAGGTCGGCGTCGAGGTAGCCGCGCAGCATATCGGGTGCGGGGTCATCGAAGCGGATCTCCCCGCCCATCTTCAGAAAGCGCGCGTAGGCGAGGCAGGCGGAATGCAGCTTCTTGCTGTCCTTGAAGCGCGTTTGCGCCACCAGCTTCTTGCGCAGCGTTTCGGCAGGAAGGTCGGCCCAGGTGGGATCGAACACGCGCAGGTTGTAGCTATGGATCCGCGCCTTGAAACCCTGCTTCAGCGCGTGCAGGCCGAGGAAGACCGCCAGAGTACCGCCATCCTCAAGGAAATGCACTTCGCGGATCACCTGCTCCAACGGCAGCTCCATGCCGAAATGGGCATAGACCGCCTGCAGCGCGGTAGGGCCGCACGTGCTGTCGTCGGGTTGGGCAAGCATGCGGATGGCACGCATAGGAGGACAGGTGCTAAGCTGGCGAAGCACCTACGGCAAAGATCCCTGTACGAAGGCCTATGGCGACGAAAGAGAGATGCGCACCATGAACGATGGGGTGTTCATGGTAGATAGGTTCTCACGGCAGGAAGTAGGGCCGCGTCTTGAACATGCGGGGCAATTCCCGCGCTGGATCGAAGCGCATCTGGCTTCCCGGGTCCAAGGTGGTGGTCACCACCAATCCGGTCCACGCCATGGTCACATGAACCTCGACGGGAGTGCGACCATCGGCGAACTCCACGCGCATGCTGTAGTCGGGGGCCCGGCCGACGATGTTCATTGTGTCCGCGAAGGTCTGTGCCTTCGCGTTGGTGATATCGGCCAGGAACTTGTCCACTTTGCTTTGGTCGGCCGTGTCCCGATCCACGAGCCAGGTGTTCCCTGCGCGCTCCAGCACGTAGGCGGTGTCCATGCTGTACTGGAAGGACACGCGTTGGATATCCGCAGGACGGCCGGCCATCAAACGGGTGGGCCGCCAGGCCACGAGGTCTTGATCGGCCATTTCGCTCATCGTACCCTTCACCGAGAACACCTCGTTCTCGCCAACGACATTGATCGTGGAGAGCATGCCGGAGCCGTCCTCCGCAGGTTGGCCACGACCGAAGAGCACTTGCCGCTCGGATCCATCTCGCAGCCGGAAGACCGCGCGGTCCGCGAGACTGTCCGTGAGATCGTACCGGGCAGCGAGCCGGTCCAAATAGCCGGTGAAGCGATGTGCGCGGGCATGGACCAGTCCCCCCAACAAGGCGTTCACATCGGCGGTGTCGGCGCGATGCACGGATCCTTCGCGTGCCACGGTCCAGCCTCCCGGCGCGCGCTCGAAACGGAGTTCGGCATGCGCGAGTTTGGCGGGGAAGACCGAGAAGCCGGTGATCGCGGCTGTGTCCAGGGTCATCACTTCCTCGCGGAAGCTCCGCTGCTGGCTGGTCGCACCCCATCGCGTGGAAACGAAATAGACCCCGGACAGCAAGGCCACGACGATCAGCAGCGTGCGTGTTCCGGAACTACGCGACATGACCGGGTGCCATTCGAGCGCGGCGCTGGCCGCGGCGCCATTGCATGCGGAACAGTCCGTAGAGAACGACCAATGCGATGGGCAAGAGGAGGTTCAGCCATTTGAGGCCGGTGCGGCGCGCATCGGTCAACTCGTCGAGCGGGCGGTAGTCGACGCCTTTGCCGCGTAGCTCGATCAATCCGGTCTGGTCGCTCACCCAATCCACGGCGTTCACCAACAGGTTCACATTGTCCGGGTTCAACTGGCCGCCCTGGCCTTCGCCGTTCACCGCGAAGTTGCCGTTGCTCATCACCACCATACGCGCACCACCGCCATTGCCGAAAGGACCTTCCACGGCCACCGCGAGGGTTTGTGGTCCCGCGGTGAAGTCGGCGTCCGTCCATTGCTTCTGGATGTCGAGTTGCAAGGGTGTGCTCAGTAGCGCGCTCTTCGGGGAGGTGCTGAGCAGCGGTGTGATCCGGTAGGTGCTGTCGCCGGTGCTTCCGAGCGGGGTGGCGAATTGCATCACCACTGCTTCGAGGCCGGAAGTGACGGGATGTTCGCCGAAGTTCGTCACCAAGGGGAAGTAGGGGAAGGCGATCGCGGTCTGCACGTTGAAGAAACCGCGTTGCTGCATCACCTGCACCTGCCCACATTGGGCGTCCGCCACCAAGGCATCGCCCAACACCACACCATGCCGCAGGAGCCACGGTGTGAAACTGTTCGGCCGTGGGGTCACTATCGGGGAACGCTGCAGGTCGCTTTCCGTGGCGCTCAGGGCGATCACCACGCCGTGTCCCTTCCCCATGAACTCTTCCAGCCGTTGCAATTGCAGGTCGGAGATCGTGTCCTTCGGATCGACGAAGAGGAGGGTGTTGAACCGTCCGTGGATCGGGAACGTGTCGTAGATGGCGGTGGGCTCGATATTGTAGAGCGCGCTGAGCCCGAGCGCCATTTCGCCCAAGGCGTTCGTGGAGGGTTCGCCGTGGCCTTGCACGATACCTACGGTAGGTTTCTCCGTTACGCTCACTTCCTTGATACGAGAGCTCAACTCCCATTCCATCGGGGAGGAGGGCTGCACCACGGGGATCACGGCTTTCAGCTCGCCCATGCGCACCACGGCACCCATGAAGGCTTTGATCTGTTCGGCCTTGTCCTTCTCGCGTGTGTTCACGAGCAGCGGCCGGATCGCGTTCTGGAGCGCCTGCTCTTCCAGGCTGTCGGCATCGGCGGGATCGATCATTTCGAACACCACATTGCCGTCGGAGCGCGAGGCGTATTCCACCAGCAGGTCCTTGAACTCGTCGCGTGCGGCGGCCAGGTCAGGAGGCAGGTCTTTGGTGAAGTATCCTGTCACGGTCACGGCCTCGGGCAGATCTTTCAGCAGATCAAGGGTGGCCTTGCTGAGGGTGTAGCGGCCATCGCTGGTAAGATCCAGGCGGACATGGAGCCGTGACCCCACCACGTTCACCAGCACGAGCGCCACAGCGAACAACAAAGCGAAGCGGGTGATCTGTCCGGTCGTCCTCATGGCTTCGCGATCATTTCAGCCCACGTTTCGCCAGGCGCAGTTCCGCGCCCAATAGACCGGCTATGGTGAGGCTGAGGAAGTAGATCACATCGCGGCTGTCCACCACACCGCGCGACATGGAATCGAAATGTGTGCCCATGCCCAAGAAGCCGAGCACTTCGCCTACCGCGCCCGTGGCCGCGCTCGCCACCACCCCGAAGAGAAGATGGAAGCAGGTGCCGATCAGCAGTGCGATCAAGAAGGCAACGAGTTGGTTCTGCGTAAGGCTACTGGCGAGGATGCCCAAGCCGATGTAGGAAGCGCTCATCATCAGGAGCGCGAGATAGCCACAGAGCACGGCACCATGGTCCACATCGCCGATGCTGACGATAGTGACATAGTAAGGAAGGGTACACAGCAAAGCGAGCGCGATGAGGACCAGGTTGGCGATGAACTTCCCCAGGACCACCTGCCGATCGGTGATGGATTTGGTGAGCAAGAGGTCCAACGTACCGGTGCGACGCTCTTCGGCCAAAGTGCGCATGGTGAGCGCGGGAATGAAGAAGAACAGCGTCCAGTAGGCGATACTGAAGAACGACGTGAGTTCCGCTTGTCCGGCCATGAACACATCGGCGCCATACCACCAGGTGAAGAAGCCGCTGATTCCGAGGAACACCACGAGCAGGATATAGGCCATCAATGAGTCGAAGAAGGAGGCGAGCTCCTTACGGGCGATGGTCCAGGTCTTTCCCACGGCGAAGGTCAGTTGAGAGTGAGATCGCGGAAGATGTCCTCGAGCCGGGTGCCGGGCGAATGCAGTTCCGTGAGCGGCCAATGCCTCTCCGCGCACAAGGCGGAAACGGAGCGCGCCACCGGCATGTCAGGCGCGCATTGCAGGCTGAACCCGCCTTGCGCGATCGTTTCCACGAGGTCAACACCGGGAAGACCGGACAAGGCGGAGCGCACGAGCGATGCATCGACCTCCTCGACCCGCACGTTGAGGACCACCCGCCCTTGCGCCTGTCGGCGGAGATCGGACGGTGATCCATGCGCCACGATGCGCCCCTTACTGATGATCATGATGCGATCGCAGGTGGCCTCCACTTCCGGCAGGATGTGCGTGCTGAAGATCACGGTCTTGGCGCGGCCTACCTCCTTGATCAGCTCGCGGATCTCCACGATCTGGTTCGGGTCCAGGCCCGTGGTGGGTTCGTCCAGGATCAACACCTCCGGATCATGCACCATGGCCTGCGCGAGCCCAACGCGCTGGCGGTAGCCTTTGCTCAATTCACCCACACGCTTGTGCTTTTCTGCGTCCAGCCCGCACACGCGCACCATTTCGGCGATGCGTTCCTGGATGCGTCCTTCGGGCACGCCCTGCACCTTCGCACTGAAGCGCAGGTGATCGAGCACAGGCATGTCCTCGTACAGTGGATTGTTCTCCGGCAGGTAACCGATGTGGCGACGCACGATCTGGGGCTCCTCCGCTACGGAATGGCCCCCCACGCGGATGGTGCCTTGATCCGGGGCCACGAGCCCACAGATCATCTTCATCGTGGTGGTCTTTCCCGCACCATTGGGGCCCAGGAACCCGAGCACTTCGCCCGTGTTCACCGTGAAGCCGATGCCGTCCACGGCGGCTTGCGGGCCGTAGTGTTTGGAGAGGTCCTCGATACGGATGTCCATGCCCTTCGATGGTCGGCGAAATTATCCGGCCAAGGTGCGGCCTTTCGGTGAGCGGATCAAAAGATCGTTAACGGATCAGCGGTCGGCGGTGAAGAGGTCCTTGGGTAGCGCGCCTTCATGCTGCAACATCCAGCGTTTGCGCCACAGCCCGCCCACGTAGCCGGTGAGCAACCCATCGCTGGCGATCACCCGATGGCAAGGAAGCAGGATCGGCAGTGGATTGCTCCCGCAGGCATGGCCCACCGTGCGCGCCAAGGCGAGCCCACCGATCTTTTCACCTATGGCTTGATAGGTGCGTGTCTTGCCATACGGGATATCGTCGATCGCATCCCACACCAAGCGTTGGAACCTTGTACCCAGGCGTTGAAGGGGGAGATCGAACCGCTTGCGTTTGCCTGCGAAGTACTGGTCCATTTGCTTCGCTGCCGTGCCCAGCAATTTGGGTTGTTTGGCCCGGCTGCCCCGCAGGTTCTCGAAGGAGACCCGGGTGATCACCAGCCCGTCGCTCTCGATGTGCACCTTGCCGATGGGACCTTCCACCACGACGACATGCAATGGGGCGAAGAGTTGGGGATCGGAGGCTGAGCGAGCGGGGGACATGGGCGAGGCGGCTAACTTCCGCACAAAATACTGATAGGATGGCCTGGTTCACCAACGACTTCAACGGCTTCTTCAAGGACCTCGCGAAGAACAACAACAAGGAATGGTTCGATGCGAACCGGAAACGTTACGAGGAGAGCGTGAAGAAACCCTTCGAGGCCTTCACCTCGGAAGCGATCAAGCGGATCGCCAAGCACGACAAAACCATCACCATCGGACCAAAGGAGGCCATCTTCCGGATCAATAAGGATATACGGTTCAGCAAGGACAAGACGCCTTACAAGCTGAACACCTCGGCGATCATCTCACCCGCAGGGCGGAAGGACCACGCAACACCTGGCATCTACTTCGAATTGGGACCGGAGAACGTGAAGTTCTACGGCGGTGCCTACCAGCCGGAGAAGGACCAACTGGAGAAGATCCGGACGGCCATCCTTCGCGATGGCAAGGGCTTCCGCAAGGCGATCGAGGGAAAGGCGTTCACTACCTTGTTCGGAGCGGTGAGGGGCGAGGTCAACAAGGTGCTGGCACCTGAGTTCAAGGCCGCGATGGCCAAGGAACCGTTGATCGCGAACAAGCAGTTCTACGTGGGCGCCGAGTTGCCGGCTAAACTGGTCGCGGATGCCAAGCTGATGGACATTCTCATGGACCACTACCTGGCCATGTGCCCCTTCAACGCATGGCTGGCCACTGCCATGCGCAAATAGATCGGGTCGGCCAGCAACAGGAAAGGCGGCCCTCGGCCGCCTTTCCTGTTCTTTCACCAAGGTGGATCACTTCGCCGCTTTCGCGGTGATCTCCACATTTGTTTCGATGATGTCGTTCAACACGGCGTCCTTCGAACCCGTGCTCCACGCCACGCCGTATTTCTGACGATCGAATGCCAGTTTCGCGGTGGCCGTTACGCTGCCGTCCGCGTTCGGGGTCACAACGATATCCGTGATGGTTTCGCTGTTCGTCTTGCCGCGCACGGTCAGATCGGCCGTAGCGCTGTTGCCGGTCACGCCGGTGATCTTCAGTGTAGCGGTCGGGAAATTCGCCACATCGAAGAAGTCCGGGCTGGAAAGGTGGCCCATCAGCATGGCGCGGGTGCCTTTCTCCGATCCGTCCGGAGCATAGTTCGTGTCCGTCATAGCGTAGTTCTTCATGTCCACCGTGAAGCTGCCACCGATGAGGGTCGGCCCTTTGGTGGTCACGGTGCCCTCCAGGAAGTTCACGCTGCCGGTATGGGTCTTGATGCCGAGCATGACGCCCGCCCAAACCACTTTGCTCGCGGCAGGGTCCACGGTGTAGGTCATTTCCATGCTGGCTAATGCGGCCAGGCTATCGGCCACGGCCTTTTCGCGGGCGGCGGCTTGTTCTTCAGCACTGGGGCCACAGGCCACCAGCAATAGGGCAGCCATGGAGGCGGCCGCAGCGATCTTCAGGTTCATGAATTGGGTCTTGTTCGTTTTCGGAGCGCAAAGGAACAGAAAGAAATCTTCCATGGAGAATAAATTTACAAGACGCATGGAGACCTAACTGCCCGGACCGATCAATAGAAGGTTCGGCCCTCGCGCACCATGCGCCGCAGGAGAGGGCTGGGACGGTAGCGGTCCTCACCATACTCAGCTTGCAGGCCATCCAAAGCGGACAGGCACTTGCCCAAGCCCATCTCATCCGCCCAGCGTAGCAAGCCCTTGGGATAGTTGACACCCTTGGTCATCGCCAGATCGATGTCCTCGCGCGAGGCAATGCCAAAGTGCAAGGCATCTGCGGCTTCGTTGATCAACATCACAAGCACGCGCCAGCAGATGCCCTCAAGAAGTTGTTGGTTGCTGGTGGTCGGTTGACCGGCGACCATTTGCCCTTTCTCACCATAGGCGTAGTAGCCGCGACGTGTTTTGCGCCCCAGCCATCCTGCCTCCACCTGGCGCTGCTGTGTGAAGCTCGGCTTATAACGCGGATCATAGAAGAAGCTCTCCCACACGGTTCTGGTCACGGTGAAGTTGATGTCATTGCCGATCAGATCCATCAGTTCGAACGGACCCATCTTGAAACCACCGATGCTCTTCATGGCGTGATCGATGGTCGGCATGTCGGCGATGCCTTCTTCGTAGATGCGGATGCTCTCGCCATAGAAAGGTCGAGCCACTCGGTTCACGATGAAGCCCGGCGTGTCTTTGCACACGACGGGTGTCTTGCCCCAGGCGGTCATCAGGGCGGCGGATCTTTCACGGTTCTCCGCGCTTGTCGCGAGCCCTGGAACAACTTCCACCAACGGCAGGAGGGGAGCCGGGTTGAAGAAGTGCAGGCCGATCACGCGCTCCGGCTTGGCGCATGCCGCAGCGATCGCGGTAACGGACAGCGAGGATGTGTTGGTCGCGAGGATCCCGTCTGTCGAAAGAAGGGGTTCCAGTTCAGCGAAGAGCTTCCTCTTCACCTGAAGATCCTCGATGATCGCTTCGATCACCAGTCCGCAGCCCGACAGGTCCTTCAGATCGTGCGCGGGCTTAACGCGGCCGATGATGCCCGCTCCTTCTTCCGCAGTGAACTTGCCCTTCTGGACGAGCTTGTGGATGGTGGCTTTGAGCGCGTCGCTCGCGCGATCCACGGCATCGCTTCGGCTGTCATAGAGAAAGCAGACATGGCCCGCCTGAGCGGCTACTTGCGCGATACCGCTACCCATGGTGCCGGCACCGATCACGCCGACAACGGTGTTCTTGTCCATGGGGTAAAGATCGTTCGTGGCGGTCGACCCGGTGGGTCGACGCTACGAGTACGTCGATCTGCCTATGCGCCGGTGTATACCGGCTTGCGTTTTTCCAGGAAGGCCTTTACGCCTTCGTTGTAATCGTAGCTGCGCCCGGCGATCGTTTGCAACTCGTTCTCGACATCCAGTTGCGCGTCCATGGAATTGGTCATGGAGCGGTTGAGCGCTTCCTTGGTGAGCGCGATGGCCTTGGTGGGCATGGCGGCTAGTTTTTTCGCGAGGGCGATAGCCTCGTTCATCAGTTCGGCGTCGGGCACGGCCTTCCAGATCATCCCCTGGGCTTCGGCTTCCTTGGCGCTCACCTTGGGCGCGAAGATCATCTGGCCGAAGGCGCGTTGCATGCCTACGAGCCGCGGTAACGAGAATGTGCCCCCGCTGTCCGGGATCAAGCCGATATTGATAAAGCTCTGGATGAAGTTGGCGCTTTCGGCCGCGAGGGTGAGGTCGCAGGCGTAGGCGATGTTGGCGCCAGCGCCCGCCGCCACGCCGTTCACCGCAGCGACCACCGGCTTTGGCAGTGCACGGATGCGGCGTACGATCGGATTGTACTGCGTGGTGAGGATGTCCTCGATCTTGGTGCCGGGCGCGATCGCCTCCGCCAGGTCCTGGCCAGCACAGAAGGCGCGCCCCTCGCCGGTGAGCAGCACTGCCCGCACGGTCGCATCATCCTTGGCCTTGTCCAGCGCGTCGATGGTCTCCAAGGCCATCTCCCGGTCGAAGCTGTTGAGCTTGTCAGGGCGGTTGAGCGTAATGGTGGCGACGCCGTCGGTGATGGAGTAGAGGATTTTCGAGTAGGTCATTGTCGAACGACTTGTGCCAATAGGAATGGACTTTGAGAGACTTCAAGGTCCAATGTTAATCGTATTGCCTCCGTGATGGCGTCGATACGCACAACCACAAGAGCTTTCGGATTGGCGGCAGGATATTGGGCAATCATTATCCCCACGAGGCTCAGAGATGTCTCCCGGTGATGCCATACACCAGATCCGCTAATCCCTTCGAGAGGCGGAGGGTTACGACGGTGACCGGTTTTCCCATCGACGAGTAGGTCTTTTCTGTACTTGAAGAAATGATGGAGCTGCGGATCGTATGGAAAGTCGGCTCTATCTGTCTCAGGAATCATTCTTGTTCGAAAGCCGAACGGTTCAGCTCTAAGCTTCGCGCTATTGCCCCACAGAGGCTTTGCCCTTGAGGTCGGGTAACCACAGACGAGATACTCCGGCATGTTCGTGGTCGAATCGGGAGCGTGACCAAGACCGAGGTCCTGCTCCTTGACAAAATCCAATCTTCCATCAGTAGTGAATGGCGTCGGATTCAAGACCTCGACGACGGTGATGTCAATGTTTGGAACAGACACGAATTGACCAAAATCGGACTGCGAGAGTTCGGACCCTATGTCAACCTTCATTCCTCCACGATGCACTCCAACATGATCCGCGCTCAAGAGATAGGTGCGCCTGTTCAACTCGATCAGAATCGCACAGCCATCAACGATTGGCCTACCCTCAAGCGTGGCCATAAGGGGCACTGTGTGACTTTTGCTTTTCTCCGCAGCCCAGTCCATTGTTCACAAACACTTGAACTGATCGAACGGCTCCAGGCAGCTATTGCACTTCCACAGCCCCTTGCACGCGGTGGAACCGAAAGCGCTGAGCATGACGGTATCCTTCGAGCCGCACTGCGGGCATTCGACCACGGGCACGGCGCCTTTCAATGCGCGGATGTCGGCGGTCTTCTCAGGCGGGGCGATGCCATATTCCTTCAGCTTGCGCTTACCCTCGTCGCTGATCTGGTCGGTGCTCCAGGCGGGGGAGAGGGTGAGCTTCACCTCGACCTGGGGCACGCCGGCCTCCAGCAGTTCCTTCTTGATGTCGGCCGCCATCACGTCCATGGCCGGGCAGCCGGTGTAGGTGGGGGTGATGGTGATGATGGCCTTGCCGTTGGGCTCCACCTCCACAGTGCGCACCACGCCCAGCTCCAGCACGTTGATGACCGGGATCTCCGGATCCTTCACGTTTTCGAGCAGGTCAAGAACGTGCTCACGGGTGAGTGCGTTGACCGTCATGGTCTGCAAAGATGGGTAGGTCTTTCACCGCTACGGCGCAACGGACGCCAAGGTCGCGCCAAGAGATCCTTCTCGGTTCGCGTGGCGAGCCCGTTGCGCTCTTGGCGTCGCTGCGGTGAATGGCTTTCTACCACGTAGCGCCGGGATAGGCGCGCTGTAGGTATTGCATCTCCGTGAGGATGTAGCCGAGTTGTTCGCCGTGTTTGCCTTGGCGGCCACCGCTGGCCATGAAGCCATCGGCAGGGCGCTTCAAGGTAGCTTCGCTCAGCACCTTGTTCACGGTGGCGTCGAAGGCCGCCTTGATCTTCGTTAGGTCCGTAGCCACGCCTGCTTTCACCATGGCCTGGTGCAATTCGTCCTGCGTGAACAGGTCGCCGGTGAAGGTCCATAAGTTGTCGAGGGCTGCCTGCGCACGTTGGTGACTTTCCTCCGTGCCGTCGCCGAAGCGGATCAGCCAGTCGCTGCTGTGGCGCAGGTGGTACTGGGCCTCTTTCACGGCTTTGCCGGCGATGGCGGCCAGCTGAGTGTCGCTGCTCTTCAGCAGGGCCTCGGCCAGGGGCAGGTGGTACGCGTCGAAGAGGAAGCTCCGCACGATGGTGTGCGCATAGTCTCCGTTGGGCTGCTCCACCAACTTGGTGTTCAGGAACTGCCGCTCGTTGCGTAGGAAGGCGAGGTCGTCCTCGGTGCGTCCCTTGCCTTCCACTTCGCCCGCGTAGGTGAGCAGGTTGCGGGCCTCGCCGATGTGGTCCAGCGCGCGGTTGGTAAGAGCGATGTCCTCCTCCAGCACAGGGCCGTGGCCGCACCACTCGCCTAAGCGGTGGCTCAGGATCAGCAGGTCGTCCGCCAGTCGGAGGGTATAGGTGAAGAGGGCTTCGTTGCTCATCAGTTGTCAGTTGTCAGTTGGCAGTTGGCTGTTGTCCTGTCTCACGTGGGGCGCGCGGGAAATGCGCGACAGCCGTTCTGACAACCAACAACAGACAACCACATTCAGATGTACTTCGCGCCCTCGGGCATCGTATAGAAGGTCGGGTGCCGGTACGTTTTGTCGTCGGCGGGATCGAAGAGCATGGCGGCATCGTCGGGCTGGCTGGCGCTGATGGCGGCGGCGGGCACTACCCAAATGCTCTGGCCCTCCTGGCGGCGCGTGTATACATCGCGTGCGTTCTCGATCGCCATCTGTGGGTCGGCGGCGTGCAAGCTGCCCACATGCTTGTGGTCGAGCCCGCGTTTGCTCTGGATGAATACTTCCCAGAGAGGCCAGTTGTTGGGATTGTCGCTCATTGTTCCGGTGCGTTCAAGGTCGACCCAGTGGGTCGACGGTACGGGTGCTTCGATCCAGGTTAGGCTGCTTTCCGTTTCGCCTTTTTCGCCGCGTAGGCCATGGCTGCTTCGCGCACCCAGGCACCATCGTTGTGCGCTTTGTTGCGTGCGGCCAGCCGCTCTTTGTTGCAGGGACCGTTGCCGGCCACCACGCTATTGAATTCGGCCCAGTCGATCCCGCCCCAGTCGTAGTGCTGAGTGGCCTCGTTCCACTTCAGGTCCGGGTCGGGGATCGTAAGGCCGATCACTTCGGCCTGCTGCACTGTGCGGTCGATGAAGGTCTGGCGCAATTCGTCGTTGCTCTGGCGCTTGATCTTCCACTTCATGCTCTCGGCGCTGTGCGGGCTGTTGGCGTCGGTGGGGCCGAACATCATCAAGCTGGGCCACCACCACCGGTTCAGGGCGTCCTGCGCCATCTCCTTCTGCTCGGGCGATCCCTTGGCCAGCACGGCCATGATCTCGTAGCCCTGGCGCTGGTGGAAACTCTCCTCCTTGCAGATGCGCACCATGGCACGGGCGTAGGGTCCGTAGCTCGTGCGGCACAGCATCACCTGGTTCATGATCGCGGCACCGTCCACCAACCAACCCACGGCCCCGATGTCGGCCCAAGTGAGGGTGGGGTAGTTGAAGATGCTGCTGTACTTGGCCTTGCCGCTCAGCAGGTCGTCGATGGTCTGCTCCCGGCTGGTGCCGAGGGTTTCGGCGGCGCTGTACAGGTAGAGGCCGTGACCTGCCTCGTCCTGCACTTTCGCCAGCAGGATGGCCTTGCGTTTCAGGCTGGGGGCGCGGCTGATCCAGTTGCCTTCGGGCAACATGCCCACCACCTCGCTGTGCGCGTGCTGGCTAATCTGGCGGATCAGGTTCTTGCGGTACTTCTCCGGCATCCAGTCCTTCGGCTCGATCTTCTGCTCAGTATCGACTTTCGCCTGGAAGAGTGCTTCGAGTTTGGTCGTATCCGACATCGGCTAGCGCGGTTGGTGGGCGAAAATACTCCGGAACGTGTCGCACGAAGGCTGATCTTGCTCAGGTCGCGGGTACGCGATGGCCGGGTGGGGTGCTCGACCATCGCGACCGGGCGAGGTGAAGAGCTACTTTCGCCGCCAGAAACGAAGCCGTTAAACATGTCCAGGTTCCACTTCTTGGAGGTCATTGATGTGAAGCAGGAAACCGCTGACGCGGTATCCGTCGCGCTCCGAGTGCCACCCGAACTGAGGAAGGAGTTCACCTTTCTTGCTGGCCAGTACCTCACCGTGAAGTTGTCCGTGAACGGGGAGGAGTTGCGCCGTTCCTACTCGATCTGTAGCAGTCCGTTCGAGGAGGCGAGCATCCGTATCGCGGTGAAGCGGGTGGCACTGGGACGGGCATCCAACCGGCTCGTGGCGGGGATGAAGGTGGGCGACAAACTGGAGGTCATGCCGCCGATGGGCCACTTCCACACCCCTTTCGATGCGAGCATAGAGCGCCATTTCGTGGCCTTCGCGGCCGGCAGCGGGATCACCCCGATCCTGAGCATCCTGTCCTCGGTACTGCGGGCGGAACCCAAGAGCCGCTTCACGCTGTTCTATGGCAATACGGATACGGACCGGATCATTTTCCGCGAGCGCCTGGACGAGTTGGTCCGCGAACACGGTAGCCGATTGACCGTTCATCATGTATTGAGCCAGGGCCGGAACACCGACCCGCTCTTCAACGGAAGGATCACTACTGACAAGGCCGTGCAACTAATGCAACGTTTCGTGAACGATGACTTGCGGAAGGAGTTCTTCATCTGTGGACCGGAGCAGATGATGGTGAGCGTGAGCGAGGCGCTCGAGAAGCAACGCATCGATAAGAAGCACGTGCATATCGAACTGTTCACGAGCCCGGTGACCACCGAAGCGAAAAAGGAAGTGTCGCACGCTACGAGCACGGCCTTCAACGGCCAGGCGGAGGTGGAGATCGTGCTGGACGGTCGCCGCCATACGCTACATATGGGCTCTAAAGGTGACCCGGTCCTGGAAGTGGCGATCGATGCCGGGCTCGACGTGCCTTATGCCTGTAAAGGTGCTGTGTGTTGCACCTGCAAGGCGCGTGTCCTTGAGGGCCAGGTGGAGATGGAGATGAACTACGCCCTGACCGACGAGGAGGTGGCGGATGGCTACGTGCTCACCTGCCAGACGCATCCACGCAGCGCGCGCGTGGTGATCGACTACGATCAGCATTGATGGAACGACAGTGCTAGGAACGAGGAAAGGCGGGCTTACGGGCCCGCCTTCTCGATCTTCCCTGCCTTGTTCGGTTCGTTTTGTAAGGCGGGAAGAGTTTCGTTGGATCAGAAACTGGCCTGGGCGTAACCCGCCACTTTCGTCTGGATGTGTTCGAGGTAGTGCTCGCTGTGATAGAATCCGCCCATATCAACGCTGTAGCGCACGATCGCGGAAGGGAAATCCGTGTAGAAGGGATCCACGCCTTGGGTCTTACCGCGCGGGATCAAGTTCACGTAACACTCGTAGTCCGGATAGGTCACCAGATCGGGTGGAAGGCTGGTGTCGATGAGCACGAGTTTATCCTCGTACCCTTCTTTCTTCACCCGGATCAAGAAGTTATTGTCGATATCAAGGTCCAGATGGAAGTCGCCCTTTTTCTGCACGGCCACATCGCCGAGGCGTTCATCGCCTTTCCAGAGTTCGACCGAATAGCCGTCGACGGCCTTGCCGTCCACCATCACTTGGCCATGGATGGGCAGATACCATCCTTCGGCTTGGTCACGACGGTCGACCAATTTCCCTTTTTTCGCTTGGGCCTGGGCCACCTGTGAAAGGCAGAGCAGGATCCCGGTGGCTAGTAGAATGTGTCGCATGGTTCGTAGGGTATGCTTGGTGCGGGCCCGGTGTTCCGATCATGGGGTGGGTGTTGCTACGGGTCATGGATCGCAAGGGTTACATGTCCTACGGCCGGAGCATGTTCCGGGGTTCCAAGTACTTTGCCGGCACTATTCCCCGAGCACATGCGCCTTTCCATATTCGTTCGCCCCTTTACATGTATCGCTGTTTTCACGGCGGCTCTTCACGCGATGCCGGTGAGATCCAATCATTTGATAGGGGGAGAACTCACCTATACATGGTTGGGTGGTAACGACTATGAGTTGCGCCTTGCGGTGTTGAGCGACTGCTCCTTCTCGGTACTCAACCCTTTACAGTCCGTATGGTGCGAGTCGAGTTGTGGCTCTGGGTTCAACACGGACATCGTGCTCACGGACACTGTTGGGATCTCTATCAATTGCATGGGACAGTTGACTACCTGTGAAGGGGGCTCCTATCCAGGAGCCCGGTTGCACTATTACAGGGATACCATCACGCTCTCGGCCTGTGCGGATTGGATACTATCCTGGCATTGGTGTTGCCGACGCGACGAGGTGTCCAACCTTATGAACGCAGGCACTTATGATCTCTACGTGTCCGCCACGTTGGATAACCTGAACCAGCCAGGGAATTCGTCTCCGATCTACCAGGACTTCACGGGACCATTTGTATGTCTGAGCACGCCGCTCTGCATAGCCAATGCGGGCTATGACCCAGATGGGGATTCATTGACTTATCAGATGGTCGAACCATTGCACGATGGTAGCGCCCCGGTGCCATACGTAGCAGGCTTCGATCCGTCCGATCCGTTCCCCTCAGCAACTGGCCACGCCTTCGACCCCACGACCGGCAACCATTGTTCTACTCCGAACATGCTGGGCGACTACGTTGTGGCCTATCAGGTCGAGGAATGGCGCAACGGCATTGTTGTGGGCCGCAGCCGACGTGATCTACAGATATGGGTGGTGAACTGCCCGGCCGGTAACATAGAGATCAGCGGTACGGTCAAAGACACACTCGCTGCGCCGGTGACGGCAGGGGGCGTGGAGCTTTACGAATACGGCCTCAACGCCACAGGTTCCATACGCATCGATTCGGTCGCTGTTGGCACGAACGGGGACTATGCGTTCGCGGCACAACCCATCGGTCAGTACCTGGTGCGCGCCATCCCGGATGGTGGGCTCTATCCTGGTACAGCGACGAGCTACCACACCAGCACCTACTACTGGGGTTATGCCGATGTGGTGCATGCGCTTTGCGATACCACCATGGTGGCGGATATCCAATTGGTAAGCACGGGCAACCTCAGCGGAACCGGTTATCTGGAAGGTTATCTGGGCGATCTGGGCATTGTGCGCAGCGAAGGTCCTGGAGACCCGTGGCCGGATCAGGGCATCGCACTTGAACATTGGCCCGCTGCGACGCTGGCTGGCTATGTGCGCACCGATGCCGATGGCGTGTTCCAGTTCCAGAACGTCCCCCACGGCACCTATCGGATCCTGGTGGACCATCCGGGTCTTCCGATGCTCAGTTACTACGTCGTGACCCTCGATGCGAACACGCCGAGCATTACAGGTTTGGCGCACGGGGCCGATCCGCAAGGCGTATACACGTTCATAGCCACGTCGGTGAGCTCACCTCATGCGACCCAGTTGCAACTGGTCCCGAATCCCTCCAATGGGGAAGAAGTGATATTGGTCGGCATGGCCCCGGGCAGCTACCGGATCTCGATATTAGACGCCGCGGGACGAGTTGCGCGATCGGAGCGGATCTCGTCGCTGTCCGATCGTTTGGAGATCGCCACGCACCGGTTAACGAGCGGTGTTTACTCGATCGTGATCGATGAGCTACCGGGCCTCAAACTCCGGTTGGTCCAGCCGTAGCGGAGCCTAGGAAGCGAAAAGAAGTTGGCGTTGCTCGGGGACGCTGTCCGGTAACTGGACGGTGATGGTGGTGCCTTTACCTACGGTACTGTCCGCCCACACATCGCCGCCGTGTTTGTTGACGACGCGCTGAACTATGGCGAGCCCGATTCCGCTGCCTTCGAACTGATCGGCCCGGTGCATGCGTTTGAACGCCCCGAACACGGCCTTGCTGCCTGTGCTATCGAAGCCCACTCCATTGTCCCGCACCCAGAACCGCGTGCGTCCTTCCTCGGCTTCGCTGCCCACCTCGATCGCGGGGTTCTCCACTTGTCGTGTGAACTTCACAGCGTTGGAGAGCAGGTTCACCAGAACCACTTTCAACATCGCGGCGTCGGCGTGGACCAAGGTTCCCTCGGGCACTGAGTTCTTTAGGGAGGGTTTGTGCGCGGCGTTGGGGATCTCGTCGATCACCTCTTGTACCAATGGTCGCAACCGCACCTCGCCACATTGCAGTTCGCGGTTATTGCTCTGGGAGAATCGGAGCAGGTCATCTACAAGGTCGATCATGCGCGAGGCTCCGCGGTGGATGCGTTCGGTGACCTCTTGTTGGGCCGGGTCGCTCTTCGCGCTCTGTTCCTTCACCAGTTCGCTCAGGGCGAGTATGTTCTTCAAAGGGGAGCGCAGGTCATGGGCCACCGTATAGGAGAAGGAGCCCAGGTCTTCCAGGGCCTCAAGTAGCTGACGGGTGCGCACGGCCACACGGCGGTCAAGGTCCGCGTTCAATTTCACCAGCCGTTGTTCTTCTTGCCGCCGGTCCGTGATGTCCTTGATGATGGCTTGGAACAAGCGGTCGCCAGCTTCGTTCAGGCCGAGATAGTTGATCGTGAGCAGGCCGTCCACCGTATGGCCGGAAGGAGTGCGTAGTGTCAGGTCCACGTTCTGGAAGGCTCGCCCGCGCCGCCTGCCGGATAGGGAGCGCTGCAGGGATCCCGGGTCATCCAATAGATCGTTCATTGGAAGGGCCAGCAGCTGCGCACGATCGATCCCGAACAGTTTCTCCGTCGCCGGATTGACCTCATGGATCCGTCCTTTCTCGTCGACGATCACGATCGGATCGCCCGAAGAGGCGAACACCTGCTCGTAGCGCCGGAACATGCGGTCGCGGTCGGCACGCAGACCATACACTTCATAGGCCTGTTGGATGCGCAGTAGAAGGTCGTTCGCATCCCAGGGTTTGGTCACGTAGGCATAGATGCGGCCTTTGTTCACCGCATCGATCACAGCCTGTATGTCGGCATAACCGGTAAGGAGCATCCGAATGGAGTTCGGATGGTGCTGCTTGACCTGTGCGAGGAAATCGACCCCTGTGACCAGGGGCATGCGCTGATCGGAGATAACGACCGGTATGTGTTCCCGGTCCAGAATGGCCAGGGCCTCCTCGGCCGTGGTCGCGGTGAAGACCTCCAGATCGCGGCGGAAGTTGGCGCGGAAGGCCACCAGGTTGCCCTCCTCGTCATCCAGGTAGAGCACTTTGATCCGATCCTTGTTCATCGCTTAGGCGCGTTTGCGGGCCTCGTTGGTCTGGGCTAGGGGTAGGGTCACATGGAAAGTCGCGCCCCCGCCAGGGATGCTGTCCACGGTGATCTTGCCGTGGTGCTTCTCTATGATGCTGAAGGCGATCGAAAGGCCGAGGCCAGTGCCCGCACCCACGTCCTTCGTGGTGAAGAACGGATCGAAGATCTTCCCGATCACGCTTGGGGATATGCCTGGGCCATCATCCGAAATGCTGATGACCACTTGGTCGCCGACCACGCGGGAACTCACCTGCACTCGACCTTCATCGGAGCGTTGCTGTTCGAGGATGGCCTGCACGGCGTTGTTCAAAATATTCATGAAAACCTGGTTCAGTTTGCCGGGGTGGCATTCCACCGGGGGAAGCGCCTCCAGGTCCAGATCGATCCGTACGCGTTCCTTGAGCTGCGGTGCGAGAACGAGCAACGTGCTCTGAATGCCTTCGTTCAGGTCAGCGAGTTTCAGGTCGTCCTCGTCGAGCCTGCTGAAGTTCCGAAGTCCGCGTACGATCTCGGCCGTACGGCCCGCGCCTTCTTCGATGCTCCGGATGATGGCATCGAGTTCGGTGATGGAACCATCCAGGTCAAGGCTCTTTTCCTTGGCGCGCAGTTCCGCCAGCGAAGGGTCATCGATCTTCGATCCCCGCTCTCGATACTCCGCCAGCACTTCCAGCACGTCACCGATGTCCCTGCGCAGGGGAGGGATGTTGCTTGAGATGAAGTTGACCGGATTGTTGATCTCATGCGCGATGCCCGCGGTGAGCTGACCGAGCGAGGCCATCTTCTCCGCGTTCACGAGTTGGGTCTGTGTGCGCTTGAGATGATCGTTGCTTTCCTGCAAAGCGAGGGTGCGCTCGGTCACCTTCACCTCCAGCATGGCGTTCTGCTCGCGGATGATGCGTTCGTTCTCCAACGATATGCGCAATGCTTCGGCCTGGGACTGTTCCTTTTCGCGTCGGAGGATGTTGATGCGATCGGCGAGACCGAAGCTCAGTAGGACACACTCGATCGCCGAACCGATCGGCATGGTGTAGGTCGTAAGATCGTTGTAGGGAAGTGCGCCAAGGTCTTTCACCACGAACACGACCACACCGATGAGGAACGCGCTCCAGGCCATAAGGAAGAAGAAAGCCTGTCGCGAGCCGCGTCGCCAAGCCAGGAACGCCATGGCCAGCACATAGAGGGCCGAGATCCCCGAGAGGCCCTGCGCCATTTGGTAGGCGATCACGGCCTGTCCCGTTTGCTGTAGGAAGATGCAACCGGCGAACAGGATATAGAATACCGGGCCGATGCGATGCAAAAGAGGGGTGTGCCGTCGGGTATGGATGAACTGCCTGGCGAATTCGAAGCCCAGCGTTGCGGTGCATAGGGTGAGGATCACCGTTGCTGACGTGGAGAGCCATGTGTTGCCGGGCCACAAGTAGAACGGACCGATGCCGGTGAACGCCAGTTGCGTGGAGGTCACGCTAAGGATGTACAGGACGTAGTACAAGTAGCTCTTGTCCCGGATCGAGAAGAAGATGAAGAGGTTGTACAGCGCCATCACCACCATGATGCCGATGTAGACGCCGAGGATCAGGTTCCGGCGCGAGCGGTTCGCGGTAAGTTCCTGCGGTGTGCGCAACACGATAGGAAGTTGGAGCTGCTTGGTACTTCGCATACGCATGAACACCTGTCCAGAGCGCCCTTTCGGAATTGGAAGGTCGAACGCGAACTCCGGGTCGGCGCCCGAGCGCATCGCGGCAGGTACGGATTGACCTTTCGCGGCCAACCGCTGGATCCTGCCATCCATGGATAGATACAGGTCGAGCGCATCGATCTCCGCGTATTCCAGGGATAGAACGACATGGTCATAGGAGCTTTCGTTCCGCACCAATGTGCGCACCCAGAAGGTGGAACTGGTGACTCCGAGATTGGGAACGTCCATGCCGAGGGCCTCAAAGCGGTCCACCCGGATGACGTCCTCCAGGTCCATGGAGCCCGTGGTGTCCGAAAAGATCTCCAGGCTCTTTCCTATGGGAAGTCGCCGCCGATCATCATGGAAGTCCACCGGACCGGGGCCAATGGAATACGAAGCGGCGCACCACCCAAGGAAGAGGGCGGTAACGCACGCGCGGAGAGCTTTCATCGGCCGCTCCTACGTTCCCCACAGGCCGGAGGTTGCGAGCCTCGTGGCGCTATCCGGTATGGCGGAACCGCTCTTCGGAGATCATTCTGTACGCGACCAGATCGATGACCCCGGCCGCGACGATCAGATCATAACGGACCTCGAGTCGCAAGCGGGCCGGTTGTTCCTCCCGCGTTTGGTCAGGCCGCAGCCGCAAACTGTAGATCGCTTTCCGGTGGTTGGGGTCCGCATACGGCAGCAGAATGGTATCCGGGTTCACCATAACAACGGACCGGAACTCCGAAGTGGGATAATCGAACACGCCGCGATCGCCGATGCCGGCCATCGGAACGAACCCGTTCCTTTCCGGGTGGCGTTTGGTGTGATGGCCAACGAAACAGACCAACCGATTCGCACCGACCATTGGAGCTATCGTCGTGACCGCCAAACTCAAGAGAACAGTGACCCCGCGGTTCGCATAGCGGCTCGCGCTCCAAAGTCCACATACCTCGCCGTTCCCGAAGGGCCGCAACTGATCCAGCACAGCGTGGATATCCGGCGCGAGGCTGCGCAGGGAAGCTGCCAGTGGAAGGCTACGCTCGGGGTTGTGATCAAGCTGCAAGCGGATACCTCCGACCATTCCCTCCGTGGGGTGGGTGGCCACGATCACATAGCAGAACGGGTCATGGATCCATGATCCGTCGGCTTTCACGACCAGGGGGATCCCCAACTCTGCGAGGACCAGCTCGTGCTGATGGAGGAATTCAGCGCACAGGTCGGGTCTGTCGGGGGCTTTGAAAGCCATCAGGTGCAGTGTGTCCATCATGGTCGAACGCTTTGTGATCCACGTTGAGCGAACAGCGCCTCCAAAGGCCTGCGCAAGCTACGCGCGGAAGGCGGATCCGCATGTGCGAGGCGCATCAGGAAGAGCGGTTCGCCAGCGGGATCGGGAAATAGGTGTCGCATGCGCTGGAAGCAGTCCAGGATCTCGAGTTGCTCCACTTCGTTCAGTCCATAGCCGCCACCGAACCGAACGTGGTGCGCGAGAAGGATGGGGGCGGATATGGGATGCACAGCTAGCTGGAGGCTCGTTGCGGCGAGCCATACGCGTTCCATGCACTGTCCGCCAAGAAGTGCGCCGTTCGATCCGGCGTCAACGCCGCTGATCAGAACCACCGCGCTCGATGCTCGGATCACATCGCCGGAGATGCGCGTAAAGCCCATGCCACCCCTCCATGACCGCACCAGTGCGATGGCTTCTCTGTCGGCGGCCACGCCCAGCGCCGTGCGCTGTGCCAGGCTCATTTCAAAAGTGTCCAGATCAAGGCCGTCGCGGGAGCGTTGCGCTTCCTCCTTGGTCCACCTCAACTCGCGGTGGAACAACTCCTCATGACCGATCGGGTTCAGTATTCGAATGCGTTCGGCCATCCCCACCAACTCCGCGATCCTGTCGAGATCATCCTTCGAGGTCAGGACCTGCACAGCACACCCCGAGATGACGTTGCCAGCATCGACCAATGCTGCCAGGTCAGCGGGAGCGATCGGGATCCGGGAAGGCGTGCGTCGGTTCGTGCATCGCTCTGCGATCATCCCGGCCAACGGATCGGGTAACACGGTGTCTGGGCGGCCCGCCGCCAAAATGGCCACCAGACGCGGTTCGTCCTTCAAGGGATAGAGGTCAGTGCGCGCATTGATCCCAAGGGATCGCGCCTTGAGCAGCATATTCTCCAGACAGGCCCCCAGCCCGATGGTCGGCACCAGGTGCGCACCATCCAGTTCCGAATGGCTTATCGCGGTATCATGGAAGAGCAATAGGGCCGATCCGTCGTAATAGAAACGCCACGGTTGAACATTGCCACCGGATGGCGCCAACGCGCCTGCCTCCGCGATCGCCCTGGCGTGCTCCGATGAAAGAGGCTGGGGGGTGTGGAGGATCTCTACGCACCGTTCCCTGATACGCTCCATTTCCAGGCTCGACAGGGATTCAGGGGTCGGGCGAGGTGCGGCGTGCCCGACGCTCGTTCCGACCGCGCAGGGGATCAGGTCCTCCAGGTCAAGGAACCAACGTCCGCTTTCCTGATGTTGATCGAGCAAGATCCTCCGGCAGATGTCGCCCACGGCAGCGCCACCCATCACCACGCTGGTTGCGAGCTGTGGCCAAGTGGTCACGCTGCTCTCGATCTCGAGCATGCTGGCCTTCATGCGACCGCTCAACTTCTCGAGGCCCATCATCGGGATCACGAACGGAAGCTTCTCCTCCATCGTGAGCACCCTGGAGGCGAGGTCCAGGTCGAGGTGCTCCACCGATCCATGCATGATCGGCCGCGTGGGTTCGATGTCGAACCGTTCCACATCGATCATACCCCGGTCGCTGGTATCCATCACCACGGGTATTCCGTGCGCTTTGGCGCGCTGGCGAGCGAGGATCTTGATGTCCACACTATCGCATTCCTCCACCAACACATCGAGCCTTCCGCCTTGGGTCAGGAAACCGTCGATGTTGTCGGCGGTGATCCCTTCATGGAAGCAGGTCACACGGAGAAAGGGGTCGATCTCCGCGATCTCCTGGGCCACGTTCACTGTTTTGGCCAAGCCGAGTTGATGCACCCCACTGCGGAGGCGGTTCAGGTTGCTCAGGTCCAGATGATCGTGGTCGGCGATGCGCAGCTCCCCGAAGCTTCGCTCCAAGGCCATGGTGAGACAGACCGATTGCCCCACCGAGAGCCCGATCACGCCGATCCGTTTGGTGGCTAGGGTGTCCTGTTCGTCCCTTGTGATCTTGTTGCGGTTCCGGTCCGTGCGCACACGGATGAATTCCTGCTCGTCCAGCAGATGCACCAAGCGTTGGCTCCATGGGTAGTAGACCCATACGCCGTATTCCTCAGAGGCGGTCCCGCCCAATTGGGCCAGGGCAGCCTCCCGCAGACTTTCCTTGGTGAACCGCTGGGAAGGATCCAGCGTCCGGGCCAGTTCGGTCAGTTGGCTCTGCAGTGTATCGTGGACCTGGATATACGGACCTACTGCTAGGAGGCCCGCCAAAGCCGCGCGGTCCTCCGGACGGCCTAGGCGGAAGAAGAGCGGCGTGTGCTGGCGCACATCCCCCGTTACCCCACGCTGAAGCGCGCTGAGCACCTTGTCCATTGTTCCTGAAGAGAGATTGGTACCGGAGCAGTGCCAACGAAGGCTTGGCGGCTCAAAGCTAAAAATCGTTGGATTATGAACAATTTCTCAACATCCCGGACCCGGATGCGAAACCCGTAGCCCCTTCCTTTCGTAGCTAAAGTCCGTTGCAACCCACACGCAGCGCCAGTTCCATGTCCGCACGCATACTTGACATCGACGGCCGCACCGATATCCCCCGGGTCCTGTTCGTGGATGACGACGCAGGCAACCGCCAGGCGTTCCATGCTGCCTTCCGGAAGGAGTTCGATGTGATGACCGCCTCGGGAATGGAGGAAGCTTGGCTTTTCCTCTCCAACCGGGGGGTGGATGTACTGATCACCGATCAACGCATGCCAGGCACCCCCGGTAGCGAGTTGCTGAGGCTGGTGCGCGAGCACTTTCCGCAGGTGCGTCGGATGCTCCTTACGGGCTATTCCGATCTGCAGGCGCTGGTCGATGCCATCAATCAGGGAGGGGTCATCAACTACATCACCAAGCCATGGGACCCGGACCAGGTGCGCCATCTTGTCAACGCGGCCTTCTCGGAAGTTCGCGCGGAACGGGATCGCACGGCCTACACCCAGCAATTGCTGGAATCGAACCGTCAATTGGAGTTCGCGTTGCGCCAGCGCCTCCTGTCCTGAGAGCCTGTTCATGATCTCTTGAATGATGGGCTCCGAGACTATTCTTCGCCTCGGCGGAAAAGAGGCCGGAGAACGCATTTGAAGAGATCATAAACAGGCTCCTAGCGTTCGCCCCGGATCGCGCTGGCTATCACCGGGCACGAGAACTGGGCATCGGGCGAGATCCCATCTTTGCCCCATGAGCTTCCCCCGTTCGTGTTACCTGGCCGTTTCCGCTGCCGCCTTCCTTTCTACTTCTCCCACCATGTGCCAATGCGACCGCTGGCAGCAGTGGATCCAAGTAGCGCTGACGGTGGACCTGGACGTTCGGACCCATCGTTTCGCAGGGACCGAGCGGTTACGGTACACCAACAACAGTCCGGACACCATCCAGGAACTCTGGTTCCACCTTTATTTCAACGCGTTCAGGCCGGGCAGCGAAATGGACGTGCGATCGCGCACCATCGCGGACCCGGATCCACGGGTGGGCTCACGGATCGCGGCGCTCGCGCCGGAGGAGCAAGGCGAACTGCGCGTTGGCAGCATGACACAAGCCGGGAAGGCCGCGCGGTTGGAGCATTTGGGAACGGTTCTGCGCGCTCGATTGGCCAGCGCCATTCCTCCGGGTAGCACAGGTGAGGTCGAATTACGGTTCAGTGGCCAAGTGCCTGTACAGGTTCGGCGATCGGGGCGCAATAATGCGGAAGGGGTGGCCTATAGCATGACCCAGTGGTATCCAAAGGTGGCCGCGTACGATGCGCGTGGGTGGCATGCCGAGCCCTATGTGGGTCGTGAGTTCTACGGGGAATGGGGCAACTATGACGTGGAGATCTCACTTGACAGTGCGTACACCGTTGCGGCTACCGGCGTATTGCAGAACCCCGAGGAGGTCGGACATGGGTATGCGCCCGAACCGGCTCCCGTGCGAGGGGGCGACGGCCACGCTCAATGGCACTTCAAAGCGGATAGCGTGCATGACGTGGCCTGGGTCGCCGATCCGGAATTCACCCAGATCACCGCGCAGGTCCCCAACGGTCCCTTGTTGCGCTTCTTCTTTCAGGACACCCCGGAACTTCGCGCTGAATGGGAACAACTACCGGCGCACATGGTGCGGTCCTTTCAGTTCATGTCCGAGCAGTTCGGCCGCTACCCCTGGCCGGAGTATACGATCGCGCAAGGCGGGGACGGTGGTATGGAGTACCCCATGCTTACCCTGATCACCGGTAAGCGGAAGCTGGGCAGTTTGGTAGGCGTGAGCGTGCATGAGAGCGTGCATAGCTGGTACTATGGTGTGCTGGCGAGCGACGAGGGTCATTTCCCCTGGATGGACGAAGGGTTCACGGAATATGCAGGGTCGAAAGTGATGCAGCACCTATTTGGCGGCACGGCGGATCCTCACGCCAGCGCATATGAAGGGTATCGCGCGCTGATGGCGATGCCGGAACACGAACCCATGAGCGTCCACGGCGATCATTTCGAGACCAATCGCGCTTATGGGATCACGGCCTACAGCAAGGGCGAAATGTTCCTTCAGCAACTCGGGTACGTGATCGGTGAAACCACCATGCGGCAAGGTCTCTTGCGGTACTTCGATGCTTGCCGGTTCAAACACCCGATGCCTGTGGATCTGGAGCGCAGCATGGAAAAGGCGAGCGGCCTGGAGCTGGATTGGTACTTCGATGAGTGGATCAACACCGTCCGCGTAACGGACTACGCCATTGATACGATCTTCGACATAGGCGATAGCACGCAAGTGCGCGTTCGGCGGTTGGGTGGTATGCTGATGCCAGTGGATGTGCGGCTCGCGAACACGGGGGGGGCGAGCGCGGTGGTACACATTCCGCTTTCGCTGATGCGTGGGGCGAAGCCGACCGGTAGCGAATCCTATCCGTTCACGAGCGCACGGTCGTGGTCATGGCCGGAACCCACCTTTACACTTCGGGTGCCCGGTATTTGGAACAGCGCTGAACTGTTCAGCGCCGGACGCCTGGCGGACATGGATCCATCCAACGATAAGAAAGAGGTCGCGGCCCCGGCACCGGTGCCCAAGGGAAAACGGGAGAAGAACTAAATGGGCTCACTGCGCTTCAATGGCCGCACCATTGCCCGCGCGCACCAGCGATGCCAATTGGGAAAGGATGCGGTCATGCCGTCTCACGAACGGGTTCTGCATGTCCCACACATAGCCTGCCAGCACGGAAATGATCTGCTCCTTGATGCGTGGTTCCATGGTCGGATTGAAGAAAATGGTCTGCAGATCGCCGTTGTACCAACCTTCGATGTAGCTGCGGAACACCGCCGCACCGTGACGGATGTGATCGCTGTACTCGGTCTCCCAGTCCACCGCACCACCCTGTAGGATCCGTTCCACCAGCTTGGCCGCCAGCAGGCCGCTCTCCGTGGCGAGCATCACGCCGCTCGAGAACACAGGGTCCAGGAATCCGGCGCAGTTGCCCGTGAGCACGTAATTGCGGCCGTACAATCTCTCGTTGTAGTGGCTGTAGTCGCGGATCACATGCGGCTCCCAAAGCGGGGTCTGATCCTGGAACCGTTCCCGGAAATTCTCGGAGCGCAGGACCATTTCAGCGAAAGCTTCGGCGACGGGTCGACCTGGCGTGAACGGATCGAAGTGGCGTGGATCGCCCACGAAGCCGACCGAGGTGGTACCATCCGAGAAGGGGATCACCCAGAACCAAAGATCAACGGCCATCACTTCGAACGTGATCTGCATGGCTTCTTTCCAACTGTCGCGGTCACGTTCCCGAACGTGGGTGTATGCGGCCATGCGCGGGTTCGGCCATTTGTCGTCGCGCAGCCCGAGCAATTTCACCAGGGTGCCTCCGTAACCGCTGCTGTCGATGAGGTATCGGGCTTGGAAGGAGTGGTCCCCGTGGCCGTCCCGGGCTTGAACGATCACACCATCGTCAGCTTCGAGATCGACGCGTTCCGCGCTAATGCCATAGCGGATATCCACACCCTGGGCGGCTGTGGCATCGGCTGCGGTCTTGTCGAAATGGGCTCGTGGCGCCTGCCAGGTGCGGGTCCACCCTTGCGTGAAGTTCTCACCGAAACGGAGGTCGATGAGTTCTGCACCGCGTACGAAACGCGCGCCCAATTTCGGGGCATAGTTCTGTGCTTCGAGCGCTGGCAAAAGGCCGGTCTCCTCCCAATGCGCCATGCTGCGCGGTAGAAGGCTTTCTCCGACCACCAGGCGTGGAAAGACCTGCTTTTCCAGCACAAGCACCTTGCGGCCTTGTCGGGCCAGGTGCGCGGCCGCCACACATCCGCTCGGTCCTGCGCCGATCACGATCACATCCACCTTTTCCACTGCCATGCGAAGGGTTTGCTTGGGTCCACAAAGTTGGCAGGATCCCTTCAGGGACCAAATGCGAAAGCCCGGTATCGCCGGGCCTTCGCGCACTGTCAAGTTCTCACCTTCAGGCTTCCACGGCCTCTTCCTTGTGCTGTCCGATCAAACGATGCTGGAGATCTTGGGGCACGGGCTGGTAAGCATGGAAGGCCTCCGTGTAGGTGCCTCGACCTTGGGTAAGGCTGCGCAAGGTGGTGCTGTAGCGGTCCAGTTCGGCGAGCGGAGTGTGCGCGCGGATCACTTGCGAACGGCCTTCCGACTCTACACCCATGATCACGCTCCGCCGACCTTGCAGATCGGTCATCACATCGCCCATCAAGTCCTCGGGTACGCGCACCGCGATCTCGTGGATCGGCTCCATGAGCAGCGGGTCGGCCTGGGTGAACGCGTCCTTGAAGGCCATCAGGCCGGCGATCTTGAAGCTGATGTCGTTGCTGTCCACCGGATGCATCTTGCCATCGTACACCATCACACGGATGTCGCGTGCAGGCGAGCCCGTCAACGGTCCTTTGTCCATCTTCTCCATGATGCCCTTCAGAATGCTCGGCATGAACTTGTTGTCGATCACGCCGCCGACGATGCAATTGTAGAAAACCAGGGAGCCGCCTGTGGGCAGGGGATGGATCTCCTTACCCCGCAAGCTGACGCCGGTCGGCTCGGGCATTCCTTCCGTGTAGGGCTCTATCCGAAGATGGACCTCGCCGAACTGCCCAGCTCCGCCCGTCTGCTTCTTGTGGCGGTAGGAGGCCTCAGCCGAGCGACGGATCGTTTCCCGGTAGGGGACTTTGGGTGATCCGAACTCAGCTTCCACCTTATAATGATGATCGAGCTTCCACTTCACCAGGTTCAAGTGCAACTCGCCTTGAACACCCAGCACCTGTTCGGCGCTTTCGCGGAGGTATTCGAGCACTACGGTCGGGTCCTCTTTGTGCATTTCCAACAAGGCCGCATGAAGCTTTTCTTCCAGCTTACCGTCTTTGGCACGAACGGTAACACGCAAGCGTGGTGCGGGGAATTCGATCGGCACCAAGCGTACGGCCTGGTTCGGAGCATGAAGGGTGTGCGCGGTCGCCGTGTCCTTTAACTTCAGCGTGGCGCCGATATCACCGGCCGCGAGACTGTCCACCGGTTTGCGCTCCTTGCCCTCCACGATGAACAATTGCCCGATCCGTTCGCTGGCGCCTGTATTGTCGTTCATCAGGTCGGTGCCGGCCTTCACCTCGCCGCTCATCACCTTGAACAGCGTGATCCAGCCCGTGCGGGGCTCGAGGATGGTCTTGAAGGTGAAGAGAACCGGCGGACCGTCCGCGCGGCAAGGCAGTTCGCGGCCGTCAGCGAGCGGGGAGGGTGGCATTTCCACTGCGCTCGGCGCCACATTGTCGATGAAGCCCATCAGGCGCCCGCTGCCCATGTTGCGCAAGGCGCTCAGGCAGAAGACCGGGAACACGGTGCGCTTCATCATGCCCAGCTTCAGGCCCAGGCGCATTTCGTCCTCGTCGAGCTCGCCCTTCTCGAAGTAGTGCTCCATCAACGTCTCATCGTTCTCGGCGGCCTTCTCGACGAGCACTTTGTGCAGCGCATCGGCGCGCTCCTTTTCGCTGTCCGGGATGGGCTGCTTCTCCGGTTTTCCGCCAGCGTCCTTGAACACGTACATCGTCATCTTCAACAGATCGATGATGCGATGGAACCCTTCACCTTGCTCGGCCGGGTATTGCATAACGGTCACGGCAGATCCGAAATGATCCTGTGCTTGGGCCAAGGTGGCGTCGAAGTCGGCGTTCGCATGGTCCAGTTGATTGATACCGATGAGCACTGGCCGGTCGAAGCGCTGCATTTGCTCCCACACCAGATCGGTGCCCACCTCCACACCGTGGTGGGCGTTCAGCAGCAAAAGGCAGGTGTCCGCGATGCGCAACGCCGGGATCGTTTCCCCCACCAGGTCGTCGAGACCAGGGGTATCGATGATGTTGATCTTGAAGTTGCGCCATTCGGTGTGCATGCATGCAGCGTACACCGAGCCCCCCCGTTCATGTTCGAGGTCGGTATGGTCGCTCACGGTATTGCCATCCTCCACACGTCCTCGGCGTGTGATCAAGCCCGCCTCGAACAGCATGGTCTCCGCAAGCGTCGTCTTGCCTGCACCATGGCTGCCCAGGAGGGCCACGTTCTTGATGTGTTTCGCATCGAAGGTGTTCATGGCTCGTTGGGGGTTAGGGGTAGCACGGAAAAGAACGAGTTGAAGGTAAACCCGCGGACGGGAGAAAAGCAAAGCGCCCTGCCGAAAGGGCGGGGCGCTTTGCGAGCGGGTAGGGGTCAGGGTCAGTTCAACACCTCCCAGGCCTTGTCGCCTTGTAGACGCTTGAAACGAGCCAGCACCTCCTCATACGACTTGGGAAGGTTCAGGTCCTCATGGGGGCAGAAGCTGAACCGATCCTCGTTCTTGTACACCGTGTACGACCGCTCGTTCTGCTCCATCTCGTGCTCTGCTTTGGTCGATAGCTCCATGTGTTCCGTTCGGAAGGCGCCAAATGTAGGTGCTCTTCGATGGGTTGTAAACAACATGTCAACGGAATGGTTCGCATCCTTGCACTGCCAGCCCTTATTTTCGTCACCGTTCGATCGATCCACGCAGTGCGGGGTCAGAGCACATCGAAGTCGATCGCCTCCATGCGCACTTTGCTGGCATTCAGCTTGCGACCTGCACCGCTGAGGTCTTTGAAGATCATGTTGAGCGGCGAAGGACGCAAGCGCATGGGCACGTTCAGGTAGGCGGAAGTGGTCCAGGCCATCAAGGGATCAAGACCGATCCAAGCCTTCAGCGCGGGAGGGTTCTCCTTCTGTAGGAGAAGATGCGGTGCATCACCCAACCCCGCAGCCAGCAAGAAGCGAGCGCCTTTCATCTTTTTCGGGCTCAGGATCGACCACTTACCAGGCTCGGCCGCCAACGTGTACGTGTGCGCTGGATGCGCGGTGCGCCAGCGCAGCTTCGCTTCGCTGTGCATGGGCGCGAACTGGACATTGCCATCATCCGGCCGCAGCGGAAGAGATCCTATCCCGACCATCGCGCGTAAAGGCGACACCAATTGGAAGCCCAGCTTCTTCGTAAAGCCGTGTGTGCTGTTCGCGTTGGCGACGCCCACCACAAAGCCGAAGCCCTGCTCTGCTCCAGTGCGGTAGGTGGCTTCCGCCAACCGGGTGAAGAGCCCTTTGCCCTGATGCGTCGGCGCCGTGGCCGTGTTCAACGAGAGCAAGCCGCGCTCTTCGCGCCCGTCCACTTGGGCGCGCATCGGGATCGTGACATAGTGCGCGGCTAGTTCCTTGTCGGCCCAGGCGTTGTAGCCTACCGCAGGGCCATCCGGGTTATCCACATATTGCCAACGCAACAGGGCTTCGGAATAGTGGGCCGCATGCGGGAAAACCAGGCGCAGCAAGGCGGTCACCTTCGCCAGTCCTTCCGTGGAAAGATCCAACGGTCGCAGATCATATTCCGGCGCGGTCATGCCCGGCCAAGATAGCCTGCTACATTTGGCGCTGCGTGAAGGTTTCCCGACCTGTCGGGAATGAAAAGGGAATCCCGTCCAACCCGGGAGCTGTTCCCGCAGCTGTAGATCCTCAACGCCACCGCAGAAGCCACTGCCCCGATCCGTCGGGATGGGAAGGCGCGGTGGATAGGGATGAGCCAGAAGACCTGCCGTCACGCAACGAAGTATCGGCCTTCGGGAAAAGGGCATGATGGCTTGCGGTAGGCCATCCCTTTGCCCGAAGGTTTCACGAAACCGCCGCGCGGTGAACGCGGCACAAATAACCTCTCTCCCATGTACCGTTCTATTCTCTTCGCCGCTACCTGCGGCTTGGTGGCACAGGCCACCGCCCAATCCTACGTGCATCAGGTGTTCGTGCTCAACGAGGGCTACTACAACATGAACACGCAAACCCAGGAGGTCCCCGTCAGCCTCGGTAGCTACGACCCCGCCACGGGCATCTACCAGACAGTCGCCACCATCACCGGCCAGCGGTTCGCCAGCGATGTGGACCTGGCCAACGGTGCCGTCTACGTGGCTGCCGATGGCGCGCTGCTGAAGTACGACGCCGATACCTATGTCTTGCTGGATCAAGCCACTGTTCCGGGCATTCGCAAGATCGCCCTGTGGAACGATCAAGTCCTCATCACGCGCGGCGAGTTGGGTGGATTGGACCACTACTTCGAAGCGCGCGACGTAGCCAACCTCGATCTGCTCTATAGCATCGACCCGGCCGATGGTCTGCTCTACAGCGCTGAGGATGTAGAAGTAGTGGGGGACAAGGCCTACCTCGCTGTAGGGAATGCCTTCGATTTCGGCAACATGGTCGGGCGCTTGGGCATTGTGGACCTGCCAAGCGGCACCTACGAGAACGAAGTGGACTTGGGCGCGAACGGCATCAACCCGGAGAACATCATGGTCGCCGGCCAGGACCTCTACGTGCTCTGCAACAAGGATTTCAGCGGCAGCGCCATCAGCAAGGTCACCACGACTGGAGCTTTCGCCTTCACGGAGGACATCACCGAGAACTCCGGTTGCGGTGCCAGCGAACTGGTTGCGGACAAGGTGGTCTACAACGAATACGCGCTGAGCCGCATGGCCCGCTATGACATCACCACGGAGAATATCCTGGATACCCTTGCCACCACGCTCTTCCCGTACAGCCTGCTCAACGACCCGCTGAACAATGTGATGTATGCCACCACCACGGACTTCGTCAGCAGCGGCACCCTGCATGTGCTCGACCATGACGGCACCGAACTCAGCAGCACCGCCATTGGTGTCAGTGCGGGTCGGCTCTGCCTGGATGTGCGCACCAGCACCGCCACGCCTGAACTCGCACAACAAAGCGCGCTCACGGTCTTCCCTGTCCCGGCCAGCGATCGCGTCACCGTCAGCATGCCCTTGCGCAGCGCTGGCCCGGTGCGCGTGTTGGATGCCGCAGGCCGTGAGGTACTGAGCATCATAGCGGCGAGCAACACCGTGCAACTCGACCTCAGCGCCTTGGAACCTGGTGTGTACAGCGTGCAAGTTCCTAGCCTGCCCGCTGCACGGATCGTGAAGCGATAGACCCGAAGCATCGGAGCGGATCAAGCTCCTACATTTGCGGCCCCCCGACCCGGTCGGGGGGCCATTAGCCTCCCTAGCTCAGCGGTAGAGCAGCTCATTCGTAATGAGCAGGTCGCCGGTTCAAATCCGGCGGGAGGCTCTGAAGGGTCGCGCGAGCGGCCCTTTTTAACTAGGTGAGGGCGCGAAGCTCACGGATGTACAATAAGCCCTACCGCCCTTCTAGCCACCCGCACCCCGATCGCCACGCCCATGCCGCTCAGCCCAGCGGCTACAAGTACGTTCGGCGCCACGCGGGCTACTAAGGGCTCCTTGCCTTTGGCCCGGAAGCCCATCACGCCGCTCCAGCGGTGCACGATCGCTACGTTCTGGTCCGGTAGGATGGTGGTGCGCAGCAGATCCTCCAGCGATCCCATGATCAATGGTGTGGTGCCATCGTCCCAGGTTCTCTCGCCCGCTTTGTCCAAATGCCTTCCGCCGCCCAGGAGCACCCGTCCCTCATAGTCGCGGAAGTAGAAATAGCCCTCGTTGGCATGGAACGTACCCTTGAGCTTAAGACCGGGAACGGGCTCAGTAAGAAGCACTTGTCCGCGGGCGGGTTCAATGTCGAGCGCGGGCAGTAGCTGGCGCGCATACCCGTTCGTGGCCACCAGAACTTGCCGGGCGTTAAGGGTGTGGCCGTTGGCGAGCACAAGGTCCACGCCGTCGTCGGCGTTCTCCAACCGCTGCACGTCCTGTCCGAAATGCATTTCCACCCCCGCTTCGCTCACCTTCGCAAGCAGGCTGCGCATCAGGCGGCCAGTGTCCACGGGGCCTTCCAGGTCGGTACGCACGATGTGGGAGGTGAGCGCCAAGCCGAAACGGGCGGGTCCGTCGGGCAGCCAGCGGTAGGTTCCAGGACCGGTGATATCGGCCAGCAAGACGTTCAGCCGATCGAACCCTTCGGCGACCTGGTTGTACAGCGGGTCGTTCACCCCGTATATCTCATGCCCACCGCTCGGTTCGAAGCCTATGGCCGCGTCGCCCAACTCGGCGCGCAGTTCCAACAGACCTTTCCAGCGTTCTTCCACCCGGCGCAGGGCGGTGGCCTCTCCTTCGGCGGCGATATCGGCGAGCAACTCACTGGGGCTTCCGAAACAGGCGAATCCCGCATTGCGGACACTCGCACCGCTGGGATGGGGTCCGCGCTCCAGCACCACTACTTTCCATCCCGGATGGAGCCGCTTGGCGTGCAACGCTGCGAAGAGCCCCACCAGGCCGGCACCGACCACGGCCAGGTCCGGCCGGGCGAGGAAACTGCGCTGTTCCCAAATGCTATGCACGGCGCGGTGTGGATGGGAACACGCCCCGGTGCGCAACCTGCTGGGGCCGGAAGTCGTACTTTGCGAGGTCTTTCACGGGAGAGAATGAGCCGGACAATGCAGCTAGGACGCGGGAGGCAAGTTAGGGGCTGGCAGATACTGCTGTGTGCCCTGTTCATCGGGTTTGCGAGCGGTCTTTCCGCCCAGGTGGACAACGTCTATGTCTACGGCACGGTGAAGGATTACACCAGCGCAAAGAAGCTGGACGGGGTGGCCGTGGCCGTTTACAAGAACGGTGCGAAGCTCACCGAGGTGGTCACCAACGCGAGCGGCAAATACGAATTCAACCTGGACTACGGGGCGGACTACAAGATCATGTATGTGAAGACGGGGATCGTGAGCAAGAACATCACGATCGACACCCGGAACATCCCCGAGGAAGAACGGGTGGGCGGCCACGGGATGAACATTGAGATGACCCTCTTTTCCGAGCTGCCTGGCATAGACTTCAGCGTGTTGCAGCAGCCGATCGGCAAGGCTAAGTTCGATCCGACGAGCAGCGAGGTCACCTGGGATCTGCAGTACACGGAACAGATCCGCAGCGAGATCGCGCGGTTGATGAAAGAGTACGAGGACAAGAAGCGCCGCGAAGCAGGTGCGGACGCCGACTTTGCCAAGCTGATGGCCGCTGGCGATGCCGCCATGACAGCGGCCGACTTCAAAAAGGCCGTCGAATCCTTCACCGGGGCGTTGGGCTTGAAGGCAGGTGATCCCGTGGCGACCGCGAAACTGAGCGATGCGCAAATGCGCCTGACCGATCAGGAGGGGAGCAAGAAGCGCGAAGCCGAGTACGCGGCCTTCATCAAGGAAGCCGATGCGCTCTTTGCCAAGAAGGAGTATGAGAACGCCAAGGGCAAGTACAACGCCGCGCTCGGCGTGAAGGAGGAGGAGGCCTACCCGAAGCAGAAGGTGAAAGAGATCGATGTACTTCTAGCCGACCTGGCGAAGAAGGCCGAAGAGGAACGGTTGGCGAAGGAACTCGCGGAGAAGTACGATGCTGCGATCAAGGCGGGGGATGCCGCCTTCAAAGGCGAGAAATACGACGATGCCAAGGCGCGCTACACGGAGGCCATCGGCCTTAAGCCCCAGGAGAAGTACCCGAAGGACCAATTGGCCGCTATCGACGCCAAGCTCGCCGACCTGGCGAAGAAGGCCGAGGAGGACAAGAAGAAGAAGGAACTGGACGCGCAGTACACCGCTGTGATCGCTGCCGCCGACGCTGCCTTCAAAGCGGCCAACTACGACCAGGCCAAGACCAAATACACCGAAGCCCTGGGCCTCAAACCGGAGGAGAAGTACCCCCAGGACCAGCTTACCGCCATTGAAGCCAAGCTCGCCGAACTCGCCAAGAAAGCCGAGGAAGAGAAACTCGCCAGGGAGTTGCAAGCGAAATACGACGCGGCCATCGCAGCTGCGGACGCGGCCTTCAATGCGGCCAAGTACGATGATGCGAAGGCCGGTTACAATGAGGCCATCGCTCTCAAGAAGGACGAGAAATACCCCAAGGACCAACTCGTAGCCATCGACAAGAAGTTGGCGGAGCTAGCGGCTAAGGAAGAAGAGGAGCGCAAGCAGAGGGAGCTCAATGAGAAGTACCAGGCGGTCATCGCCGCTGCCGACGCGGCCTTCCAAGGCGACAAGTTCGACGAGGCCAGGTCGAAATACAATGAGGCCATCGGTCTGAAGCCGACCGAGAAGTATCCCAAGGACCAGCTTGGGGCCATCGATCGGCGCATCGCCGAACTGGCCGCCAAGGCCGAAGAGGAGCGCAAGCGCCAGGAGCTTGAGGCGAAGTACAACGCATTGATCGACGCCGCGGACGCGTTGTTGGAAAAGAAGGACTACCAGACGGCACGCGCGAAATATTCCGAGGCCGCTTCGGTCAAGGTGGAAGAGCGCTATCCCAAGGACCGGATCGTGGAGATCGACGCTGCGCTGGCAGAACTGGCGCGCAAGGCGGAAGAGGAGCGCAAGCGGGCCGAGCTCGACGCGAAGTACAACGACCTGATCGCCCGTGCCGACAAAGCCTATGACACCGAAAAATGGTCGCCCGCGTTGAACGATTACAAGGATGCGCTGACCCTGAAACCGGGGGAAGCGCATCCCGCCGCGCGTATCGCCGACATAGAGGGCCGCATGGACGCGGCGGCAAAGGACAAAGCGGAGAAAGAACGGTTGGAGCGTGAGAAGCAGGAGCTCGAAGCCCGTTACCAGGCTTTGATCCTAAAGGCGGACAAGGCCTTCACAGCGAGCAAGTATGAGGACGCCCGCACGGCCTACACGGACGCGCTCGGCGTAAAGGCGGATGAGCAGTACCCCAAAGACAGGATCGCCGAGATCGGAAAACTCCTGGGTGATATGGCGGCCCAAGCTGAAGCCGACCGTCTAGCTGCCGAGCGCGCTGCGGCGGAAAGAGCGGCCGCCGACCGGGATGCTGCGGAGCGCGATCGCCTCAAGGCCGAAGCCGAAGCGGTCGAACGTCGCTATCGCGACCTTATCGCCGCTGCGGACATGGCCTTTGACGGTGAGGAGTTCGATAGGTCCCGTGACAAGTACACCGAGGCGCTCACTGTAAAGCCGGAGGAGCAGTACCCGAAGGACCGTCTGGCGGCCATCGAGCAACTGCTCGCCGATCGGGCCAAGGAGATGTCCGAAGCCGATCGTTTGGCGGAGGAAAAGCGGCGGCTGGATGAAGAGCGCAAGCGCAAGGAAGCGGCCGACGCCGAGGCCGCGCGCCTTGCCGCCGAGGAGGAGCGTCGGCGTACCGAGGATTCGCGCTCATTGGCTGAGCGTTACCGCAAGACCATCACCGAGGCGGACCTCGCCTTCACCGCCAAGAGCTATCCCGAAGCCCGTGGTCTATACGCCCAGGCGCTGGACATCAAACCGGATGAAACTTACCCCGCCGAACGCATCACCGAGATCGATCGCTTAATGGCCGAAGAGGCGGAGCGCCTTCGCCGCGAAGCGGAACTCGCTGCGAAGAAGGAAGAACCGAAACCCGTGGTGCTCAAGAAGCCAAGCAGTACGATCGACATCCGCAAGGAGGAGGAAGCGGAACGTTTCATGCGTGAGGCGAAGGCTCGGGAAGAGGCGGAGAAGTACGAACGGATCAAGAAACTGCGCCGCGATCTCACTGAAGAGGAAGTGGCCAACCAGGGTGAAGCCTGGAAACGCATGGAGGAGAACGTGGCCGGCAAGCAGCGCATCGTGGAAAGTACCGACGAGCTTTATCATGGCAGCGATGCGCTACGGATCGAGAACGCTGAAAAGCTGAAGGCCTATCAGGATGAACTGGCCGAGACCGATCGCCAACGCCAAGCCCGGTCTTCCCAACTCCGCGGTGCGAGCCAAGCGTCCGGGGATGCGTTGCGTGATCAATTCGCTGATGCGAGCAGGACCTGGGAGGACCGGCGTTCACAGCAAGTGCAAGAACAACTCACGGAGGCCGAACAGGTGCGGGACAAGCTGGCCCGGGACAGCCAGCAGGGTCTGGCGCGCAATTCCCAGGCGCGCTCTGAGGTAGTGGCTGTGAGCGAGGATCAGGAGGCCATGAAGTCGCGCGGTAACGAGTTCGCGCGGGGCAATCAAGAGCAGGTCGTAGAAACGAAGGATGTTCTGCAGCGCCGGGATGCGCAGCTCGCGCAGCGGTCCACCGATCAGCGGCTGGCCGCGCAGGAACGCATTTCGAACACATCGCTGAACGAGCCGAAGGATTTCACGGACTACAATCGCTCGAAACTCGCCACCGAATACCCCCAGGGGGTCACGGAAGAGAGCTACACCGAGGGCAACAAAGTGATCGTTCGACGTGTCGTGGTAGATGGCAACAAAGCGGACGAATACAGCAAGGTGATCGCCAAGTGGGGAACCTTCTACTTCCGCAATGGCCAGAGCATAACAGAGATGATCTGGACCAACGGTACCGAGGGCGAATAGCCCGGTCAGGGTTTGGGGGTGGCGTTCCGCTCACGCAACCGTTCCACTAGATCGGCCACTTGCTTGGGGTTGAGTTGTTTACCCACGATCTTCCGGTCGGGACCCAAGAGGAAGAATTTCGGCGTGGCGTAAACATCCCAGGTATCCGCGTAATTGAGGCTTTGAAGGGTGGTGAACTTCGGAATGTACTTCAGCGGGTCGGCCTTGGCCTCGGCGTACACGGTGGGGGTGAGGCCCACGTTCACCCAATCCAGCTTGTGCTCACGGATGAACGCTTTCCAATCCTTGAACAAGGTGCTATCGGTGGCTTTGGCCACGGCCATGACCTCGATGCCCATTGGGCGTAACGTATCCCGGTAGGCCGAATAAATGGCGGGAAGTTCCTTTTTGCAATGTCCGCAGTGAGGATCCCAGAAAACCACCAGTAGGTAGTCGTTCGTGAGCTTGTGCGAGCTGATCCAATTGGTTTCGGTCGTATCCGTGAGAACGATCTCCTGGGCTTTTGCGCCGATGATGATCGGGGCGTTCTTGCGGGCACGTTCGCAAAGTTTGTCGAGTTTCTCCTGGCTCATCCAGAAGGCCTTGCTTTCGGCTCCTGCCTTGGGACAGTAATAGGTCTGCGCCATATGGACGAACACGGCGTCCATACCCATGATGTCGCTGGTCTCGTACTTGTACGTGATGCCATGTACCACGAAGCGGAAGAGTTCCTTGCTGGGCCCCAGTTTACCGACCAGATCGTCCGCCAGGGCATTGATCGTGTCCGGGATCTGCGGAACGACGGTCCCTATGTACTCTTCGAACTTGTTCTGGAACACGGGCATGTTCAAGATCCGCTCGTCGGAAAGGTCCACGTGGTCCCAGAAGTGGGCACGGTACTGATAGTAGGCCGCGACGCTATCCACCTTTCCGTTCGCAAGGCGTGGTTTCTCCAGTTCCACGGGCATGCTCATTCGCACGATGATGGTCACCAAGCTCTGTGGGTGAGCGGTCACCAGATCGGCTTGGTACTTCTTCACTTCGCCATCCAGTTGTTCTAGACGGGCTTTCGCAGGGCCCTTGGCGATGGGGTCAGTGATGCGGTCCATCACCGTGCGTAAACTATCGCCCTCCTTCTTCCGTGCGTTCAGGAAACGGATGTAGTCGAAGAAGAGCGTGTTCTCATCGGACTTTTGCACCACCATGGCACCCATCAGGTCGGCGGTCTTCGTTTCCAAGCGGACCACGGGTTCGTTCACGATGAATTCGAAGTACTTGGGGCCGTCCACCACCACGGCGTATACCCCTGCCTTGTACCCCTTTTCCCGGGCGAAGACGACCTCTCCCTTCGCGCTGGCCATGGCCGTATCGGTGTAGAAGAGACGGTTGCCGTAGTAATTGGCCAGGTAGACCGTGTCGTTCTCCGCGCCGGTAAGGCGGAACTCAAGACGCCGTTGGTCCTGGGCGGAAAGAGCCGTCGCAAAGGAGAACAGAAGCGGGAGGCAGCAAGCCTGAACAGGGTTCATAGCGGCCAAAATTAGACGGGCGGGGGACGGCGAAGCGCCGGTTTTGCAAACATTGGGCCGTTGACGGGATCCCACGGAAGGGTGTGGGCAAGGCAACGCTTCGAGGTTTCGTTCGTCTACCCGGCAGTGTATCTTTGACCACCTCACACCCAAGGACATGCGCAAGAGCATACTCACCCTCTCCTTCGTTTTTGTCGCACTGGCTCTTACCGCACAGGATAGCCAGGTCGCCGTGCGCGATACCCCGCAGATGACCGCCAAGGCTGCCGAGCGCACCGCGGTGGTCCATAAGACCGTGACGTTGACCGACGAGCAAACGGCCCAGGTCAACGAAGCCTATCTGCAAGTGGAACGCTACCATCAAGCCATTGAGCAACGCTTCGAGGGGCAGCCTGCGGAAGTGAAGGAAGCCGACATGCCAGCGCAATACGCGAACATGGATGACCACGTGGAGAAGCGACTAGCCACCATCCTCACTCCGGACCAATTGGCCAAATGGCAGGAGGCCAATAAGTAAGGCTCTGAACGATCCTGAGAAGGAAGGCCGCCTTGGGGCGGCCTTCCTCATTTCAGGTGGTTACGGCCGTCTTGAACTCGCTGGTGGTGTGGAACGTGATCTCGGGGAAGTTCCGTTTCTCCAGGTCCAACATGTAGGCACTGGGGGCCATGAAGACCGGATTCCCGTCCTTGTCCTGTACGATCTGCAGCGTCTTCATTTGAATGAACCGCTGGAGCGCTCCCGCATCTTCGCTGGTGAGCCAGCAGGCCTTGTAGGCCTGTATCAATTGGAAGCTGCATACGGCATTGTATTCATGCTCGAGCCGATAGCGGATCACGTCGAACTGGAGGTCGCCCACACAGCCCACTATCTTCTTGTTCCCGGGTTGTTGGGTGAACAGTTGCGCCACACCTTCATCCGTGAGTTGGCGGATCCCCTTCTCCAGCTGTTTACTGCGCATGGGATCGTTGTTCACCAATTCGCGGAACAGTTCGGGGGAGAACGCTGGTATGCCACGGAACTGGAAGTCGGCCCCCTCCGTGAGGGTATCGCCGATCTTGAAGTTGCCGGTGTCGAAGAGGCCGATCACATCCCCGGGCCAGGCTTCTTCCACGATCGTTTTCGTAGCCGCCATGAAGGTGGTGGGGTTGGCGAAGCGTACCGATTTTTCCAAGCGCACATGATGGTAGTAGGTGTTGCGGGCAAAACGTCCGCTGCACACCCGAAGGAACGCGATACGATCGCGGTGGTTCGGATCCAGGTTCGCGTGGATCTTGAACACAAAACCGCTGAATTTCGGGTCCTCCGGGCGTACCTCTCCCCGGTCTGTGGGACGCGGTCCTGGTGTGGGTGCGATGCGCACGAAAGTGTCCAGCACTTCCTTCACTCCGAAATTATTGAAAGCGCTCCCGAAGAACACCGGGGCGGTGGAGCCGGAGCGGTACCGGGCCAGGTCCAACGCGCCGTACACACCATCTACAAGTTCCACATCATGACGCAACTGCTCCGCTGCGGCCTCTCCAAGCTGCTGGTCCAGACGGGGGTCCTTCAGATCATCGATATGCACCGCGGATCGTTCCACTTTGGTCTTCACTTCCTCAAAGAGCCGAAGGTCCTTGTCGTACAGATCGTACACCCCTTGGAAGGTGGCGCCGATACCGATGGGCCAGCTCAACGGCGTCACCCGGATATCGAGTTCCTGCTCCAATTCATCCAACAGGTCGAACGGATCGCGACCCTCCAGGTCCAGCTTGTTTATGAAGACCATGACGGGGGTGTTGCGCATCCGGCATACCTCCATCAACCGGCGGGTCTGCGCCTCAACACCTTTCACACAATCCACAACCAGTATGACACTGTCCACAGCTGTGAGGGTGCGGTAGGTGTCCTCGGCGAAATCACGGTGGCCGGGTGTGTCCAATAGGTTGATGAGCTTGTCCGCGTACTGGAAGGTCATTACGCTGGTGCTCACCGAAATGCCGCGCTGGCGCTCGATCTCCATGAAATCGCTGGTGGCCCCCTTGCGGATCTTGTTGCTCTTCACCGCCCCGGCGGTCTGTATGGCTCCGCCATAGAGCAGGAATTTCTCTGTCAGCGTGGTCTTGCCCGCGTCGGGGTGGCTGATGATGGCGAAGGTGTGACGCCGTTGGATCTCTTGCTCGAGGGACATGGGCGGCAAAAGTAGGCCGACCATGGTGGCCGTTCTTCGACAGCGCTGGCACCGCACACACCCAGGCGCTACGGGCACCGTTGCTCGTTGTCCATCGAAACGTATGCGGAAGAAGAAGCCCCTGCGGTATTTTCGCCCCCCTTAGAAAACGAACATGAGCAAGATGAGAAAGTGCCTGACGGGAGCGTTGCTTCTGACCGTGCTTGGCGTGCGGGCACAGGATCCGGTACAGTTGAAGCTGGTGAATTGGGCCAACGGATTGTCCAACGTGGTCGATCTGACGCATGCAGGGGACAGCAGGCTCTTCGCCGTGCAGCGGCAGGGGATCATCCGTATCATCAGTGACAGTATGCAGGTGATCGTGGATCCGTTCCTGGATATCCAGGATAGTGTGAACAGTATTGGCGGCGAGCAGGGCCTTCTGGGTCTCGCGTTCGATCCCGATTACACGAACAATGGCTACTTCTATGTCTACTACATCGCGGACAGCGGTCCCGGCACCAGTCGGGTATCGCGGTTCCGGGTCAGCAATGATCCGGATTCAGCGGATGCGGCGAGCGAGGAGATCCTGTACACCTGGCCCCAACCCTTCACCAATCACAACGGTGGTGATCTCGATTTTGGGCCGGACGGCCTCCTGTATGTGGGTTTTGGCGATGGAGGGAGCGGAGGCGATCCACAAGACAATGCCCAAGACCTCACCGATCCGCTGGGCGATATCATCCGCCTTGATGTGAGCGACCCGGATACGACCTGGACCGTACCGGCCACCAATCCATGGGTATCCGCGCAGGATACCCTGCCGGAGATCTGGGCGAGCGGCGTGCGCAACCCTTACCGCTTCGGCTTCGATGCCCTAACGGGCGATCTTTGGATCGGCGATGTGGGACAGAACGCCTGGGAAGAAGTGGACTTCTGGCCTGCCGGCGACAACAGTGGCCCCAATTTCGGGTGGCGGTGCTATGAGGGCGATACCCCTTTCAATACACAGGGTTGCCAAGGCATGTCCAACTATGAATTTCCGGTCACTACGCATGAGAACGTGGCCACGGGCGGCACGTGGTGCAGTTCCATCGGCGGGCGGGTCTACCGCGGCACGGTATGGCCGCATCTGTACGGACGCTACATCTACACGGACTACTGCGCAGGCGAGTTCTGGGTTATCCGCCCCGATGGTTCGGGAGGCTGGATCGATGAACTGGGGCTGAATTCTGGTTCGCAGGGCTACGTCGTCATCGCGGAGGATGTGAACGGCGAGATCTATGCGGGCAACACGAGTAACGGCCAAGTGAAGAAGATCGTGGACAAATGCCCCATGGACCCGCCATCGCTGATCCAGAGCGGGAACACCGTGGAGAGCACATTGGCATTGACCTACCAATGGTACTTGGACGGCGTGTTGGTGTCCGGTGAAACCGCTCAGACTTTCAGCCCGGCAGTGAACGGTGTCGTCCATGTTGTCGCGACCTACGCAGGTCCCTGCATATTGACCTCCGATACGCTCAATTTCGTGGGCGATGGGTTGTTGGAAACGCCCCCGAACGGTTTCAGGGTCTATCCGCAACCCGCACAGGACGCGTTGTTCATAGACCGCGATGACCATCTTTCCGGCACCTTGCACGCCGAACTTGTGGACGGCACCGGCCGCACGATCCTGGACGTTCCGTTCCCCCAAGGCCAGCGCACTTTGCGCCTGGATCTGGGTGCGGCGAAGGATGGGGTCTATGTATTGGTACTGCGCGATAGCAGTGGATCGAGCCTAGGCAGAACTCCGGTAGCAGTGCGTTGATCCCGCCCCCGATCGAGAGAGAGCCCCGGCAAGTTCGGGGCTCTTCTCTTCCCAAGGTTCCCTAATTTACCCGTCCAGCCCCATCCCATGAAGCCCTGCTACGCTACCCTGGCCATCCTTCTCAGCTCGAACATCTCAGCCCAGACCGTTTTGTTCACTGAGGATTTCGAGAGTACCCCTGTCTTCACGCTGAACACCACGGACGTGGGTTCGATCAGCAATGGAGCCAATACCTGGCTCATCAATGCGGTATACGCAGGCGGCAACGGTGATGTGGAGTGCTTGGGTTTCCCGCTCACCTTCACGGTGCCGAGCACGGCCTCGCAGCCGGTCGGGATCACTACCCCCAACGGGAACTACATGCACACGGCCAGCACCGAGGCGGCGGCCGATGGCATCCTCTGTTGCTCCTTCGGCGCGGCTGACGGGTTCTGCACCGATCCCGGGAACCATTTCGCCGCGATGAACACCGACGTGAGCACCGCAGGAGAAACGGGGGTTGCGCTCACGTTCTGGTGGCTGTGCAACGGTGGAACGCAGAACTATGGTGAGGTGTACTACAGCACCAACAGCGGCGCTTCTTGGAACCTGATCAGCACCCCGATCTCGCAATACCGGAACCAGACGAACTGGGTCCAGCAGACCATCACCATGGCGGCTTTTGATAACCAGCCCACGTTGCGTTTCGGCCTCCGCTTCGTGAACGGTACATCGTTGCTAGGTGCGGCCGATCCTGGCTTCGCCGTGGATGAGTTGATCCTGAGCGCTGCAGGTACCGCACCGAACGACATCGCGATCGGCACTGTTTCCCCACTCGCGGTCTGTGCAGGATCGATCATCAGCGTTCCCTACACGATCACAGGTAGTTGGGGGCCCGGTAATGTCTTCGCTGCGGAATTGTCCGACGCATCGGGAAGTTTCACTGCGCCCGTGGTGATCGGTAGTGTGGTGGCGACCACTGCTATACCGTTCAATTGTACCATTCCCATTGGGCAAGCGGCCGGCACGGGCTATCGGATCAGGATCACTGGAAGCGCACCTGCCACCATCAGCGCGGATAACGGCGTGGACATTACGATCTCGTCCGGCAATGATGCCGGTAGCGATGCCACGGTCGCGCTATGCAAGAACACCGGCATTTACGATCTGCTGGATCTGCTCGGGGGTGCGCCGGATACCTGCGGCACATGGACCACGCCCAATGGCGTGCCTTTCAATGGGCAGTTCGATTCGGCCGCGAACGGTGCGGGATGCTATACCTACATGGCGAATTGTAGTGTGGGCTGCCCGGCGGAAAGCTCACAGGTATGCATCACGCTGGTCGACCCGGCGAACGCTGGCCAGGACAATGCGGAATCGACCTGTTCGGACGATCCGCAGAACCTGTTCAACTTCGTTGTTGGAGGCGATCTCACAGGGCTTTTCTGGGATGGGACCAACCCGCTTGTGACCTCGCCGACCACCGCTGGCACCTACGCGCTGATCTATGTTGTTTACGGCACCGCGCCTTGCACGAATGATACCTCCGCCATCGGCCTCACGGTGAATCAGGCGGTTTCGGCCGGTTTCGGTGGTACGGTCACGCTATGCGATACCGATCCACCGGTGGATCTGTTCACGCTGCTTACCGGAACTCCGGATGCCACGGGAGGGTGGACCGACCCTTCGAACGATCCCTTCGGCGGCATCTTCGATCCCGGCGTGAGCGCCCCGGGGCTCTATACCTATAGTGTGAGCGGCGCAACGCCTTGCCCGAACGATGATGCCGAACTCGCCGTGGTGGTGGATCCATGCACCGGTCTGGAAGAGTTGCAGGCGCCTCCGGGGATCAGCGTTCGGTTCGATGGCCGGGTCGTGATCGTGGAGGTACGGAACGCGGTCTATCCTACGGGCGCGTTGGAACTGATGAACGTGGCCGGGTCAGTGATCGATCGCCGTCCATTGCTCAGCTCGAGGGAGGAACTCAGCACCGAGCATCTGGCACCAGGCGTCTATTCGGTTCGGATGAGCGCAGGGGATCGGAGCGAAGTGGTGCGGGTAGTGATCACGCGCTGATCCACCGTTGTTGAGCAGCGATGTGCAGAAGATGTGCATAAGGCACGGACCATCTTTTTGGAGGAAGTGAAGTGTGCCGGTACTTTCGATGCACCAAGCCGTTCTGACCACGATCGTGACATGGGGCCCTGACGGTCCATCCTCGGATGGAACGCACCTGGTAAGAGGTCAAGGGGTTCTGCGGAAGGTGTGCCAGCCACACCCGAAGTTCGATCGGTCATGCGCCCAACTCGCGTGAGCGGGGACCGGGAACAGGACAGGAGGAGCGGAGTTGGCGTGAATGCGGGGTCAAGGCCTCACACCACGGGAACAGGGGCCACCGCACCGGTCGGCCCCTGTTTCATTCCGCACTGTTCGATGCGGCGGTTGGATCGACCATGACCACGATCGATCGTGGATAAGTGCGCGTGCCATATCCCCATTTCCCCCCATACACTGCGGATACATTTGGCACGCAACGTTCCTTGATCGGATGAAGAAAAAAGACCGCAAGATCTTCGTACTGGACACCTCCGTGATCCTCTACGATCACTCGGCCATCGAATGCTTCCAGGAGCATGATGTGGCCATTCCCATACAGGTACTTGAAGAACTCGATACGTTCAAAAAAGGCAACGACACCATCAATTTCGAAGCGCGCGAATTCATCCGCCATTTGGACGGGGTGGCGCAGCGCGACCTGCTCACGGATTGGATCCCACTGAACGGACCCACGAAGGGCAAGTTCAAGGTCGTGGCCAAACACGACCTCAACGGGGTGGATGCCACGAAGGTCTTCGCTGACGGCAAGAACGATCACCAGATCCTGAACGCTGCGCTCACCTTGCAGCGGCAGAACAAGGACCGCAAAGTGGTGCTCGTCACCAAGGACATCGCCCTGCGCCTAAAGGCCAAAAGCCTCAATATCATCGCCGAGGACTACCTCACCGGTCGGGTGAAGGATGTGCAGGATAATCTGTACACCGGGCGAACGGTGGTCGACGATCTGAACGAATCCCTCATCGACCAATTGTTCGAACGGGGCAGCATGCCCGTGGAAGACTTGGGCATCGGCCGCCCGACCGGCAACCACTTCTTCATCCTCAAGCACAAAAAGAAGAGCATACTGGCCAAGTTCGATCCGCGCACGGGCCAAGTGGACCGTGTGGAGAAGCACAGCGTGTTCGGCATTGGTCCCAAGAACGCGGAGCAGGCGTTGGCCATGAGCGCGATGATGGATCCGGAGATCAAGCTCGTCACTCTGCAAGGCGCGGCGGGAACGGGGAAGACGTTGCTCGCACTGGCTTGTGCGCTGGAGCAGCGCAGGCTTTACCGGCAGATCTATGTCACGCGTCCGGTGGTACCCCTGAGCAACAAGGACATCGGCTATCTGCCCGGTGATATCCAGAGCAAGTTGGACCCGTACATGCAACCGCTTTGGGACAACCTGAAGCTGATCAAGGGCCAGTTCGAGAAGCATGACAACACGCCCAAGCGGATCGACGAGATGCTGGAGAACGAGAAGATCGCGATCGCCCCGCTGGCGTACATCCGGGGCCGCAGCCTCAGCAATATCTTCTTCATCGTGGACGAGGCGCAGAACCTTACCCCGCTCGAGGTGAAGACCGTGATCAGCAGGGCGGGCGAAGGCACCAAGATCGTTTTCACGGGTGATGTTCACCAGATCGACTCACCATTCCTGGATTCGGAGAGCAACGGACTGAGCTACCTTATCGACAAGGCCAAGGGTGATCCCATTTTCGCGCACATCACCCTGGAGAAGGGCGAGCGCAGCGCGCTGGCCAACTTGGCGAACGACCTGCTGTAGCCGGCAAGAGTTCCATGTTTTCCGGTCTCAGTTGACGGTGGGGACAGTGTGCGACCGCCTACTCGTACCGGGCCGGACAACATGCACCTGCTTTCCGACGCGGCTTCGCCGGAGAACCGGGAACTGACGACCAGCAACTCAGTTCCTCAGAACATCTCCTCCACTTCGATGAAGCGGAAGTCCATATTGAAGAAGCGCTCGTAGTCCTTACCGGTCTCGGCCATCTCATCATCGCCGGTCTCGAAGTGCCAATTCACGAGCACGGCTTGTCCGCGTTCGTTCACGGTGTTCAGTCGGTCGAAGATGTTGTACAGGTGTTTGGACGAGCTGGTGTCCAGGTAGTCGAGCTTCATGTTCACCGTGGTCTCGGCGCGCGGGATCCGGAGATACTCATCCAGCCAGCGGTACACGCGGGAGTAGAATTGCTCTGAATTCGCCGGTAGGGAACGGCCTACGAACTCCATCACGCCGTGCTCCATGTCGATATCGATCTGCGGTGATGTTTCGGTGCGGTCTATATGGAGCAGCTTCGTTGCCATGGCACGGAACAGGGATCGGAGAGGCGAAGCTAGGCGTGGCCGTTCGCTGCGAGCGCCCGGGACCGGGGTGATGCCAACAACGGCCGGTGGAAAGAGAAAGACCTGCCTTGGGCAGGTCTTTACGAAGCGGTGGTGGTAATTGTGCTCAGCGACCGGCGTAGGAGGTGAGGATCTCATGGTCCGAGGGGAGGAGTACCTCTGTATCGTTCACGCGACGGGCCCAGTAGAGGTACTTACCCGTGCCTTGGCATGCGAAGGCGATCATTTTCTCCTGGGGCATCAGTGCTTTTACCGGAAATGTGCGCCAGGTGCCGCTCTTTTCCTGCATGGCCACCTTCACTTCGATGAGGTCCCTGCAGGTGTTCTCCAGTTCGATCTGGTAGTTGCCGGAATGATCGCGCTTGTAGCCTTCCTTGTAGAATTCGCATTTCTCACAGGGCTGGCCCCAGGAGGAAGCGACCTTCGACACGCAATCGTTGGCGTTCTGTGCATGTGCGATGAAGGGTGCGACGGCGCAGGCCAGGAGGAGCAGCAGGGATCGGAGGTTCATTTGCAGCGGTTGTTGGTAAGTATGATGCGGGCTTCGGCGTTGCCCATCCGTTGGGACGTACGCCAGTCCTTGCAGGCACCGGGGGCATCTCCGCTCGCTTTGCGGGCCCAGCCCCGGTTATTGAACGCCTCTTCGTTCTTCGGGTCGAGACCGATCACCAGGTCGAAGTCCATGATCGCCTTGTCGTATCGCTGCAACTTGGTGTACGCGCTACCCCGGCTGGTATAGGCCCAGAGGTGGTCGGGTTTGCGCGCGATCACTGCACTGAAGTCCGCGATCGCCTTCTCGTATTGTTTGGTGAGGCTTTGGCAGAAGCCGCGTTGCAGGTAAGCGTTCATGTGCTCCGGGTCTTGCTTCAGCACATCGCTGAACAGGGCGATGGCCTCCTCGTAGGCACCGCGCTGATAGGCCTGTTCCCCTTTGGTGTAGGTCTCCTCCAGAGCCTTGTCACCGCTGGTGGCTAGGGCAAGGTCCTGGGCGCGCCCATTGCTCAGCGAAAGGCCCAAAAGCACGGTGGAAAGGATGCGTGACATGGTCGATGTGGAAGCGTTCACTTCTTACGCATGGGTCGTGCATGGGTTTCGGCGGCGACGCGTGCGATGTCCGCTTGTGCCGAACCCACCAGCCGTCCCAAGACGGTGATGGCCTTCCGCCCTTCGCCATCGCCCGCTGGTACCGGGAAGTTGCTGCGGCCCGTATGACGGATCACGTTCAGTTTGAAGATCTCCTTTTCGATGCAGTTGGCGTTCGCGGCATTGCATTTCATAACCACGGCGTTCTCCTCGGCATTGAACCGGAAACCAGCGCTGTCCAAGAACTCGATGTACACCGCATCCTGGCGGAAGTGACCACTGGCATCAAAGAAGTCCGCTACCAAGCGCTCCTCCTTGTCGATCCGGAACTTCACTTCACCCCGATAGAGCGTGTTCAGTTCCGTCAATAGCTGTTGCCGCTGGTCTTGGGCCGTGGTTGAAATGACCGCGATCAGCAAGAGAGGGGTGGTCCAGGTCCGCATGGGAAAGGGCAACTTGATGCGGGTCTGTTACGTAGACGGGTCGCGCAAGTTCCATCGCCCGCGCATCGCACCATGACCCTCTTCCGTCCAGCATACTGTTTACTTCCCCTGGTCCTGTTGGTCTGCGGTCCCGTGCTCGCCCAACGCAAATTCACCATCACCGGCCGCGTGAAGGTGGAAGGCGGCGGCTTGGAGAACACGCGGATGGTGATCTACAAGAACGGCGAGAAGGACCGCACTGTGAACAGCGGGCTCAGCAAGTTCGTCGTGGACCTGGACTTCAACGCGAGCTACGTGATGAGCTTCGAGAAGGATGGTTTCGTGACCAAGAAACTGGTGTTCGAAACCAAGGCACCGGCCGAAGCCGTGTCGAACGGGTTCGCGCCCTTCGAGTTCGCGGTGTCCCTGTTCAAGCAATACGACGACGTGAACATCGTGATGTTCAATCAACCCGTGGGGATCATCCGGTATGAACCGGAGATGGACGATTTCAACTACGACACGGACTATACGAAGAGCATCCAATCGCAGCTCCAGGAGGTGATGGAGCAAGTGGTCGAGAAACAGAAGGAAGAGGAGGAGAAGAACAAGGAACTGGAGAAGCAAGCGGCTGAAACCGCCAAAGCGAAGGCCAAGGCCGATGCCGAAGCCGCCAAACAAGCCGCGGTGTTCGCGAAGCAGGAGGAGGAACGCAAGGCCGCTGAGGCCCGCCAAGCCGAAGAGGAACGCAAGGCGGCAGAAGCGCGGCAGGCCGAGGAGGCCCGCAAGATCGTTCCACCAAAAAAAGAGGAGGCCCCGCCACCAAAGCCACCTGCGCCCGTGATGGCCAAGGAAGAGAAACCCAAGCCGCCGCCGCCGCCTAAGCCGCTCCGCAACAGCATAAGTGCCCAAGTCGTTGAGGGAAGCGACGGGCGACGCTCGATCGTTGCGGCGGCCGGAGAAGAAGCTCGGCCCGAACTCCAGGTGATCGTGCCCGAGGTGGTACGACAGGAAGAGCTGATCGTGGAGACCAACAAGGTGGTCACGCTCATCCGGCTGGAGCAGGCCGGGTTGATCACGGAGTTCAGACGCATCGCACACAAATGGGGTGGCGTGTTCTATTTCAAGAACGGCGATAGCTGCACCAAGGAGGTATATGAGACCGAGGCCCTCGCCTCCGCCGGTGAGTGAGGTGGGACGTGAGAGCGGCCTTCGCCTCGAAGGCTGGTCCGCCCGGATATCCCGCACCCCCGGCGGCTTACAGCCTCTGAGCTCTCCGGTACCTTTGCATCATGGAGTTCGGACTATCGGTTGTGGGGATAATGGTCCTTGTTTACGCGGGGGTTTGTGCTTCCTACTATCTCCTTCAAGAGCGCCTGATCTTCGTTCGGAACGACCTTTCCGATGGGTATCGGTTCAAGTTCCAGTTCCCTTTCGAGGAGCGTTTCGTCGAGGCCGATGACCGGACACGATTGCACGCCCTTTATTTTCCGCCGGAAGAAGGGATCACAAAAGGCGTGGTGCTTTACTTCCACGGCAACACGGGCACACTTCGCCGTTGGGGCCGACGTGCGCCGCGGTTCACCCGGCTGGGATGGGCGGTGCTGATGCCGGACCCCCGGGGGTACGGCAAGAGCCGTGGCAAGCTCAGCGAAGCAGCACTGCTCGCGGATGCCTGGACTTGGTATGGGGAGCTGTGCAAGGAAATGCCGGAAACGGACATCGTGCTGTACGGGCGGTCGCTGGGCTGTGCCCTCGCCATACCCACGGCTGGTCGAGGCCGCCCCAAACTACTCTTGTTAGAGGCGCCCTTCGCGCGCCTCATCGACGCTGCACGCCATTACTTCCGTTGGTTGCCTTACGGTCTTCTGCTGCGGTACACCTTCGACAATTGTGAGCGGATAACGGACGTCCAATGTCCGATCTACATCTTCCACGGCGAGAAGGACGCGGTGGTGCCATTTTCCAGCGCACTACGACTGTATTCCTGCATACCCAGCGATCGGCAACGCGAATTGATCGCGTTCCCCAAGGGTCACCATAGCGACCTCGCCCGGTTCGTCCGGTTCAACCGGAAGGTACGCACACTGTTGGGGGAGTAGCGCCGTAACCGGTAACGGTTATCTTCGCGCCCCCAAACCACGATCATGTTCATCCGCTCCTTTTTGATCGCGCTCGCCGCGATGCTTATCACCGCATGCTCCAACGAGGTCACCGGGCAAAAAGGCCGGAACACCCCTTTGAAGAGCAAGATCGACTCCGTGAGCTATGGTATAGGAACGGATATAGGGCACAATATGAAGATGGGTGGTCTGGATTCGTTGAACGTGGACGCAATGGCCATGGGCATCCAGGACGGACTGGACAGCGCCGAGCGCATCAGCGTTGAGAACGTCCGCACCCTCGTGCAGGCCTATATGATGGAGGCACAGAAGAAGATCATGGCCCGCGAGCAGTTGGAAGGTGAGGAGAACTTGCGCAAAGGGGAGGCCTGGTTGACCGAGAACGGAAAGAAGGCCGGGGTGCAGACCACCGCGAGCGGCCTTCAGTACGAAGTGCTCCAGGCGGGCACCGGTCCGAAGCCGACAGCGGCTGATATGGTGAAGGTGAACTACCGCGGCACGCTGATCGATGGCAAAGAATTCGATAGCTCCTACAAGCGTGGTGAGCCTGCTACGTTCGGTGTAGGACAAGTGATCCCCGGTTGGACCGAGGGCTTGCAATTGATGGCGGTAGGTTCGCGCTTCAAGTTCTACATCCCTTCCGGGCTGGCCTATGGCAATTCCAAAGGCCCGGGAGGTGAACTTCCCTTGAACAGCGCATTGATCTTCGAGGTGGACCTGCTCGAGATCATGCCGGTCGGCGATCGCTGATCACGGCCTTGCGGGAAGCGGTTGCCAATGGGTGACCGCTTCGAAGAACTGATTGCTCGTGCCTTCACCGGTCCAGAAGTGTGCGCTTGTGGCCTGTCCCGTCTTGCTCGGGTTCTTGAGGAAGTAGTCCTGCTGGAAGCGTAGGATCACCGCTTCGCGCAGGTCCATAGCCCCCGTCTTTCCGGGCAAGTAGACCTGATGCCCTGGTACCCAGCAGAGCACGCGCTGTCCATCTGGCGGTAGTTGTTCGCTGATCGCGATCCAGGCGCTGGACATGGCGGCAAGATAGCCGTCGTCACAAGGTGATCGTGCTCCGCCTGAGAGCCTGTTCAAGATCTCTTGCAGGATGGGCCCCGAGACTAATTCTTGCTCAGAGCCTGTTTGGGATCTCTTGAACGAAGGACTCCGAGGCTATTTTTCGATCAGGCGAAGCCGGAAGATCATCGCGTAGTAGCCTGCCCCGGTCCCCGAACCGGGGGTGCCTACGGGATCATTTTGCGGCGAAGCATGGGCGGAAAAGAGACCGGAGGACGAGTTTGAAGAGATCCCAAACAGGCTCTCAGGGTTTGCTGGAAAATTTTCGTGTAGCGGTGTCTACGGGAACATTTTCCGGTGAAGAGCATGGGCGGAAAGAGGCCGGGGACGCATGTGAAGAGATCTTGAACCGACTCTTAGTGGCTTCAAGCACCCTCCGCGATCTTCACAAGCCCTCCATGTGAGGCCACCAACGCATCAATACGTGGATGCATCACCCGGAACCACAACGGGGGCAGAAGGGAGAAGAGCATCATGCCCGGGTAGCCGGTGGGCATTTGCGGGCTATCGGGGATCGATCGAAGCGTCTGGTATTTCCTGCTCGCCCTGTAATGATGATCGCTGTGCCGGGTGAGTTCGAACAACATGAGACGACCGAGCGGATGGTCGCTGTTCCAGGAGTGTACATGCGCTACCCGTACAGGCCGACCTTTTGGATCCAGAACGCGACCCAGACCATAGTGTTCGATGTAGTTCACCGTTTCAAGCAGCAGGATACCGATCAGTGCCGCCGCGAGATAGGCCATCACCACCCACCCGCCGAAAAAGGAACCGAACCCGAGCACCAAAGCCATCTCCACAAGGCACCCGCGGAGCATTTCGTTGCGAGGGTCCCAGGTCGTGCGCCCCTCCCGTGCCAGCCGCTCACCTTCCAGTCGCCAGGCCGAGCGAAAACCGTCCACGATCGTGCGCGGCCAGAAAGCGTAGATCGGTTCGCCGAAACGCGCGGAGGCGGGATCCTCGATGGTGGCCACACGCCGATGGTGGCCACGGTTGTGCTCGATGATGAAATGGGCATATAGCGACGAGGTCAGTAGCACACGCGCCAGATCGCGCTCCCAGCCTTTGGAACGATGCCCTAGCTCGTGCCCCACGTTGATCCCATAGACCCCCAGTACGATACCCATGCTGAGAATACGTCCCAGAACATCCATCCACGGCTGGCCGGGTTGGGCGATCCGCCAGAGGAAATAGGCGAGCAACCCCCATACGATGGGCACCATGAGGTAGAGCAGCAGATCGAAGAGCCGGTCGCGGCCGATCACCTCCTCTTCGGCGGTGGTGAGGTTGCGATGATCCGGATCAGCGAGCAGTTCGCGCAGCGGAACGAACCCGAAGGCATAGATCGGGAATGCCCAGCACGCCCAGCCATCACCGCTCAGGCTGAGGAAGCCCAGTGCAGGCCCTACGAATGAGACCGCGTAGCGCAAGGCCCGCCACCGAAGTCGGAGAGGTATGCCGGAAATGGCGGTCATCGCACAAATTTACCGCGGCGGTGGCGCTCCAGCGGGGTGGGCGAACCTGCTAGATTTGCGCTCCTTTCCAGCCGCCTTGGCATGAGAACCTTGATACCCACCCTCTGTGTTATGATGACCACCGTGGCCGCTCCCGCGCAGCAACGCGCCATCGCTTACACCGAGTTCGATCTAGACAACGGCTTGCACGTCATCCTGCATGAGGACCATGGGACGCCGATCGTTACCGTGAGCGTGATGTACCATGTGGGCAGCAAGGACGAACGCGCGGACCGGCGCGGATTCGCGCACTTTTTCGAGCACCTGCTCTTCGAGGGATCCAACAACATCGCGCGTGGAGAGTTCAGTAAATACGTGGAGAAAGCGGGAGGCGTGCTCAATGCGAACACCACCGGTGACCGCACCTACTACTACGAGGTGCTGCCGAGCAATCAATTGGAACTGGGCCTATGGCTGGAGAGCGAGCGCATGTTGCACGCGCGCGTGGACCAAAAGGGGATCGAGACGCAGCGGGAGGTCGTGAAGGAGGAGCGCCGCCAGAGGTACGAGAACCAGCCGTACGGCAGCATCCTCATCGAAGTGCTCGATCGCGCCTACGAAGTGCATCCCTACAAGTGGCCGACCATCGGCTTCATGGAGGACCTGAACGCGGCGAGCGAGCAGGACTACGTGGCCTTCTACAAGACCTACTATGTCCCGAACAACGCCGTGCTTGTCATAGCCGGGGATCTTGACCCCGCTCAAACCCGCAAGCAGGTTGAGAAGTACTTCGCTGGCATCCCGAAGGGCGGTGCCATCACCCGCACGGAGATGAACGAACCGCCGCTGAAGGGGGAGAAACGCGATGTGGTCTACGATCAGATCCAACTTCCGGCCGTGGTCCAGGCGTATCGCATCCCCGCCTATGGCACCGAGGACTTCTACGCTGTGGACATGCTGAACCGTCTTCTAAGCAATGGCAACAGTTCACGATTGAACAAACAGGTCAAGGACCGGGATCAGAAAGCGGTTTATGTCGGTGCCTTCAGCCTTCCCTTCGAACACCCCGGACTGGCCATCGCCTTCGCTGTCGCGAACATGGGTGTGGACGCCATGGACCTGGAGGCGGCCATGGACGCGGAGTTCGCCAAGGTTCGCGAGGTGATGGTACCCGAGGACGAGTTGGAGAAGCTGAAAGCGCAGATCGAATCCGAAAATATTCGCGACAATAGCCGCATGAGCGGAGTGGCGTCCAACCTGGCCAATGCGTACACTTTCTTCGGGAACGCGGCGCAGGTCAACAAGGAGTTGGGCAGGTACCTCGCGGTGACAACGGCCGACCTGCAGCGCGTCGCGAAGGAGTACTTCAACCCCGAGAGCCGTGTAGTGCTGCACTATCTCCCGAAAAGCGCGCAACCGAAATGAACCGTCGACCTTCCTTCGGACCTCGCTGGTTCGGCGCCATCGCCTTCCTGATCGCCTTCCTTTTTCCGGCCCTGATGAACGCACAGATCGATCGCACCAAACCGCCCAAGCCCTCACCCGCACCTGACGTGAACATTGGGGCGCATGAGACCTTCCTGCTCGCGAACGGCATGCGCGTCATTGTGGTCGAGAACCACAAGCAGCCATTGGTTAGTGTCCAGGTGAAGTTCGACATCGAACCGGTGATGCAAGGCGACAAGGCCGGGTATATCGACATGGTTGGCGAACTGCTGACGTCCGGCACCGGCCAAAGGACCAAGGAAGAGATCGATGAAGCGGTCGACCGACTGGGGGCCGACCTCTCGGGGGCGAGCGACGGTATCTATGCGAGTTGCTTGAAGAAGAACTTCAGTACCCTCTTCGGGCTTGTGCAAGACGTGACCCTCGATGCGAAGTTCCCGGATGACGAGTTCGAGAAAGCGCGCAAACGCACGTTGAGCAACATCCAGGGCCGCAAGGACGACCCCGACGCCATCGCCGAGCTGGTGGGTCGGGTGCTTACGTTCAACAAGGGTTATCCCTATGGGGAGGTGGCCACGGAAAAGTCCGTGAACGCCATCGAGAGCAAACATCTAAGGGCTTACTATCAGCGTTTTTTCCAACCCTCGAAGGGCTTCATCGTGTTCGTCGGTGACATTACCGAGCAGGAGGCCCGACAACTGGCCGAGAAGGCCTTTGGGAGTTGGACAGGATCGCCTCTCTCGGTGATGAAGAACGGGGATGGCCAGGAAGTGGTGGAAGGCTTGGGCACCGTGCTTCGGCCCACCAAGGCACCCGGGGCGTACCGCGTGCGCCGGGTGGTGATCGTGGACCGCCCCGGAGCACCGCAGTCCGTGGTACGCATACAGTTCCCGTTGGACCTGAAGCCCAACGACCCCATGGCATTGGCCGGTCAGGTGATGAACACCATTCTGGGGGGCGGGGTCTTCAACGCACGCTTGATGCAGAACCTCCGCGAGGACAAGGGTTACACCTATGGAGCGTACAGTTCCTTGGAGAGCGATCGCTATTGCGGCAATTTCAATGCGGGCGCGAGCGTGCGGACGGGGGTAACGGACAGTGCGCTCACCGAAATGATCTTCGAGTTGGAGAACATGCGGCTCGGAAAAGTGAAAGCGGATGAATTGGAGCTGGCCAAGAGCTTCATGGCCGGCAGTTTCGCGCGGTCGCTCGAAGACCCACGCACCGTGGCCCGGTTCGCGCTGAACACCTACTTGAACCAGTTGCCGGAAGACCACTACACCACCTACTTGAAGCGGTTGGATACGATAAGCGCGGCGGGCGTGCTGGCCGCGGCGGAACGCTTCCTTCTTCCGGACAACGCCACCATTCTCGTCGTGGGTGACAAGGATGTGCTCGGCAACAAACTGGTCCCTCTCAGCTTCGAGGGGACCTTGGTCCAGTATGACGAGAACGGGGATCTCTACCGGGAGCGGCTTCAACCCGTGCCTGCCGGAGTGACAGCGGAAACCGTGCTCGAGGCCTACTTCAAAGCGATCGGGGGGCGCGAGGCCGCGCAAGGAGTACGTAGTTTGAAGCAGGTGATGGGGACCACCACGATGGGGATGCCGGTGACCATCACCCAATGGAACGCGCTACCGAACAAGTACGCCATGGAGATGCGAAGTGGGGAAATGCTCTTACAGCGCGTGGCATGCGATGGCATCCGGGCGAAGCGGAGCGGAATGGACGGGGAGCATGAGATCATCGAAATGGAGCTGGAAGAGCTACAGAACAGCGCTGCCCCGTTCCCGGAACTCAACTATTCCAAGCTCGGCCGTATGACACTTGCGGGCATCGATGTGGTGGACGGCGCACCCGCATACAAACTCACCATGATGACCGATATGGGCACCGTCTTCCATGAGTACTACAGCGTGGAGCGCGGCTTGAAGTTGCGCCGCGAGGAAATGAAGGCCACCGAACAAGGAACCCTCACCATTACCAGCGACACCAAGGATTACCGGGAGGTGAAGGGGCTCCTATTCCCGCACCTCATCATCCAGAAGGGGGCGATGGACATGACCCTCGTGGTAACGTCCATCGCGCTGAACGGTGCCGACGACGAGAAGCTTTACGTGGTCGGGGAGGAATAGAGCATGCTGCGCTTTAGCGCGCGATGGGCAGTGCGCGGCCTGCGCGGAGGGAACCACTGCGTAGGTGTTCGGGCAGGGAGGCGTGGATCGCTGTGGCGAACGCGTCGATCAACTTGCGCCGTACGAAAGGTCTTCGCATCACCAAGCTCACCTCGCGCACCGGCTCGGGGGTATTGAAACGGCGCACATGCGGATCGTCCGGGGTCGCGCTCAGCTCCGGCACCAGTGTCATCCCACTGCCGCGGCGCACGAGTTGCTTCAAGGTTTCGATGCTGCCGCTCTCGTAAAGCACATTGTCATGTCCGCCTGCGCTCGGCCGATCGCATAGGCTCAAGGTCTGCTCCCGGAAGCAATGGCCTTCGCTCAGTACCCAAAGCGCCTGCTCGCGCAGATCGGATCGCCGCACACGGCGGCGTTTCCGCAAGGGGTGCCCTTCAGGCAGATAGGCCAGGAAAGGTTCCTGGAACAGCGCGATCTCTTCGATATCCGGTACGTCCACCGGTGTGACGAGAATACCCAGATCGATCTCGCCGCGTCGCAATCCCTTGATGATCCGGCTCGTCTTGCGCTCATCGATCACCAGCTTCACATCGGGGTGCGCCTTGGCGAACCCAGGAAGGAACAGCGGTACGAGGTAAGGCGCAAGTGTCGGAATAACGCCTACACGGTAGAGGCCGCTGATGCCACTGTGGAGTTCGCCGACCAGAGCGTTCAGCTGGGCGGCTTCGCGTAACACGACGCGGGCCTGTGCGATGATGCGTGTTCCAATGACCGTGGGCCGCACCGGCTGCAAGCGCCGGTCGAACAGGGATACCTGCAATTCCTCTTCGAGCTTGCGCACTTGCATGGTCAAGGTCGGTTGGGTGACGAAGCAGGCCGCCGCCGCGCGCACGAAATGGCGGTGGTCATCCAACGCTACCACGTATTGGAGCTGCTGCAAGGTCATTGGATAGCTCTATGGAACCATCGAAATTATCAATTTGGTCGATGATGAACGTCAGAATAGCTTCGGCCTCCCTTTACCACTTTTGAAAGGCGCACCGGCCCTCGCGGATAGCGGCTCAACGAACAACTGACAAGCAAGACCATGGACAAGAACCCTCAACACGGCGGCGCCCTCGAAGCCGGCCAACCCACCAACGGCGCAGGCAAATGCCCCGTCATCCACGGCGCCATGCGCCAACCGGTCGCGGGTCGTGGTATGGGCAACCGCGAGTGGTGGCCGAACAACATCAACCTCGGCATCCTGCACCAACATGCTCCGGCCTCGAACCCGATGGACCCGGACTTCAACTACGCGGAGGCCTTCAAGAAGCTCGACTACAAGGCACTGAAGGCGGACCTCACGACGTTGATGACCGACTCGCAGGACTGGTGGCCCGCCGACTGGGGACACTACGGCGGCCTGATGATCCGCATGGCTTGGCATGCAGCGGGTACCTATCGCACGGCTGATGGTCGCGGCGGTGGCGGCACGGGCAACCAACGCTTCGCACCGCTGAACAGCTGGCCCGATAACGGCAACCTCGACAAAGCGCGTCGCCTGCTATGGCCCATCAAGCAGAAGTATGGCAACAGCATCTCCTGGGCCGACCTCATGATCCTGGCCGGTAACGTGGCGCTGGAATCCATGGGCTTCAAGACCTTTGGTTTCGGCGGTGGCCGTGCAGACATCTACCAACCCGAGGAAGACATCTACTGGGGCGCTGAGACCGAGTGGCTCGCCACCAGCGACAAGCCCAACAGCCGCTACTCCGGCACGCGTGAACTGGAGAACCCGCTGGCCGCTGTGCAGATGGGTTTGATCTACGTGAACCCACAAGGCCCTGATGGAAATCCCGACCCCGTGGCCAGCGGTCGCGATGTGCGCGAGACCTTCAAACGCATGGCCATGAACGATGAAGAGACCGTGGCGCTTACCGCTGGTGGCCACACCTTCGGCAAGATGCACGGCGCGGGCGATGCAGCGCTCGTTGGCGTTGAACCGGAAGGCGCTCCGATCGAGGCGCAAGGCTTCGGCTGGCTGAGCAAGCATGGCAGCGGCAAGGGCGGTGATGCGATCACGAGCGGTCTGGAGGGCGCGTGGAAGCCGAACCCCACCACCTGGGACAACGGCTACTTCGACATGCTCTTCGGCTACGAGTGGGAACTGACCAAGAGCCCCGCTGGTGCGCACCAATGGGTGGCGAAGGATTGCAAGCCGGAGCATATGATCCCCGATGCGCACGACAAGAACAAGAAGCATCCGCCGATGATGACCACAGCGGATCTTTCGCTGCGTTTCGATCCGATCTACGAGAAGATCTCGCGCCGTTTCCACCAGGATCCGCAGGCCTTCGCCGATGCCTTCGCCCGCGCGTGGTTCAAACTCACGCACCGCGACATGGGCCCGAAGAGCCTCTACCTCGGCCCTGAAGTGCCGAAGGAAGACTTGATCTGGCAGGATCCGATCCCAGCCGTTGATCACAAACTCATCGACGCTGCCGACATCGCTGCGCTGAAGAGCAAGATCCTCGCGTCCGGGTTGAGCGTATCCGAACTCGTATCCACGGCATGGGCATCTGCTTCGACATACCGTGGCAGCGACAAGCGTGGTGGCGCGAACGGTGCTCGTGTTCGTCTCGCTCCGCAGAAATTCTGGGAGGTGAATGACCCCGCGCAACTTGGTAAGGTGCTCGCTGCGTTGGAGAAGATCCAGAAGGAGTTCGCAACCGCTGGCAAGATGGTATCGATGGCGGATCTGATCGTACTCGGCGGTTGCGCCGCTGTTGAGAAAGCCGCCAAGGATGCCGGTCACAACATCACCGTGCCCTTCACGCCCGGCCGCATGGATGCCTCGCAAGAGCAGACCGATGTGGAGAGCTTCGCCGTGATGGAGCCGCAAGCCGACGGTTTCCGCAACTACCAGAAGAAGACCTACAGCGTGCCAGCTGAAGAAATGCTCATCGACCGTGCGCAACTGCTCAGGCTGAGCGCGCCGGAGATGACCGTGCTCGTCGGTGGCTTGCGCGTGCTCGGCGCCAACACGGGTGGCAGCAGGCACGGTGTCTTCACCGATCGCGTGGGCCAGCTCACCAACGACTTCTTCGTGAACCTGCTCGACATGGGGCACGCGTGGGCGCCGAAGTCCGGGGAAGAAGGCCTCTACGGATCGCACGACCGCAAGAACGGCGACCGCAAATGGACCGGCACGCGTGTGGATCTGATCTTCGGTTCCAACTCACAGTTGCGCGCGCTCGCCGAAGTGTATGCGCAGGCCGATGCCAAGGAGAAGTTCGTGAAGGACTTCGTGAAGGCGTGGGTTAAGGTGATGGAGCTGGATCGTTCCGATCTGGCCTGAACGTGTATGCGGCGATGGCCGCCACCAATAACGAGGGTGGGGGGGCTGAACTGCGGCGGTATGGATCAATAGGAAGGGCCGGTCAGCGGCCCTTCTTCTTTCCATGTGCGGTAATGAACGCGTTCCGCAGGGGATCCGATCCAGCTATTCTTTCTCCCCCAGCCGCCACCGGATCGCGAGTTGCACCAGGCCGGTTTTGCTTTGTACCGCGAATTTCGTGAAGAGGTTCTTACGGTATTCCTCCACGGTATGGGGGGAGAGGCCCATATGCTCGGCGACCTGCTTATAGGTCAACTCACCCGGGCCGCTGATCAGTTCCAGGAACTCACGTTCGCGTTTGGTGAGCTTCTTCAACAGCGCGGCGCGTTCGCGATCCAGGTCGTCCGGAGCGGGGATACCCTGTAATTCCTCCCTCGCTCGTTCGCTGCGGTATATTCCCTTGTCCCGGATAGCGTCCAGGGCCGTCTTGAACTCGGTGTGCTCCATGTTCTTCAAGAGGAAGCCATGGGCACCGGCCCGCATACTGCGATCGTACGAACTAGGCGTTGCGTCAAAACTCAGCACCAGTACCCGAAGGTCCGGTCGATGCTTGGTGATCCATGCGAGGGTGTCATAGCCGTTCATCACCGGCATCTCAAGGTCCAGCACCACCATATCCACTTTGGTCCCGCGCTCGAGCACATCGATGAACTCTCTACCATGGCCCGCTTCGACCACCACCCGATACCCTGGCACGCTCGTGTTCACCATGTTCGCCAGCGCCGTGCGCAGCACCGCGTGGTCGTCCACCAAAGCGATGCGGCACTCGGGGGGCATCGTTGCCGGTGGGCTAGGGGAAGACATGGACGGATCCGTCGCCGGACGTCCAAGTTTAACCATCATCCGGGCAACACCCGGGGCACATGGTCAGCGCTGCAGTACGAGCCGCTGCACCGAGCGTTGCTCTCCTTGTCGCAGTTCGACCAAGTAGAGCCCGTCCGCGTGGTCGCCGAGATCGAGCCCTAGACGTTCAACGCCCCCCCCTGCATTGCGCGACGACAGCACCGCGCGACCTACAGGGTCCAACACGGTGACCTCCGCGGAAGCCGAATTACCACCGGTCCATGAGATCGTGAACTGGCCAGTGGTCGGGTTCGGAACGATCTGGAAGCCGCTTGATGAACTCGTACGCTCTGCGATACCTGCGGCCGGGTTCATTCCGCCAAGGGTATTCCCACATGAGCCCAGCCAAGGCTCGAGCAATGGATAGCTCACGCTGAACTTGCCGAAGTAATCATTGAAATTGAAATCGCAACTGGCTTGGCCCCCGAACAGCTGACCTACCAGCAAACCGTTCTGGTTCCACAACCCGCTGCCAGAGGATCCGCCTTCCGTGGTCCCGTCGTCCCAGGCGGCCACTTTCCAGCAACTGGCCCCGCTGAAAGTGCCGCTGGTAACCGGTTGCTCCTCGAAGGAGATCTTCTTGATGTCGCCGGCAGGGTGGTGGATACATGTGACGCTGGAGGCCGCGGTCGCGCTCTTGTCCCAGCCGGAGTAGAACGCCGCCCAACTGCTCGGCGGACGCGAGTTCAGTTCGAGCAAGGCCATATCCGAGCCCGCGTTGTTCACCAGCAGGGTGGACCCGTTGATGTTCTTGGCCAGACCCGGTGTGTTGGATGTCGGCGAGCAGGTCGGGCTTTCCCAACGGAAACGGAACACCCAGTTGTTCACGCTGCCGCCACCCACGCAATGGTTCGCGGTAAGGAAATATGGCGTGCTGTCCTGAGCGCAGTTGTTGATGAGTTGGCCAGTGCAGAGCCCACCACCTGCGGTGATCATCGCCACTGAACGGATCTGGTCGCGCCAGTTGTCTCCCTCCGGGCAGATCACGTTGTTGTTGCATGGTCCGCTATCGTTCAAACCCTTGGTCAACCCCAGCACATCGCGGTAGGCGTGTGTCACTTGACCGATCCGCAGCGCGCCCATGCCGGCGAGTGCCGCAGGCTCATAGTACTCGATGGTGATCCGATCACCGGCCAGTTGGCCCACACCCATCGAAGGACGGCCGCCGTTCGTAGCGGATGTATAGGGGCCGTAGTGCTCACCCATGGTATTGTAGGCGAAAACCTTGGCGCCCTCCGGCACCTGGTAGGTATGGAACTCAAAGTTGATGCTGTAGGCACCGGGGCATTCAATGCCGAGTTGCCACACCCGATCCCCGTTCGCAAGGACGCTCCACACACCACTGTTCTCCATGCTCATGTCCGTGGCATGGTCAAAGCCGAAACGCCATGGGCCCTTGATCCCCGTCGCGATACGGGCCTCGTCCTCGGCCATTAGGGTAGGCACATCCACCGGCGGCATGACGCGTACAGGGGCGGCGGGCAAGCCATGATCAATGCGGGTGTAACCGAGGGGTTCACCGGCGGGATCGAGCTGTGCGAAGGCGGGGGAGAGCGCCGTGATGACGGTCGCGACGGACAGTGCGGAGTACAATACGTTCATTGGTAAAAGCTTCGGGTTGGGGTTCAGGGGCCTGCGTCCATCCCTGGGTGGGGAGGGACGGCGGATGTACGCAACGGGTTAAATGTAGTTGGGCGAAGAACGCCAGCAAGGGCAAGTTTTCAGGGGGTGTTGGAGGCCTTCTGGCGTTCCTCGAGCAACTTGCGCATGGCGAAGAGTTCGTCCCGCAACTGGGCTGCGGAGATGAAGTCCTGTTCCTTGGACGCACGGCGCATCTCGGTCTCCAACACCTTGCAGTTGTTCTCCAACTGATCGGCGGTCATATACTTCATCACGGGGTCGGCGGCGAGGCTCAAAGTCTCCGGTTCCAGATAGGCTCTGGGGGTGGGCCGGTCACTATCCTCCAGCACGCTCGTCTGCCGCATCACGTCCTGGCGGTCGCGTTTGATCTGCGTCGGTGTGATGCCATGTTCCGTGTTGTATGCCATCTGTTTAACGCGCCGCCGATCCGTTTCCTCCATGGTCCGGCGCATGCTGTCAGTGATCTTATCGGCGTAGAAGATCACCAACCCGTTCACGTTGCGGGCGGCACGGCCCGCGGTCTGGGTCAAAGAGCGATCGCTCCGGAGGAAACCCTCTTTATCGGCATCGATCACGGCCACCAAGCTCACTTCGGGCAGGTCCAATCCTTCGCGGAGCAGGTTAACGCCTACCAACACATCGAAGAGCCCGAGCCGGAGTTGGCGCAGGATCTCGATCCGGTCGAGGGTTTCCACTTCGCTGTGGATGTACTTGCATTTCACGCCGTTCTTGGCAAGGAAAGCGCTGAGCTCTTCGGCCATCCGTTTGGTCAAGGTGGTCACCAACACACGTTCGTCGCGTTGCTCGCGCAGGCGCACTTCGTGCAGCAGGTCGTCGATCTGATCACGGCTCGGACGTACCTCGATCGGCGGGTCCAGCAGACCGGTCGGGCGCACCACCTGCTCCACCACGATGCCCTCACTGCGTTGCAGCTCATGGTCCGCGGGCGTGGCGCTCACATAGATGGTCTGGCCGGCCAAAGCCTCGAACTCCTCGAATTTCAGGGGGCGATTGTCCATCGCACTGGGCAGGCGGAAGCCGTATTCCACCAAGTTCTTCTTTCTGCTGCGGTCCCCACCGAACATGGCCGATACCTGAGGAAGGGTCGCATGGCTCTCGTCGATCACCATCAGGAAGTCCTCGGGGAAGTAATCCATCAGGCAGAACGGGCGCTGCCCCGGTTGGCGTTGGTCAAAATAGCGGCTGTAGTTCTCGATCCCGCTACAGTAGCCGAGTTCCTTCATCATCTCGAGGTCGTACAGCGTGCGTTCCTCGAGACGTTTCGCTTCCAAGTGCTTGCCGATGGTGTGGAAGAACTCCACCTGCTTGGCGCTGTCCGCACGTATGGCGTCCAGGGCCATGTTCATCGTCTCGCGGCTGGTCACAAAGATGTTCGCCGGGTATACCGTGGCGCTGGCCACTGCCTCGATCGCCCGATTGGCTTGCAGGTCGAAGCGTTCAAGCCGTTCGATCTCGTCCCCCCAGAAATGGATGCGCAGTCCTTCATCCGCATAGGCGAGGAACACATCGACGGCATCGCCGCGCACCCGGAAGTTGCCCCGCGTGGGTTCGATGTCACGACGGCTGTACAGGGCTTCCACTAGTTGGAGCAGCAACTTGTTCCGGCTCACCTTCTGGCCGACGTGCAAGTTCACCACGCTCTTGTGGAACTCCGAGGGGTTGCCGATGCCATAGATGCAACTGACGCTCGCCACGACGATCACATTGCGCCTGCCGCTGAGGAGCGCGCTGGTGGTGCTCAGTCGGAGTTTCTCGATCTCCTGATTGATGGAAAGGTCCTTCTCGATGTATGTGTTGCTGGTCGGCAGATAGGCTTCCGGCTGATAATAGTCGTAGTAGCTCACGAAGTACTCGACCCGGTCGTGTGGGAAGAAGTGCTTGAACTCGCCATAGAGCTGTGCGGCGAGGGTCTTGTTATGGCTCAGGATCAGCGTGGGCCGGTCCAGTTGCGCGATCATGTTCGCCACGGTGAAGGTCTTTCCAGAACCGGTCACCCCCAGCAGCGTTTGGTAGGGCATGCCAGCGCGCACCCCCTCGACCAACTGGCGAATGGCCTCTGGTTGGTCACCCGTGGGTTGGAATTCGGAGATGAGTTGGAAGGGCATTGAGGGGGACGTGCGCAAAGGTACCGGCTCCTCGAGGCGCAATAGAAGCTGAAGAGCAGCGGAAGAGCGATCAACGCTCCGCATCTTCGGCTGCCACTACCTTCACGCCATGTTCCTGAAACGTGTGTTCTACTACCTGGACCCGCGCACCCTTTTCGGCAAAGCCGATCCGAACAGCAGTGTGCGGTTCATGCACGGCATCAACCGCATCAGCATTCTGCTCTTCCTTTTCTGTGTCACCGTGATGGTGATCAGGGCCTGTACGCGATAGACAGGACCGCGGTCATGCGTTCCACAAGGCCCACGCGGCCTCGGCCTGGACCGTGAGCATCCCATGCCCGTTCGCGACGTTCGCACCCGCGTTGCTTCCCCGCTCCAGAAAGCGTGTCACTTCGGGGTTGTAGATCAGGTCGACGAGGGTGTGGCGCGCCGTGATCGCCTCGTAGGGAAGGGGTGGTGCCCCCTCCACATCGGGCACCATGCCGAGCGGTGTGGTATTGATGATGAGCGGGCAAACGCCGATCACGGTCCGGTCCACTTGCGCCCAGGTGAGGTCGCCACGTTCACGGCTCCGGCTCACCAAGCGGAAGCGTATGCCGAGTTCACGGAGAACATAGGCCACCGCGCGACTGGCGCCACCTGTGCCAAGCACCAAGGCCCGGGGCCGTGTGCCCCCGCCACGGGCGGTCCATTGCGCAACGAAAGGCGCGATCAACGCGCGAAAGCCATCGATGTCCGTGTTGTACCCTTTCAGTCGTCCATCCCGGATGGTGATGGTGTTCACCGCACCCACGCTCGCGGCTATGGGATCCAGCTCATGCAGGTAGGGGATGATGGCTTCCTTGTACGGAATGGTCACGTTGAGGCCACGAAGTCCCGGGGTCTCCTTTAGAAGTTGGGGCAGTGCGCGCAGGTCCGCCAGGTCGAAGAGGTCATAGCGGTGGTCATCGCGCCCTTCGCGCTGGAACTTCTCCGCGAAGAAAGTCTTGCTGAAGCTGTGGCCGAGCGGGTGGCCGATCAATCCGAAGTGCTGCACGGGTTCAGCAACGGGCCGCTCGTGGGATCTATTGCGCCTTGCCAGTGGATGGACCGAACCATTGCCGCAGGATCTCCACGAGCATGGGCAGGACCGACAGGAAGATGATCGCGAGTATCACCGTTTCGTAGTGCTTCTGTACGAAGGGATGAGTACCGAAAAGGTATCCGGCGAGCAAAAGGAGACCGATCCACAAGGCGCCACCGAAAATGTCGTACGGGAGGAATTTCCGGCGGTAGCTCATGGCCCCAATGCCCGCGACGAACGGAGTGATGGTCCGCACGATGGGTACGAAACGGGCGATGATGATCGTCTTCACGCCGTACTTCTCGAAGTAGGCGTGGGTCTTGTCCAGGTGCTTTTGCTGCACGAGGTCGCGACCGAACGTGCGCCATTTCACCACGCGTGCGCCGAAGAAACGCCCGACCCAGTAGTTGATGTTGTCGCCTAGCACGGCCGCCAGGAACAGCAGACCGAAGAGCAAGCCCAGGTCCAGCGAAGGGTTGGCGCCCGCCGCAAGGGACCCGGCCACGAAAAGGAGGGAATCACCAGGAAGGAAGGGCATGATCACGAGGCCCGTCTCGATGAAGATGATGGCGAACAAGAGCGCGTACACCAGGTTCCCGTGCTCGCCGATGAAGGCGGGCAGGGTGATGTTCAGATGGGTGATGAAGAACCAGAATTCCTGGACAAGTTCCATGGGGGCCGTATGTGGGGCGGCAAATGTAGGCGTGGCTGTGGTGGGCTTAGTGCAGGGCCTCCGGCGGTGTCATCCCGAAATGGTCCCACAATGCGGAACGGAATCCATCACCATCGATACTGTGCTCCTCCCGGCGGTTTTGATGCGTCATGATCGTCCGTTGATCCGTGAGTGTCACGCGCCCTTCGGGCAAGGCCATGGTGCATACGGTGCGCTGGGTGAAATGGCTATGGGGCGAGGTTTGGTGGTGGCGGCACATGCCAGCGAAATCCTCCAGGGCGTGGGGTGCGGTGCTGAACCGGTACATGGGTGAGGCGGAGCGTCCGTTCGCGCGTCGGAGCACGACATGCCCCTCCTCGTCCTCGTCCAGCGCAAAGGTCCTTCCTCCGTCGGGGAATTCCTGGCCCAGTTGCAGAGGCAGAGGCTCAAGGAAGAGGTCACCGAAGCCTACGTCGGCCAGGTAGCGCTGGCCCTCGACATGCACCAACAAGGCCATGTGATCGAAAGGTGGCCCGAAGCGTTGACGACGTGCCTCGTACACCTGCCCTTGGATGCGGTCCAAACGAAAGCCGAGCTCCTCGAGCAGCACGGCGAACAAACCGTTCAATTCGTAACAGAACCCACCCCGCCGCTGACGCACGATCTTATCATAGAGCCGGTCCGGCTGTAATTCGATGGGGATCCGTGCGCGGATGTGCAGATTCTCGAAAGGGACGTTCTGCAGGTGAGCGCGATGGAGCACCTTCAGGCCTCCGACGTCGGGCGCTGGGGACCGACGCAGCCCGATGCGATGCAAATAGGCGTGCCGGTCCATTCAGCCCTGGAAGCCTGTTCTGCGATGCGACCCATCGCAATAAGGTTTGTTCGCCGAATGACCGCAACGGCACAGCGCGCACTGGGTGTCCTTGCGTTCCAAGCGACCATCCGAATGCCGGATGTCCACGGTGCCTTTCACCAAGAGAGGACCATTGGGGGTCACCTCCACGGCGATGGCCCCGCGCATGGCCGCACCTTCTGGTCCGGCATCGTTGCGAATGCTCAAAGCGCCGCTCGGACACTGGGTCACTTGGCCGATGATCCGTTGCGTGGAGATGCCTTGCGGCGTGATCCACGGTCGTGCGCCGGGTTTGAAAACTTCCGGAAGGCCATGCCAGCATTTGGCGGAATGGACGCAAAGACCCGGTTTCCAAACGATGCTGACCTCGCCGTTGCTGTAAGCGTGCTCCTTGTCGCTCATGCGGCGAGCGTGGTTTCGATATGGATGGGATGCTGCAAGGTCTTATGGACCGGGCAGAGCTGAGCGATCTGGACCAGGCGTGCGCGCTGGGCGTCGTCCAGGTCGCCTTCGGCGCGGAGGTGCATGCGGATGCGCGTATCGATCGTGGCTTGAAGGGCGGTCCGGTCGAGTTCCATCTCTACGGAGAGCGAACGCAGCGCCCAGCCTTTCCTGTCCGCGTACATCCGCACGGTGATCAACGTGCAGGCCGCAAGGGAGGCACAGAGCAGTTCGTGGGGGCGGGGACCCTCATCCTGCCCGCCTTTGTCAAGGGGTTCGTCCGCCACCAGGGTATGTCCGCGCAAGCTGACTTCCGTCCGGTAAGGGGTTTGTCCGAGAACGGCCGAAACGGCGAGGTGAGTGGTTTTTTCCACGGCGCAAAGGTGGCTATTCGTTCCGGTCCAGGAGGATCGCGCATCTTGTGAGCACTTGGCACAACCGATATGAGCAGATCGCCATCGCAGTGGTGGGAACACATCCACGCCCATACCGACGCGCGTGCGTTGGCCCTGTTCCGCATCGTTGTCGGCGCCTTGTTCTTCTACGAGATCGGCTTCTACCTGAACATCAACCTGGTGGATATGGGCCTGGTCGGGCCCAAGCTGCTTTTCCCCTACGACGGGTTGGAATGGATACGTCCCTTGGGAAAGGGATCGATGGACGCCATTCTAGGCGGACTAGGGATAGCGGCGTTGATGATAGGGGCGGGCCTCTTGTACCGCTTCGCCATCGCCTACTTCCTGGTCGCCTACTTGTATATCCTCCTGCTCGACCGGGCGAACTTCAACAACCACTTCTACCTGTTCGTGCTGGTCTCCTTCCTGCTTTGTCTGTCGCCTGCGAACCGTGCCTGGAGCATCGATCGGCTGTTGTTCAAAAAGCGCATGCGCGTGGAGGGCGCGCCCCGTTGGTGCTGGCTGATCCTCCGCGCCCAAATAGTGATCGTCTATTTCTATGGGGGTATCGCGAAGCTGAACGCCGATTGGCTGGGGCGTATGGAGCCCATGCGCTCGGCGCTGGATGCCGCGGCCAAAGGGAACTCCATGGAGGATCTCCTCACCAGCACCCCTATGCTCTGGTTGTTCACTTATGGGGGTTTTCTGTTCGACCTGTTCATCGGCCCGCTGCTGTGGTGGAAGCGCACGCGCCTGTACGCTTTGCCCTTGGTGATCTTCTTCAACCTCGCCAACCACTTCCTGTTCGACGATATCGGGGTGTTCCCCTTCTTCATGATGGCCGCCACCATCCTCTTCTTCGATCCGGAGGAGATCGCCCGGTTCTTCGGGGCCAAGAAGGACGTGGCCCGTGGACGCAAGCAAGAGACCCCCGCAGTGGAGGAACGCCGCTGGCGGCCGCTCGTCACATCGGTCCTGGCGGTCTACCTGGTCTTCCAACTGCTCTTCCCGCTGCGTTGGGTGCTGCTACCCGGTGATGTGGATTGGAGCACGATCGGCCAGCGGTTCAGCTGGCGTATGAAGATCAGCACGCGCAACCCGCAGCAGATCGCCTTTTTCGTACGGGACGATGATGCGGGGATCAAGCGACCGGTGGAGCTCACACGTTTCATCAACAATGTTCAGACGATGCTCACCGCCTACGACCCCCGGGCCACCATACGGTTCGCGCGTTGGTTGAAGGAGGAGATGCACAGGCGTGGCACCAAGCAGGTGCGAATCACGTCCGAAACCATCATCAGCCACAATGGGCGGCCGTTCCGGTACTATTTCGCCCCTGAAGAGGACCTGTCCGTGATCGATCCGGACCTTGCGCACCCGGAGCGCTGGGTGCCGCCGGCCGAAGCAGGACCGGAGCACGCTGTGGACCCCAAAGTGCTTTTCGAGATCGAACGCCGCAGAATCGTTCCACCTCCACGCCCGCAAAGACGCCAGCAGTCCCGACCATGAACCTTCCAGGGCTGCTCATCGAGTATCTTTTTTCAGGAACGCTCGCCTTGCCATGGCTGCTCGGGCTGTTGGATATCTCATGGTCTGATCTGAGATCGATCGAGCAGTGGATGATCCCTTTTCTGGTAGTGGGGATCTATGTCCTGGGCATGGTTATGGACCTGGTCGCCTTTCGTCTGGTCCACCCGCTGAAATGGCGGTTGCGCAAACACGCTGCCACCAGTGCCGGTTTTGTGCATGATGCGAAGGGCGGCGCCGCTGCTGACCGGCAACTTCGCATTTTGCGCGCCGCACCCGCGTTGGCGGCGGAGATCGAGGCACGTAGCAGCCGGGACCGTATCGCGCGCGGAGCTGCGCTGAACGGGTGGCTATGTCTCGTGGTCTGGTGGTCGCACCTCACGAGCTGCCAGATCTTGCTGGGCGCCGGTGTATGCATCGTCCTCAGCGGCATGTGGCTCTTTCATGAGAAGCGCAGCCATTTGTTCGAACTGAACGCGATCCGCGTGTTCGAGAAAGACCCTCCGACCGGGGAACGTCCCTAGCGCAGATCGTTCACTTCCACACCCGGGTACTTGGTCTTGTCGAAGGTGAACAAGCCGTCCGCCAGTTCCACGTTCGGAGCGAAGCGCTTCAAGGTGTAGGTCACCTCGTTGCCGTCCTTGTATTGCACCTGGATGCTCCTGGGTTCCAATTTGGCCTTGTCCACGGTCATTACCACGGTGTGGTAAGGCTTCTTCGCAGGGTCGATGGGGAACAACTTCAGCACTTGCATCACGGCGCCGGAAGCATCGGGGCCTTCGGATACGAACTGGCTCTTGAAACCGGTCTCGTACATGGTGAAAAGTTTGCTTGGATCCAGCTCCTGGTCCATCTCCTTGGGATCATTGATGGACACCTCGTTGGCCTCCTTGTTGTAGGTCCACATGGTGGCGCCGTCGTTGATCACGGTGTTCTTGTCCAACTGCAGGCGGAACTTCTTCCCCTTCACCTTCATGGTGCCGTCCTGCTTCACATCCAACTTGCTGCCCTTGTTGTACAGGCGGCTGGCGAAGTCGGCCTCGAAGCTGGTGTAGCCCTTGCTCTTGGCCACCAGCTTGTCGAGCACGGCCTTGCTCTTGGGGTCGTCCTGGGCTGCGGCCGTGTTAACGAGGAGCAGGCCAGCGGCGAGTAATGGGAGGAGGGTTCTCATGGGGGTGTGAAAGTACTGGGCCGCGCTGGCAAGCGCCATGCCAAAGGCTCGGCTAGCCCTTTGTCCGGAGCATCGTCCCGGTACACTTGGGCGAACCGCATTTGCACGCCCATATGTCCTTCAGCACCTTGGTGTAGCGTTCTTCCAGTACGATACCGTAGTCATAGGTCAGTTCCTCCCCGGGCTTGATGGCGCGAAGGGCTTCGATGATCACCTTTTCCTTTTTCGGGTCCCCGCTGTCATCGTCGTGTACGAAAGCCACGCAGTTGGGGTCGCAGCTGCAGTTGAGCCAGCGCGCCACGTTGCCCCCGCGGTTCGCGTCGATCAGGTACGTCTCGTTCAGCGTGAACAGGAAAGTATGCCCGCTGCCCACATCGCCTCCGCGCTGCTTGTCCGCCTCTTCATGCGTGACCACTTTGCCTTTGTACCGCACAATGAACTCCCCCTTGCGGATGGGGGCGATGGCGAAAACGCCGTTGCCGTGGATCTTCGAACGCCTGCGGGCGATCTTGTGTTCTGCGTACTTCTCCGACTTGGCCATCTGACACCGTTCTTGATCGGGGGCGCAAAGAAAATCATTCGGGGCGGGGAGTGGTCGGTTGTCGGTTGACAGTTGTCAGTACCGACCAACAACTGTCCACTGTCAACCGACAACGGGAAGATCAGAAATACAACCGGCACACGAACACGGCGGCGATCACGCAGACCAGATCGGCGAGCAGCATGATGCCCAAGGTGTAGCGGCTGTCCTTCACATTCACGCTTCCGAAGTAAAGAGCGACCACGTAGAAGGTGGTTTCAGCGGCACCTTGGAAAAGGCAACTGAGCTGCCCGGTGAGGCTGTCCGGACCGTAGGTCTTCATGGCATCGAGCATGAACCCGCGCGAGCCGCCGGCGCTGAAGGGGCGCATCAAAGCCACGGGCACCGCATCGATCACCGCCTGGTCCACACCCACCGCGGCCAGCACGAATGAGAACCCCTCCATCACAAGACCCATCAAGCCGCTGTTGCGGAAGATGCTGAGCGCGGCGAGCATCGCGAGCATATAGGGCAGCACACGCAGGCCGGTGGTGAACCCGTCCTTGGCGCCGTGTACGAAGCTCTCGAACATGTTCGTGCCCTTTGCCGTGAAGTACTTCTCCACGAGGAAAGCGTAGGCGACGATGAGCCCGATGATGGTGAGCAACATCCCATTGCTCAAGTTGTCGGTGAAGTGGAATTTGGCCACCCCGGTCAGCGCGCCGATATAGGCCATCAACCCACCGATCAACGCGCTTATGCCTAGCACGCCGATCATCACCGGCAGGTTGAAAAGGTTGATCCGTTGCTTCGCCGCCACCATGAACAACGCAGCGAGCGTGCCGATGAACGACGTGATGATGCACGGGATCATGATGTCGGCCGGGTTGGCCGCGCCCTGCGCCGCACGGTATCCGATGATGCTCGTAGGCAGGAGCGTAAGTCCCGCCGCGTGCAGGCAGAGGAACATGATCTGGCTGTTCGTCGCGCGGTCCTTCGTCGCGTTGTCCTCCTGCATGCTCTCCATGGCCTTCAGGCCGAAGGGCGTGGCGGCGCTGTCAAGGCCGAGAAAGTTCGCTGCGAAGTTCAAGGTCATGAAGCCGTAGGCGGGGTGGTCCTTGCGCAGATCGGGGAACACCCGGTGGAAGACAGGGGAGAGGAAGCGGGCCACTTTCTCCATGGCGCGCGAATCGATCAGCAGGTTCAGCAGGCCGCAGAAGAAAGTGAGGTAGCCGATCAGCGGCAGCCAGAGGTCGGTGATGGTGTTGCGGCAGGTCTGGAAGAGGCCATCGGCGCCTTGCTTGCCCACACTGGTCTTCACCACGCCGGTGCCGTTCAGCGTGTAAAGCGTATCGCCGCGTTGCAAGCCTGCTTCACCGGCCGCGCGTATCTCAGAAAGCAACAGCGTTCCCGCCAGGGCGAGCGTATCGCTCTCCGCCACCACCAGAGCATCCCCTTGTTTGCCGTTCACCAAACTGCCCAGGCTGTACTGGCGGCCCAAGCCCAACATCACCAGAACGTAGGTGATGCTCAGGATGAGGATGAAGGTCCAGAAGCGGCTAAGGGCCATGGTTCACCGCCCGATGTGGACGATAGGACAAAGAAGGGCAGCGCCGCCCTCGACTTCGATCCTTGCGAACGCGCTCGGCGAACAAGCGGATGTGGAAGACGGCTACTCCGGCAGTACCGCTTTCAGTCCGTACACCATCGGCAGCTTGCCCTCCATGCCTTTGATCCGGTGCATGCCATCGGCTCCGGTCACGGAGTTGAGGAAGCAATCATGGGGCGAGCCGTCCAGTTCTACGAAGCGTTCCAATCGGAGGCCTTTGTCCAGCAAGGTGCCGAGCACGTCACCGAGGGGGTGGTTCCAGGAATAGGTGGGCAACTTGATCCCCGCCGTGCGCTCCGCGTAGGTGCCTTCCTCTTCTTCCTTTATCAGTTCATCATTGAAGTACGAGTAGGCGATACGCGTGAATCCGTTGTCGAACATCCACATCACCGGGTGGAACTCCACGAAGACGAGTCGTCCGCCGGGTTTCAGGTAGCGCTGGATGTTCGCGGCCCAGGGTCCAAGATCCGGTAACCAGCCGATGGTACCGTAGCTGGTGAAGACGATGTCGAACAAGCCATCGAGCTCCGGCCGGTAATCGATCACATTGCTCAGGATCCATTCCGCTTGCAGCCCGCAGCGTTCCGTCATCTTCTTCGCTTCGGCGATGGCCACGTCGGAAATGTCCAGACCGGTCACCTGCGCGCCTATGCGCGCCAAGGAAAGCGTATCCTGGCCGAAATGGCATTGCAGGTGCAGGATCCGCTTGCCAGCGACGTCGCCGAGCAGTGCGAGTTCAAGCGCCGTCAACGAGTTCCGTCCCGCCACGAAGCTCTCCACGTCGTACATGCGTGAAGCGAGGTGGTGCGGCGTCCGTGCGTTCCAGAGAACACGGTTGGCTTCGAAAGCGGCGTTCACGTCCATGCCCCGAATCTAGGGCAGGTTCAGTTCCCGCATATCGCCCTTGTCCGTGATCCACACATACTTCACCATCTGCTTCGCTTCTTTCGGCGGGAAGGCCGGCGGCAACTGGCATTGCAGCGTGAGGTTGTAGGTGTACTGCACCGGCGGTTCGGTGATCTCCGGCCGCAGCACGATGTCGAACTGGCTGTAGGGCACCTTGTTGTAGAAAAGCGTGCTGGGCTTGCGGATATCGTTCGCCACCTGGCCCTTGCGGCGGCTGTTCAAGCTCATGCTGCTGTGCGCCTTGTAGGCGGTGTATCGCTCCAGCGGGAAGTACGCGCCGTTCTTCTCCGCCGCGGTGCGATGGCTGTCTTCGATCTCCACGCCCAATTTGCCGAACGCGTCCAGTTTCTTCTGCATCGCGCGCATGGCCACGGTCCGCAGCGTGTCATAGCACGCGGCCTGGTCACCCACATAGTAGTCCATCTTCACCAGGTCGTAGATCTCCTCCTTGGCGGCCGCGGTCACCAGCCGGTCCAGAATGCGCGGGTCGCTGAAACGGATGTGGATGTTCTTCTGGATCTCAAAACCCGCCGGGATCTCCTGGTAGTGTTTGCTGAAGAACTTGCGTAGCGTCTCATACTCGAACACGGGAACGAAGCTCAGCATGTCCACGAACACGTCCTCCACCTTCAGCTTCTCGCGCTTCATGCGCTCGAGCAGGCCATCGATGCGGGTGGTCATCAGGCTGTCCGCTTCCTCGGCGCTCTGGCCCACCTGGCTCAGGTGGAAGATGGCCATATAGCTGTCCGCCCGCGCGTTCATCATGGCGTTCACCTCGAGTACCAACATATTGCCTTGCACCGTGGCTTTCACGGGCTGTTCCGCCTGTTGGAAGAAGATGCGCGTGTTCTCATCGTACCAAAGATTCCCCGAGACCTGGGCGGACGCGGGCAGGTGGAGGATCAATGCGGCGAGAGGAAGGAAAGAGGTCGGCGAAGGCATGGGAAGGGTTTTGCCCAAGCGGTACACGGCGCCTTGTGTTCGGTTCATGCGAACCCCCTTCCGACCGCGCGACTACCTTTACCTCCATGAACACGAACTGGTCCAAGATCCTCCTCTTCAGCTTGCTCTCTTTCGCACTGGGCTTTGTCATTTGCTGCTTGTGCTGCCGCATGTGCGGGGGCGGTAGTTGCCATCGCGGTGGCTGTGGGAACGAAATGAGCTGTGGCCAAGGCGCTGCGGCGTGCGCCCATGGCAGCGAAGGCAAGGGATCGTGCTGCAAAGGCGGGCATGGTGCTGCGGCATGTGCGCACGGAGGGGAAGGCATGGGAGCCTGTTGCAAGGGCGGCCATGGCGGCAAGGACCACGGCGTCCATGCCATCGTGAAAGGGTTGGAGGGCTCCGATTTCCAGGGTGACACCACCATCAGCATCCCCGGCGGCACGGTGAACGTGAACCGTGTGGGCGACAAAATGGAAGTGAAGGTGGAGATGCAGGACAGCACGGGGAAAGAGATGAGCCTGGAGATCGAGGAAAAAAACTGAGCGATGGGTAGGAACTTGCCCGAACGGGCAGGTGGATCACATCGAACGAACATGGCACACTATTCACCTGGCTATCTTCGAAGCGGCTACCACAACCGATCACTTCCATGAAACGCACCGTACTCTTCTCCTTCGCCCTTATCGTTCTTCTCGCGTCATGCGTCTCGAAGAAGAAATACGTCGCCATCCAGGCCTCCAACCAGACCCTGCACAACAAGCTGGATGAGGCGAACCGGGCGTTGAGCGCTTGCGAGAGCGACAAGAACGCCTTGAACACCCGAATTGCCGGGCTGGAGTCCAGCAACCAACACTTGCAAGAGCGGGTGAACGAGATGAGCACCACCAACGCCGCCTTGTTGAACAACGTGGGGAATATGGCTACGCTGAGCGCCAAGGAGGCCGAGAACCTGGAGAAGTCCCTCGAGAACATCCGTGAGAAAGATCTGCAGATCCGCAGGATGCAGGACGCGCTCACGAAGAAGGATTCCGTGACGTTGGCGTTGGTCATCAGCCTGAAAAGCTCGCTGGGCAACTTGAACGATACGGACGTGACCGTGAACGTGGAGAAGAGCGTGGTCTTCATTTCGCTCAGTGACAAGATGCTCTTCAAGAGCGGCAGCACGGAGATCAGCCCGAGGGCCAAGGATGTGCTGGCCAAAGTCGCCACCGTGGTGAACGACAAACCCGAAATGGACGTGCTGATCGAAGGCCACACGGACAACGTTCCCATCGCCAAGGATTGCGTAAAGGACAATTGGGACCTGAGCGTCCTGCGCGCCACGGCGATCACGCGCGTGTTCACCACCGAACTGGGCGTGGCCCCATCGCGGATCACCGCAGGAGGCCGTAGTGAGTTCGTGCCGTTGGTGCCGAACGATACACCCGAACACAAATCCGCCAACCGCCGCACGCGCATCGTGATCCTGCCCAAGATCGACGAGTTCTACAAGATGATCGAGGATGGCATGAAGGCGGCCACGGAAACGGAGCAGAAGTAGCGAAGTGTCTATTCGCAGCGAACGAAGCCCCCGGTTCTCCGGGGGCTTCGCATTTCAAGCCGTGGCGACCAGCGGAGCGAACCACTAACCCACCTACACGTTGGCGACATCCAGTTGCTGTGTTACGTGCTTGCGGAGGGTGATCCTCTTTGTCGAATTGTGGTTGTAGGGATCGGTCATCCTGCTACTCTTGTAATACCAAAACCTTCGCGGGCGGGAACATCCAACCGGACGCTGCACACCCTAATTGACTGAACCATGAAAAAGGTCTTTTCCCTGTTGCTTTTCTGTTGCGCGATCGGCGGTGCGAACGCGCAGCAGACCGATGGCGGATCCGGTGTGATCGTCGCCTCGGGATTCCACATCACCCGACCGCTCAGCGAGATCTTCGCCGAGAACCCGGTGGATGAGGACCAGGTGTATGAACGGGGCGAATCGGAGGATCGAAAACATCGGGAGCCGCAGCAATTTCCGTTCACCGTGGCCGATGGCCCGGAATATGGCAACGACCCCAGCACGATCCAAGACCGTATGGGTGAGGAGCGCGGGACCGGAACGAGAGCCAACTGGGTAGGCCAGACCGCCAGTGGCTTCCGCCCTTACGATCCCTCGGGTGCCGTGGGCCCGAACCACTACGTGCAGATGATCAACTCGACCACCTTCAAGGTCTACAACAAAGCGACCGGAACAGTGCTGCTCACCGGCACGCTGGGTAATCTCTGGAGCCCGGCCACGGCGAACAATGGCGACCCCGTGGTGATGTACGACAAGGCCGCGGACCGCTGGTTCCTTTCGCAGTTCGGATCGAGCTCCGACCGGAAGATCTACATCGCCGTCTCCACCACGAATGACCCGACGGGCTCCTACTACACCTACACGTATGTTTCTCCGCAGTTCCCGGACTATTTGAAGTTCGGCGTGTGGCAGGATGGGTACTACATGACCTCCAACCAGTCCACCCAGAAGGTGTTCTGCTTCGAGCGTACAGCCATGCTCGCAGGAACCCCGGGAGCGCGTTCCATCTATGTGAACTATTCGCCACCCAAGTCCGGGTTCTTTGTTCCGCTCGCCGGTGATGCTGCTGATGGAACGCTCCCTCCGGCGGGCACACCCTGCCCGATCTTCTCTTACTCGGACAATGGCTGGGGCACCGGCTACTTCGATCGCGTGAACATCTACCAGATGGCGGTGAACTGGGTCCCCGCTACGCCTACGGCCAGCATCACCCTCGCCGCGAACGTGTCCACGGCCGCGTTCGATGCCTCCTACAATGCGAGTTGGAACGATGTCTCGCAACCTGGGACCACCCAAAAGCTAGACGGTATTGGTGGCGTGTGCATGTACCGTGCGCAATGGAAAACGTGGAGCGGTCACAACAGCGTGGTGCTCAACTGGGCGGTGAGGATCAGCAGCACCCAACGCAGCATCAAATGGTGCGAACTGAGGCAATCGCAGGCCACCGGTGTGTGGTCCATGTACCAGGAAGGTATCTATGCTCCCGATGCCAACACGCGCTGGATGGGCGCCGCCGCCATGGACAACAACGGTTCCATCGGCATCACCTACCTCAAGTCGAACTCCACCTCGATCTATCCGGGGCTCTATTACACTGGCAGAAGGACCTGCGACCCGCTGGGTACCCTGCCGGTGACCGAGGTGCTCGGTGTGGCCGGGACCGGATCGCAAACCGGCGTGAACCGGGTGGGTGACTACGCCCAGACCACCCTGGACCCCGATGGGGTCACATTCTGGAGCACTGGTGAATACATGGGCGGGAGCACAGGTTCGAGCGCTGCTCGTACACGGATCATTTCCTACCAGATCCCTACGTGCGGCCTCGCCGCTGGCGTAGCGATCGCGATCACTGGCGGATCCAACCCTTCGTGCGCCGGTTCCGCGATCACCTTTACCGCGACACCCACGAACGGCGGAACGACCCCTGCTTACCAATGGAAAGTGAACGGAACCAACGTGGGTACGAACGCGAGCACATACAGCAGTTCCTCGATCACCAATGGCCAGGTGGTGACGTGCGTGATGACCTCGAACCTTTCAGGCGTTACGGGCAATCCGGCCACCTCCAACGCCATCACCATCACCATCAGCGCTGCGGCCACGCCTGCTGTAGCTATCGCGCAGACCACGGGCAGCAACCCCACTTGTGCCGGTGCTTCGGTCACCTTCACCGCCACACCTACGAACGGAGGATCGACACCCGCCTACCAGTGGAAAGTGAACGGCGTGAACGCGGGCACGAACAGCGCTGCCTTCACCACCACAACGCTCACTAACGGCCAGATCGTTTCGTGTGTGCTCACCTCCAACCTGGCTTGCGCTACTACACCGACGGCCACGAGCAACAGCATCACCATGGGCGTGAACCCGTCGGTGGTTCCTTCCGTGGCGATCGCCATCACCGCGGGCAGCAACCCGAGCGCGTCCGGTGCATCCGTCACCTTCACTGCCACACCGACCAATGGCGGCACCACACCGGCCTATCAATGGAAAGTGAGCGGCGTGAACGCTGGAACGAACTCTGCCACGTTCACGACCACCGCGCTGACCAACGGGCAGATCGTGACCTGCGTGCTCACCTCTAATGCGACCTGCGCGGTTCCTTCCACGGCCACCAGCAACGGTATCACGATGACCATTACCGGGGGCCTGGTTTACTGCACGGCCGGAACGACGAACACCACCTATGAGCGTATCACCAACGTGACCATGGGTTCGATCAACAACACGTCCGGCGCGTCCTCTTACTCGAACTACACCTCCTTATCCACCAATGTTGTGGCAGGGGTCGCCACACCCATCTCGGTCACCATCGGCGTGCCCTATTCCACGGACAAGGTGTACATCTGGTGCGATTGGAACAGGAACGGAACGCTCACGAACGCGGGAGAAGCCGTGTACGCCTCGGCCGCTGGTGTTGGACCCTTCAATACGACCATCATCCCTCCGGTCGGAACCACGGCCGGTCCGGTCCGCATGCGCATCCGCCTTACGGATTCCGCAGCGGGAGCGAACGCGACACCGTGCGGCAATTCAACCTATGGCGAGGTGGAGGACTATACGCTCAATGTAACGGTCGCAGCAATGCCACTTGAAGGTGGCAACGAGCCGATCGCGGTGGAGGGCACGCGTGCGAACGAGGAGAGCGCCACATCGCTCAAGGCGGACGTGCTGACCGTGTTCCCGAACCCTTCTCGAGAGCGTTGCACCATCACCGCCACAAGCCCAGGCACCTACTACCTCATGAACGACATGGGCATCCTGATCCGCTCGTTCACGCTGAACGCGGAGAACAGCAACACGATCCAACTCGATGGCCTGAGCACCGGCACCTATGTGATATCCGGACAGACCCGAACGGGCATCGTGAAGCAGAAGCTCATCGTGGCGCAATGATCTGACATCCATCGCGAGAAAGGGGCCTTCCACTGGGAGGCCTCTTTTCGTTGAGGGCTTCCCGAAGCCAGGCGACACTCATCCAGCTGGTCTGTGGACCGTGAACGCGAGAGGAAAAGCTCACACCATGAGTAACCGCTGGACCTGTAGGAAGTGCCGTTGCTGGTGGGCGACAGGGAAACGGAACGCATCCCCGGCTTTGAACTTAATGATCGGCCCCAGGGAGCTCGGCACCTTCATCGCGTTCAGGTCGGTGGTACGGGCCTTTTCAAGCAGTTGCAGGAAGGCTTCGCACAGGGTGATGAACCGCGCGATGCTCTCCGACGATGCGCCCTGGTTCCTCGGCGGATCGAACATCTTCATCGTCTTCATGCGCCAGGCGATCCGCCCGTCGGGTTTCGGGAGCATGCCCTTGGTGAAGTAGTTGCCCAACAGGCCTGGACGGAACGCTGCGTTCGGCTTCACCGCGGAAGCCCGCCGGACGAACACATCTTTCAATCCCTTGAGGTAGACCCCGCTGCTCAAGTTCATGTGTTCGAAGACCTCCAGTGTGTTCCATTGGTCCGGAGCGGGGCGGCGCAAGAGGACCTCTGCGGGCATTTTCTGGATCTCCTTCGCCCGGGCGATCTGCGCACGGAGCACCGCGCTCAGGTCATCGATCAATTGGGTTGTGTTCATGCGGCAAAGGGATCACATGGCAGGGCCACGTCCACTTGATATGGATCAAGAACGGCTCAACGCTTCCGCCGCAACCGGCTGAAGGTCTCCGGTGTCATGCGCAAATAACTGGCGATGTCCTTCTGTGGTACCAACTGTAACAGGTGCGGACTGCGGGCCACCAGACGATCATAGCGCTCCTCAGCGCTCAGGCTCAATTGTTCGATCTCCCGGGTTCCACGGCCCACAAGTAGTTCCTCAATGATCAAGCGCCCGAAGCGGTCCATGATGGGCAGTTCAGAGTAGAGCCGTTGAAGGTCTTCATGGCGGATACCCAGCAGCACGCTGTCGGTGATGGCCACTACATCGAAGCGGCCTGGCTTGCGTGTGACGAAGGAAGCATAGTCCCCGCTCCAACTCCCATCGTAGGCGAAGCCGACGCAGATGTCCTGCCCATCGTGCGGAAAGGACAGGCGCTGCACGCCGCTCTTCACGATGTAGAAGCGTTGCTCCACTTGCCCTACCGCGCTCACGAACGCGCCCCGGCTGAAGGCATGCTCCGTCCAATGCGGCGCGATCAGCTGCCATTCCGTTCCGCGCAGCGGCACGTAGCGTTCGATGGTGCTGCGAACCAGTTCCATGGTCCGAAGTAAGTACGGATGCGCACGCCGCCATCGATCGCCTCTTTGCCAACGCTTTTTCGCGCCAAAGCGCGCAGGCTGCCTCCTCCGAGAAGCTGGCGAACCGCATCCCTTGGAAGCTATGCGCTCCGCCGGAGTTGTCAAACCATGGTTTGCTCCGTTACTCCACGATGAACCGCTGCTCCCAGACGGCAGCCCCACCAGCAGCGACCCGCAGCAGATAGCAGCCGCTGGGCAGGGAGGGCAGGGCGAGATCCACGTATCCGGCGGGATCAGGGATCAGTGTGAGGCGGTCCAGCACCAGGGCACCGGTGGTATTGAGCACCTGCGCGCTAAGTTCATCCGCAGCATCGAGTACGCGTAGCCGAAGCCGGTCCTTGGCCGGGTTGGGGTAGATCGCCAAGCGCACAGGTACGCGGTCACCGTCTGCTGCTGATAGTCCGATGTCATGGATAAGGAAACCCACCACCGGCCGTGAATTGAGAGCCCCCTGGTGATGGGCGGTCGTCGTCAGGAGCGCTCCACAAGGACCGCCGATGGTATCGTGCCCATAGTAGGAGGGATCGCAAACGAAGCCGGTATCCAGGGCCACGCGCGGATCGATGCCCGGCGGACCGTTGCGTTCCATGCAGAACTCCATCGCCACGTTCCAAGTGCCGTTCCATTGGAAAGGGATCACATTGAACATGAACGCCATAGTTCCAGAGTCCAGATGCACGGTGCTCTGGCTCGGGATGGTCCAGCCGCCGGGGTCCATGGTCGGCCAGCACACTGACGTCGTGTTCTTCATGCCGATGGTGAGGTCCACCGTGGTACCGGGCGGATCGCTATCCAGCACATCCATCACGATGCCATGGATGTTCTGGTTCGCCAGAATGCCGGTCAGCTCTGTGCCGTAGAACAAGTATTGCGTTTTAGAAGTCATGGCCCCGCCTGTAGGGAAGGGCGTTTCGAACGGCCCATTGCTGATCGTATCGAACGTGCCTACAAAGACGGTGTCGTACTGGCCCTGTGTGGATCCGATCGCGAACAGTAACCCAAGGATGAGCGTGTAGCCGTGTTCCATAGCCCCAAGACGCAAGGATACGTTCAGCGATGCCTTCCGGCAACCCTGAGTGGTATTCGATCGGACGCTACCATTGCTCAGTCTCTCAGTAGGCGTTCACCGCACTATCCACGCTCGCATCGCGCGGAGGGGCCCGTTCCTGATCGGATCGCGTACACGCCTGGCGATCCAATAGGGTTTAACCTGACGGAACGGAAAAGGACGCCACGTACCGGCTGTCCCATCATCAGGGTAACTAGTGCAAGCAAGCACGATCTTACCGCCGCAGTTCGTCCGTGATCAACAGCCTCACACCCGTACCATGAAGACCGTCCTGCTTCTGTTCCTGCCGATCGCATTGCTCGTTTCTTGCGCCCGCCCAGCCCCGGAGGATGCGAGCGATCTGATCCGAAAAGTGGAGACCGGACTGGGCCACAGGGTCCATTTGGAAGGGGACTCGTTGTGGACCATCGAGGAGCGCATGGCGCACTACGGCGTGCCGGGCGTGAGCGTCGCGGTGATCGAGGACAACAAGATCGCCTGGGTGAAGAGCTATGGCGTGATGGACAAGGAGACCAAGCAGCCGGTGACCGATACCACGCTTTTTCAGGCGGGCTCCATCAGCAAGCCTGTAGCCACGTATGGCGCACTGAAGCTGGCAGAGCTGGGCCTCATCGGTTTGGACACGGACGTGAACACCCAATTGCGCTCGTGGGAACTGCCGGAGAACGAATTCACCCAAAAGCAGAAGGTCACCCCGAAACTGTTGCTGGGCCACATGGCCGGTACCACCGTGCATGGCTTCCTGGGCTACAGCCCCGACCTTCCGGTACCCACGATCACGCAGGTCCTGAACGGCGAAGCGCCCGCGAACTCACCACCCATCGTGGTGGACAAGCTGCCCGGTGAAGGCTTTCGCTATTCCGGTGGAGGCTATTGCATCATGCAACAACTGATGATGGATGCGAAAGGCGCTGCTTTCCCGGATATCATGGACGAACTCGTGTTGCGCCCATTGGGCATGACCCGCAGCACCTACGAACAACCGCTCACTGGGGGACGCTTGAAGATGGCCGCCACCGGTTACGTGCCCGATGGTTCCATGACGAAGGGAAAGCGACACACCTATCCGGAGATGGCCGCCGCCGGGCTCTGGACCACCGCCGCGGACCTCGCCAAGTACGTCATCGACCTGCAACGCACCTACAAAGGGGAGAAGGGTGCCGTGCTTTCGAAAGCATCGGCCGCGATGATGCTCAACGAATACAAAGGCCCGGACGCGGGTGTGGGCGTGTTCCTCCAGACCCTCCAAGGAGAGCCCTACTTCGAGCACGGCGGATGGGACGAGGGCTTTTGCGCCCAGTTCATGGCGCATCGCGACAAGGGCTACGGCGTCGTGGTTCTGATCAACGCCAATCAACCGGACTTCTACTGGGAGTTGATCCGCTCCGTGGCTCGGGCGTACGACTGGGAGGGCTATATCCCCACCTACACCAAATTGGAAAGCGATATCGCCTCCTTGCAACAACTGAGCGGGCGCTACCGCACCGGCAGCGATGCGTTCGTGACCGTATCGTACAAGGGCACGCGCCTGTTCAAGCAGACCATGGAAGATGAAGCGGTCGAGATCTTCCGCATCTCGGACAGCACCTTCATCAGCCGCGAGGATGCCCGCCCCATCCAGTTCAAGCAAGCGGTAGGGGATAGCGCCGCCAGAATGCTGCGATTGAACGAGAACGATGGCAGCGTGGAGAACGGTTATCCACGCATGACCGATGAGGAGCACATCCCCTTCGAGTTCGTGCTGGCGGGCAAGCCGGACGAAGCGGTCGCAGCCTATCGCACACTCAAGTCAGCGGCCCCAGAGGATGAGGCGGTACATGAGGGTCGGCTCAACGACTTCGGCTACAGCCTCATGGCAACAGGCAAGACCGTGCTGGCCCGGGACATCTTCTACATCAACATGCACCTCTATCCCAAGAGTTCCAACGTGTACGACAGCTATGCGGAGGCCTGCCTGAAGAACGGCGAAGAAGAGCTGGCCTTGGTCAACTACAAGAAGTCCTTCGCCATGGACCCCAACAACAGCAATGCGGCGAGGGTGATCAAGGAACTGGAGGGGAAGAAGAGCAGGCCAGAGTGAGTATTGCCCGCGTAACTCATGGCTGGTTCAACACCGTCGTCGTCACCACTGACTTCTCCTTTCGCCCTTTGGCATCGTTGGCCACCACGTTCCCCTTCTGGACCACTCTGATCGGCCAGGTCGTGATCTCATCCAATGTGATCACCATGCTGTTCGTGACATCGAAGTCGATCCCATCGATCTCCTCGACCGAACCGCCCGCCTTCCGCATCGTGGACTTCACACCCTCCTTGTAAGCGGTCAGATCGAGGAGCACCGTCGAATGAACCTCGCACAGGCCTCCAGGGCCGTCGGCGTCCACCAGCCAAGCCAATGTGGTCTGCGCAACGCTATCCTCCGGGTTGAACGGGTTCTCGGCCCATTCCTCCATCCGCAGCGTGTCCCCCGGTGTGAACGTCTTGCCAAAAGGGAAGAAAAGGAACCCGACCTGGCTCTCCATGTACGCTTCGATGCTCTCCTTGCTCGCGAACACGCTCTTCAAAGGCGCGAACGCCCGCTCCGCGGTACGCGAAGCCTCCGGCCCCTGCTTCTCCATCACCCGGCTGATCGCTAGAAAGCTGCGGTCCATGAAAGCCTGCGCCTCCTTCCAATTCTGTAGCTCCGCTGCTCCGGTTCTCTTGTCCGCATGGTACGCGAGCACGAGGTCCTGGTAGGCCTTCAGCTCCTCCCCGAGGCCGTCATAGAAGGCAGCCACCGCCTGTAAGGCCACATTGGTGTAGCGCACCTCCAAGGCATACGCGTTCGGATCCATACCAGCCACTTCTATCGTGGAACTGGTCATATAGGTCGTATCCTCTTCCGCCAGGCCGTACTTCACTTCCTGCGCCTGACGCGTAGTGGTCGTGGTGCGGCTATCTCCAACCTCCCACATCGGCTTGAAAGCGCGCGCCTCATCCTGTGCGAACGCGCTCGGCATCGAGGCCATGGGGAAAAGGAGCGAGGCGATCGAACAGCGCAGGAATGGTGTCATAGGTCGGAGTGGATGCTGCGCCGAAGATGGGATTTGTCCCGGTCTTAGAGCCTGTTCGGGATCTCCTCACACTCGTCCTCCGGTCTCTTTTCCGCCCATGCTTCGCCGCAAAATGATCCCGTAGGCACCCCCGGTTCGGGGACCGGGGCAGGCTACTACGCGATGATCTTCCGGCTTCGTCTGATCGAAAAATAGCCTCGGGGTCCTTCGTTCAACAGATCCCGAACAGGCTCGGAATCATGATGTGCTTCTCGGGATCGCGGCGAAGGTTCAAGCGAATAGCCGTAGCGAAATATCCTAGCCGCCAAGTGCGTCCGCCTTCGTCCAATTGGTGAACCGCACCCCATCGAAGCGATACACCCCGTTCGAGGTGCCTATCCAGAGCTGTCCCTGGTCATCATCTAGCAGGCACTGCACCACCCGGATCCCAGCACCGTCCTGCTCATTGTAGCAAGTGAACGATGCTCCATCGAAGCTGCATAGCCCCACTCGGGCCATGGCGATCCAGATGGTTCCACCGGAGTTCTGGTAGAGCGTCCAGACATCTTCGCCCTTCAGTTCGTTCCGCGCATAGGTGGTGGAACGTCCTTGTCCCGACGCGTCGGGGGATCCCCCCTCATACCTACAGAGCCCGGAGCGCGTGCCGAACCACAAGTTCCCTGCGCGGTCTTCCAGGATGGTTTGAACGAAGTTGCTGCTCAGACCATCCTTCTCCGAAAGGTTGGTCAGCGTTGCACCATCGTACTTGTAGACACCACCACCGTTGGTGCCGAACCAGATGTTCCCGGCCTTGTCCTGGATGATCGCATTGATCTGCTTCGGGTATTTATAGTAGGGGAAAGGCGAGAGATCCGCAGCGGGGATAGGGAAGGATGTGAAGGTTTTTCCATTGAAGCGCGAGACCCCTTCCTCCGTGCCGAACCAGAAGCCGCCGCTCCTGTCGAGCAGCATACACCAGACCTGATCGCTGGCCAGACCATCCTTCGTGGAGTAGTTGATGAAGCGCCGACCGTCATAACGCGACACACCTCCTCCTGTGGCGAACCACAAGTCGCCACGGGCGTCCTGCGCCATTGCGCTCACCCAATTACCAGCGAAGCCTTCAGTGGGTGTGAAGTAGTAGAGGTTCCGTCCGTCGTAGCGCGCCACGCCATCGCTGGTGGTGCCGAACCACAAGTTCCCGTCGCGGTCCTGGAAGATCCGGCGTATGTACTGGCTGATCTGTTCCGTGGCGGCGGGCGGGTTCGCAAGCCGGGCTGCGAGCGTGGCGCTGTCCGGTTGTGAGGAAGAGGATCCGGGCTTTTCGCTGTGGGTGGACAACGGGGCCTTGTTCGGTTCGTTACAGGAGGCGTGCAACACCAGTACGAGCAGCAGCGTGTTGATGGGCTTCATGCGTTCGACAAAGTAGGGTACCCCTGCGTGGGGTCAAGCACGCAGCTCAGGCTTGCGCATCCGCAGCCCGCATCAAGCTTGCCATTGGGGCCTGGGTGTTCGATGTCCCCGCAGGCTCACCGTCCGCGGGACCCTGCGGACTGAAGTGATCACACCGCTAACGATGACCGGCTACGCCGCCATCCCCATCTCCGCCCGCATCAAGTACCCGCGCCCCCAGGCGAAATGTGGCGTGTCGCGGCGGGCAACACGTTCAAAGTCGATCGTGGCCATTAGCTGACGCCAGTTCTGGGCCGGGCGCAAGTGTCCGAAGCGCTTCTCGCCACGCGCCAACTCATAAAAGGTGCGGTAGTGGACTATCGCATCGTCCTTCTGGTATTCCCCGGCCACGTAGCCATGGTCGATCACCGCCGTGTAGTTCTCGCGGTCGCCTTTGTAATCGCATGGCTGGCTCGCCTTGTCGAAGTTGCGCCGGTGGAACTCACGCAAAGCGTTGAACAGCGTGCTTCCGCGCAGGTAACGTTTGATATAGCGGTCCATCACATGTTCCTGGAAGAAGGCCGCAGGCCCCTCGGCGTCGATCTGCATGGCGCAGGTGCCCGTTGTGGTCGCCCACCAAACGAGGGGGTAGATCCGCACGCGGCCCTGGCTCGCGGCCGCCACGTACACCCATTGCAACCCTTTCTGTGAAGTGAAGCACCCGCTCTTTGCCACCTGTTCGCCCTTGCCCAGTTTGGTGCAGAGGCGCTCCAGGTCACTGTGCCTCTCCGCCGCATGCCGCAGCACTTGCCCCACGTCCCTGCGAGCGGCCGAAGCCACCTGCGCAGGGGTCATGTTGGAGCGGATCATGGCGGTTCATGCGTTGTCGGCCGTGTTTTACGGAGGGGAGCAAGCCCGGGTTATCAAGCTTGTGGCTTGCAGCCAGAGGCAGCTTGTCGCATGCCCGCGTTCAAAGCTTGAGGCTACTAGCTAGAGGCTAGTAGCTAGAGGCTTGTAGCTGGTTCAAAAAAGCGAAAGCCCCAGGTCAACCCCAGGGCCCTTCGCATCAAGTGTTGTCGCTCACGCCGCGACTACCACCGGCGCCTTTCCAGAGCCTTGGTCAATGATGATCCGCGCGTTCATATACGTCCGGAAGAACGCCGGGTCGCTCAGCTCGAACCTCCGCATCAAGCGATCCATCCGGCGGCTCAGCAGGCGCATATTGTCGCGGATCAGCAACCCGATCTCGCTCGTCACGCTCTTGCGCACGTTCACCAGCATCCGCGGCAGGGCCAGCAGGGCGATGTATGCGTCAATGGCCGCCTTCAGCGCTGTCGTGTCCGCTGCGGTCACGCCATAGTCCACAAGGTTGGCCAGGTTCGCCAGAGCCACGTCATGCACCCCGGTGCAGCGCTCCGCCAGAACAGCGTCGCGGTAAATAGCGAACTCGCTCTGCACCACGTTCATCTCCTGTGCCAAGCCCTGGTTCCCTTCCACCTCCGCCCAGGCCATCACGCCGCCGCTCACCTTCATGGTCAAGCTCCACATCCTCTCCTGGGAATTCTGCTTGTCTACGGTGTAACCGCGCAGGTCCTTGATCTGCGTGGTGGTAGCGGCTCGCAATGCGGTAATGCCTGCGTCGAAGTCGGCGTTCGCCTGCACAAAGGCAGGTATCCCGCTCCACTTCCCCTGGTTTTCCTGCAGCACCAGTTGGGTGCTCAGGAACATGCTCATTCTGTTTTCTTGTGGGTCTGTCATGGTCTTTGAAGTTGTTGATTTTCCGTTCTTACTGATATTGCCATGTATGTGTTTCAATAAATGAGTAAATAATGTGAATTAACATCTACCAATATGTATACTATATGGTATAATGAATGCCGAATCATAATGTATAATAATGGTAACTAGGTGTATCCCTGTCGATGGGTATTGATCGAAAGAGGGAATATGCGTCCGGTTACAGGTACCGTAGCGTTCCCACAATGCTTTGTTCAAGGGAACAGAGACGCTTATCATGGGTACACAAACAGCTGATAGGGGAACAGAGCCACCGACCAATGGAACTGGAACGCCAATTAGAATCACAGAGGCGCTGTTTGAGGGAATATAGGGACCGTTCAAGGGAATAGTTTCACCGAACATGGTCACGATTACGCTGTTCAACGGAACAGATCAACCGGTCAGGAGGACAGAGCGACCTATCAAAGGAACAAGGACGATAGACAAAGGAACTGAATGTCCTATCAAGGCAACCTATCGTTCATTTCAGGTAACTGTGCAGAACTCCGGATCCTGGCATCGTCCACCGGGGTCAAACCGCACGTTCCGTCACAACACGGTCCATGCGGGCCCAACACCACCGCGCCCTCCGCCGTTGTTCACACCCCTTGGTGGAAAGACCCCGATATTTTTCACGGGGCCGCGCATTTGATTTCCGGATTACTTCCGCCCCATAACCAATACCAACATACCATGCTATCCTTCGATCCGGCCCGCATCATCAAAATGCGCGGCATCACCGAACCCTTCGCCTGGTTGCGTAAGAAAGGCTTCAGCCACCATACCTCCAATCGTATCCTCCACGGCAAATTCAGCACGCTCAAGTGCGGCCACATCGAGCGTCTCTGCCATTTGCTTAAGTGTACCGTCCACGATATGCTCAGCTATACACCAGGTCCCGGTGCACCACCGCCAGCGGAAGACACCCTCACCATCCTTGTTCGCCAGGAGACCCCGCCACTACCCATCGCCACCATCATCGAGAAACTTCCCTTGGACCGCCTTCAATCCCTCACCGAAGAACTCACCGCCCGCCTTTCCCCACCCAAGCCCGAAGCCGGCGGCCAGCTTGAAGCCTGAAGTCAGCAGCTCCAGGCTGGCATTCCACTCACCACTCACCACTCACCACTCACCACGTACCCATCCTCCTCGGCTCCGTGTCCACCTAGTCCCAACGACCATAGTCACAGCACCAACCGTCCGTTGCTCGCTGCCATGGCCAAACCCCGCCCACTCCTCCCCAAGATCCTCAAGAGTCACCCACGGCTCCACGAAGAACTCTTCCGCTTCACCGAGCCGGACGTCCGCGAGCGCGCCCTCAAGAACTTGGACAGCCTCACTCTCGGCGAACGCACCAGATTGGAGGACCGCGCCCGCTACATCACCCTCACCCGCATCATTCACCGTCCACGTGTGGACAACACCTGCCGCGGCAAATTCATCTACACCGAACACGGCGCCAACCGTGCTGTCAGCAAGATCTGGAAAGCCGGCCGCGGCCGCATGCGCATCTACCGCTGCCCCATCTGCGAAGGCTTTCACCTTACCCACCAAGCCAACCTCTTCGCCAAAGACCCTGACTAAGAAGAATGCGGGTCATGATGTCACCCGGGCCCCTCACCACTATGGCTTCACGATCACTACCGTCAACGCGAATAGTGGAACAGCACCGCCCCCACGTTCGTGGGGTGTTCCTCTAAACACGGGTTCCCGATATTCGCTTCGCATCAGAAGAACTAACCCTTTATCGATCATAACATGTCGGATCTCGTCGGCCCTGGATGCCTCATCAGCAGTGATTTCGGTACACCCAACCACTTGGAAGCGGTCCTCTTCAGCAACGGCACCTTGTGGCACTATTACTCGGAAGCTAGAGGGGGGAGTGAGGGGAGAAAGTGGATAGAGGTTAAGCCCATCACCACAAAAGCGACCGGCCCGGGGGGCCTCATCCAGTCCGACTTTGGCAGCAACCACGGCAACTTCGAGGTGGTCGCGTTGGAAGGGAATGAACTCGTGCACTACTTCCTGGACAACCACAGCGGCAACGCACCATGGCAACGCGCACAGGTCATCAGCACAAAAGCCACTGGTCCGGGCTGCATCATCCAGTCCGATTTCGGCAGCAACCACGGCAACTTCGAAGTGGTGGTGCCAGAGGGAAATCTACTGGTCCACTACTTCCTGGACAACTACGGCGGTGCTTCTCAGTGGCAACGCGTGGGGGTCATCACAGGGCGCGCCACAGGGCCTGGTTGTATCATTCAGTCCGACTTTGGCAGCCAGCACGGCAACTTCGAAGTGGTCGTGCTGGAGGGAAGGGACCTCGTACACTACTTCTTGGACAATGCCGGCGGCCCGGCGCAATGGCAGCGCGTCGGGGTGGTCACCGATCTGGCAAGCGGCGCAGGCTCCATCATCCAGGGCTACTTCGGTAGCGGACACAAGAACTTCGAGGTAGTCGTGTTGGAAGAGAATGAACTCGTGCACTATTTCCTCGACAACTCAGCACCGGTGCGCACGTGGAAGCGGGGCCAGGTGGTCAGCGTTGCCTCTGGCGGTCCGGGATGCATCGCGCGCGGCACCCGGGGGGCCAATGGCCCGTTGCTGCTTGGCGAGCGTGCTAACTACGAGGTCTTGGCGGCGGAGGTCACGCGTTCGGTCGTTCACTACGTTCACCACAACACCAGTGGCGATACGCCGTGGTGGCGATCCTCCGTCCTACGCGAAAGGTTCGCTGAACCATACAAGGAGTCGCCGCATATATGTGACACCAAGAAGATCGCTCAACTCACCGGGGAGGAAGACCGCCAGCTGAAACAACCTACACGCAGTCGCACGCACAGCCGCTACGGCGTCACAGGCACGGACCTCGGTCAAGCGTTCGAGCACGATGGCCGGCTCGCCTTCCTTTTCGGGGATACGAACGTGGATGGTGTCATCCGTACCGATGACGGTCTCGCACGCGACAGCATCGCCTTCTGTTCCGATACGGTGGTCTTGAAGGATATCGAACTGAAGTTCAATCCCAGCGCTCCCAAGGTGGACGACATTGTGCAGAATGCCTTCTGCGTACCCACCGATGGCATCAGCTTCGAACGAAAGGAAAGCGGTCCTGGCTGGATCATCCGTAGCACCTACGGCCTCATCCACCGGAATTTTGAAGTAGTGGTCCTGCAAGGGCAACGGCTGAACCATTGGTGGCATGATAACACCGATGTCCGCACGCCATGGCAATGCGCGCAGACCATCAGCACCCAAGCCACCGGTCCAGGGTGCATCATGCAGTCCGACTTCGGCAGCGGCCACGGCAATTTCGAAGTGGTGGTGCTGGAGGGCCATAACCTGGTCCACTACTTCCTCGTCAACTCCGGCGGTCCGGCAACATGGCAACGCGCCGGCATTATCACCGCGCAGGCCACCGGCCCGGGTTGCATCATCCAGTCCGACTTCGGCAGCGACCACCGCAATTTCGAAGTGGTCGTCCTGGAGGGGAATGAACTGGTCCACTACTTCCGCGACAATTCCGGCAGCCCCGCACAGTGGCAACGCGCCGGCGTCATCACCGATCGCGCCACGGGCCCGGGGTGCATCATCCAGTCCGACTTCGGCAGCGAACACGGCAATTTCGAAGTGGTTGTTCTGGAGGGCAACCAATTGGTACACTACTTCCTGGATAATTACAGCGGCCATACCCAATGGCAACGCGGCCGCGTCATCACCGATCATGCTAGCGGCCCCGGTTGCATCATGCAGTCCGATTTCAAAGGCGGTGACCATGGCAACTTCGAGGTCGTTGTGCCCGAGGGGGACCAACTCGCACACTACTTCCATGACAATGCCAACCTGGCCGGCCGGTGGCAACGAGGCCACACCGTCGCCAGGGGCATCACGGATGCGGGCTGCATCATCCAGTCTGACTTTGGCAGTGGTCACGGCAATTTCGAAGTGGTCGTTCCGGTGGGCGGCCGGCTCCAACATTTCTTTCATGACAATGCGAACGTGGCCTTGCCATGGAGTTTCGCCCAGCAGGTCACCAACGGCAGCAGCATGTTCGTCTTCTTCACCACGGGCCGCATCGCTAGCGATAGCGCCGATGACTTTGTTTCCATGCACCGCAGCGTGCTAGCGCGGTCGGAGGACAATGGCTTGAACTTCGGCACATCGCTCTATGAGCTCTCGCGTGAGAAATTCATCAACGTCTCGCTCCAACGCTTAAGGAACTTCGATCATCCTGGTCTACCAGAAGTGGATGGCGAGGGCATCCTCATCTTCGGTAGTGGCGGCTATCGGCGCAGCAACATCTACCTGGCTCACGTCCCCTTGAACCGGCTCGAGGATCGTTCGGCCATTCGCTACTTCGCAGGATCCGATGCCTCGTCCAGGCCGCTGTGGGGCCGCGACGAGGCATCCGCCAGGCCGCTCTTCCTCTCCGGCTCGGTAGGCGAGTTCGGCGTGCGCTGGAATCCCTTCATCAGCCGGTTCGTGATGCTCTACAATGGGGACAATCCGTACGTGGTGCTGGAACACCAAAGTCCGCATCCCTGGGGGCCATGGTCCGGTCCCGAGAACATTCTGGATATGCGTACGGCGTTCGGACAGTTCATCCACGAAGAGAACAAGCCCGATGGTCTAAGTGACCCGTGCCGTGAGGATAAAGGCGGTGGGGTCTACGCCCCCTACCTCATCGAGCGCTTCACCACCCCGAACCACGAGGGCTCCACCACCATGTACTTCGCCATGTCCGTGTGGAATCCCTACAACGTCATGCTCATGTCTGCCACCGTAAGGGCAAGAGGGTAGGCGTTCAAAGGGTCATCGGACAGCCATCCTTCACTTAGGACCTAGGACCAACGACCATAGACCAACCACGTCGTCATCCCGGAAGCCGGGTGATGCGCAGCATCAGGGCCCCGGCTATCCGGGATCTCCTCAACGTTCAACTCCCCTCCTCAGGGGCGATCCCTCGCCCCGAGTACAAAGGAGCGGTAGGGGTGGTTTCCAAGCCGCATTTTGAAAACCAGGCTCCGCATTCAGCACCGGGCCCCGGCTATCCGGGATCTCCTCAACGTTCAACTCCCCTCCTGAGGGGCGATCCCTCGCCCCGAGTACATAAGGAGGGGTAGGGGTGGTTTCCAAGCCGCATTTTGAAAACCAGGCTCCGCATTCAGCACCGGGCAGCGGCTATCCGGGATCTCCCATGGAACCGTGTAGGCTCTCCATTTCGCGAAGCACCCATCAAGCTTGTGGCTTGAGGCCAGTGGCTTGTGGCTGGCATACCGCTCGCAACTCGTGGCTCAAGGCTGAGCTCGCCCAAGACCTAGGACCAACGACCATAGACCGCATTCCAAGCTCGAAGCCATCACAACCACATGACCAACCAACCAATGGGCTCCTTTGGCCGCCGAAGCTGTAGCGAAGGCGTGCCGCCCACCTTCCCGATCCGTGTAAGCTCTCCGTTGGCAAAGCACGGTTAAAGCTTGTGGCTTGAGGCCAGTGGCTTGTGGCTGCATTGGCCCTTGCCCACAGATCCAAGGAACGCGGCACAATACGCCCGCGCGCCGTCGCCAAAGCGCTTTGGCGCCTTGCTCCGCCGAAGCGGCTACGCGAAGGCGATGTAGGCGCCCTGCCCAACACCCGTCTTCGCACGCGGAAGTCTTGCGCCAGATCGGGGTGACGCTGGGGCAGGGCATGGTGGACCAAATAGCAGGGACACGGGTGCCACCCCCCGGAAACTCGGTATTGTGGGGGCAGCTTCAAGTCAGTAGTCTCGTGGCACCTATCCACATCACACCATGCCACAGAAGCGATCCTCCTTCATTCCCGCCGGTCACACTTGTCTCACGATCGCCTTGGGCCTGATCATCACAGCCGGTTGCGGCACAGCGGACAAGGCACCTGAGCCTTCACCTGTTCCGGATCTGGTGGCCGCCACGGAGGGTGTCATCCGCGTAGCCGAACTATCCCGTGCAGGTAAAGTGGACAGCACGGACCAGAACTCCGATGAGTTCATCTGGCGGCTGTTCGTGCAGTTCGTTTCACCTGCCTATGCGGACGCGCCGAAGCCCGTGGTGTTCGAGACCTGGGCTTCGGACAAGGAGACCTTCTCTAAAACGCCGCAATGGCCCGGCCGCGGTGCGCCCAAGAAGTTCCAGTCCAGCGTGCTCCACTGGCTGGCCAGCCATCATACCGGCCCCATCGATGTGCCGTTCAACCCGCCGGGCAACGCGGCGGTAGGAGGGTTCCCCACCACCGGTACGCCCACGCCGTGGATCGCCGAAGAAGTACGCCGCAACCGCCCCATGTTCGACTACATCGTGAACAATGGCCTCAATACCAAGGCGGGTTTGGCGGTGGCCTACGCGAAGAATTTCAAGGTCACCATGCCCACCACGGCGATCGCCGTGAAAGGCGATTGGGTGCCTGTGAAGACCTTGCTTCAATGGATCCCGGAGATCGGTACCATGGAGCGTTTGTATGAACTCTACTATACCGGTGTTTCCGATTCCGTGGAGTACGCCCTCGTCTCCATGCACGTCAGCAGCCGGCGCAACGCCAATTGGGTATGGGGCACCTTCGAGCATCACCTCTCACCGGGCCGGGCGGACGACATCGGCTCCTGGGACACCTTCGGCGCCACAACACCACGCACCCTGCCCAACCTGCGGAAGATCAACACGCAGTATGGTCCATGCCCGAAAACGGAGAAGTTGATGGCGCTTATGGAGGAAGCGCACCTCTCGCCGGTGTGGCAGAACTACTGCCTCAAGTCCAGCCAGGTGGATTTCAACGCCCCGGACGGCACGCCCTACGTGCTGGGCAATTCCGTCATCGAGCGCATCGTGGGCAACGGCACTGTGGCCATCTCATCGTGCATCAGCTGCCATTCCTACGCCTCCTTCAACGCGAAGGGCCAGCCCTCCAGCGCGGCCATCGCCATGTTGCCGTACAACCCCACCGGCGCGACCATTCCCGCAGTGCTGGACAGCGCCCTGCAGTTCGACTTCATGTGGGGTGTGGTGCTGGCGCCATAGGCTTGAAGATCGTGGCTGCGTTCCACCAACGGGCTCCTTTGGCCGCCGAAGCCCTGACGCGCTCCGCCATAGCCGTCCCGGCGTCGGCGAGGCGTGCCGCCCAACTTTTCGGTCGGGTTCACTCAAGTCATCATTTGCGCTACACCCTCTAGACTAACTTGCTCCATCAGGTTGTTCTCGACACACTAGTTATACCAGCTGCAATGGAAATACCTTATGGTGCGATTACGAGGCGGTTCGATATGCACATTTCTAACCCGGCCATCAAGCGAACTATCGTATCTGGACCTTTTGGTACTGGGAAGTCAACCTTTATCCGCGAGTATTTTAGTTCAAGGTCGTATGAGTATGTAATGGTCCGAGTAAACCCGGTGAACTATAGTGTGAGCAGCAATGACGACATCTTCAATATCGTTAAGGCTGACGTGCTGCTCCAATTCTACATATTAGGTCTTGCCGCCCCAGAAGAGTTGCGGAAAATGCCTATCCAACACGTCTGGCTTCAGTACATCATCCGCAACCCCTTAGCATTCTCAAGTCATCTCGCAACCGCCTTGTCCAAGGCGATTCCTTTCACGGAGAAGGTCAGTGGAGTGATGCAAGCCATTTCGGATCTCGTAAAGGATGTCAATGAGTTCGAGGAGAAGCTCACAAGGGAATCACAGCCAGAGGCTGTCAGAGCTACAGAGTTTGTCGAAAGCTTGCATCAATCCGCCAGTTCTGTTTGGGAAAGTGGTGTCGTAGCCGACTACATACGCTCGATTATATCTCGGCAGCGTGAGGCTGGCAAGGCCGTGCTTCTGGTAGTGGATGACTTAGACCGCCTTGACCCAGAGCATATCTTCAGAATCATGAACATATTTAGTGCTCATATGGAGAGTGATTCCGATGAAAATAAGTTCGGATTCGACAAAATCATACTCGTGTGCGACGTCAACAACATAAGACTCATATATCAGCATCGTTATGGTGCTTTGGTCGATTTTGAGGGCTACATTGACAAGTTCCTTTCAGAGGAACATTTCGAGTTCAGCATATCTGACACTGTAACCGAATACTGCCGAACATCTTCAAGTGTCTCAAATCCTTCGGCACAAGTAGTCCTCCAAATCCTACTGTCTGCATGTGCGGACAAGGGTTGGCTGACCGTCAGGCAATTGATGCGAGCGAAGGTTTCAGGATTCGATTGTTTCATTGTGATTCATCATCCCGTTGATGTTGGGTTGCATCATTCCATGCGGAAGCTTGGATTGACGGACCTGACACACTTTACAATGACATCGGATGACGTTGCAATGATGCAAGTCGTTAAGCAGTTGTGCTCAGTGTTCGGCAGCATTGACGCACTGCTTGAGGTATTGAACAAGCTAACGAAAGTGGACGGTTCGATTCAGGAGGATGATAGGGATAGCGTAGCACGTGCGTTTTACATCCCATCGTTGCTTTCTAGGAAGCTCAAGAATCCCGTGGAGATGTTCTTTCAGAAGTACGGCGTAGATGCGTATGGCCAAAAAGAAATAAATACTACAGAGCCGGAGTTTACCCTTGGCGATAGGTTCGTCACGCTTCGCCGAAATCTGAATACTATAGCCAACAGTGCGAATGATGCTAAGCGTAGTTGGTTCGAGGGTTCACAGTACAATGTACATCAGTCTGATAAGGGTAACGCACTTACGATTGCTGCACTAAGCCAGAACCTCAAGGAGTTCTGTGAACTTCTCCGGGCAAGGCGCTTTACACATATGATGGGGATAAGTAGTGCCACCTGATGATTTAGCGGGGGCTTCATCTGTACTGCCGCGGGTCAAGCGTTGGTTCATCCCACTTGCTCGCCATTAAATGGCGCAAGTGTTCGGCCGCGCCGGGCCAGAGTGGAGGGAGGCCGCTCACTTGTGCCGCCACGGGTCAAGCCGATGGATCATCCGGCCAGTTTGCAACTGGCCTCACCACCGTACTTCACTCAACCGACCAGCCTCAGTGCTGCACCATCAATCGGGCAGTCTTATTGGACATTTTGACTAAATACCAGCCATTCGCGAAGTGGCTGACGTCAAGCACGGCCCTACCTCCTGTGAGCCATAAACGATCTATTTCCCTTCCTGCGGCGTCGGTGACGATCGCCAGGCCGTGTGCGACCCCGACGATCTCTACAAGTGAAGAAGCTGGATTTGGTCCGATGGAAAAGGCATCAGGATTTGACTCTGGAATTCCGACCTGGGCTTCGCAAGAAGGATGGATGGGGAGAAGATTGGGCAAACCGTCCTGGCATTCCAGCGGTGAAATATCAATGGCTTGATCGACGTATCCACACGCAGCTCCGAGCTGATCCGGGTATTGCACGATCGCCAGATAGGGTTTGTTCAAACGGTTCACGTAGATGGAACCGTAAGGCGTCATCTGTAGTGCACCTCCGTATACATATTCCAGATCCACGATCCCTGTGCTGTCTACTAAGAATCGCGATGCTCGAATGTCCGCCGTGTCCCCAGCGAGCATATCATATTGCACAAGGACTCGAGGGGCGTTAATGCTCTGCAAGTACAAGCGACTGGACTGCGCGGAGAACTCTACGCCATAGCCACCGCTGCCCACGAACGGAGATAACACAAGTGGGTTCGCAGCTGTGCCTGTGGCATTGTCATAGTCCATGAGCACCGCGTGATAGCCGTAGAGATATGTTGCACAAAGCTTGGTTCCGTTCGGCGCGAACTTCAGGTAGCCGATGTAACAAGCGTCTGTTATCAGAAGTGGTGGAGATACGACGGGTGCAATGTCAACTCCCGCCGCTGTGAGTCTGAACGACAGCATCGCGTGGTCGCTGCATCGTTGCCCGGCGACCCAATAGTCCACCCCGTTCGCATGCAGTGTTGCCGAAAGTCGCTCGGTCACTCCTGCATAGAGCGGTATGTTCTTGATCGATACATCGCCCATACCTCCGTCCAGACTCATATCCACAATGGAATAGGAAAGCGGGATCACATCACTTTGGGCCGGCACCGTGAACACATAATAGATGCCACAACTCGATGGCTTTGGAACGATCACGGCGGATTGTGACGATGAAGAGTGGCCAAGAAGTCCTGTGCCGTTCGGCATGGGCAGATCACTTCGGTTCCAGATGGTCACTCCATCCGTATAGAACAGTAGATTCCCTTGAGCGTCCGCGATCGAGGCCGAACCCTCCATCTGGTCCATTGCGCTGTTCGTGTTCAGAACAGGTGATCCTGAGTTGAGATCAAGAGCGACTTCGCCGAAATACCACCAGTTGTTCTGCTCTTGACCTGTACAATGCAGGCAGGCGACCAGCACCGCCCATGTGAGCGAAGTACGCATGGATATGAAGCGAGTTTGAAGCACGTCCGAAGGTACTAGGGGATCGTGCTGATGGCGCGCCTCAAACTTGCCGAAAACAAGCTTGCGGCTTGAGGCCTGCAGCTTGTGGCCAGGATCAAAGCTGGCAGCTCAAGGCTCACGGCTCGGAGCTTAGACCTCAGAATCCCCCCATCCCCGGCCCAGCCCCTGCCGTCACACCCGCGTTCAGGTGCGCATGCAAAGCCTGTTCATTGGGGATCATCACACGGCGCGCCTTGCTGCCCTCGGATCCACCGAGGATCAACCCACTGCCGGGTCTCCCGCCTCGGGCCCCGCGCTCGTAGCTGTGATCACAACCGGAACAACGCGATCTCATCCTCCAGCTTGTCGAAGTGCTTGTCACCGGTCACCAGCGGCATGTTCAAGTAAGCGCCGGTGGCGGCAATGATGCAGTCGGGCAACTTCAGTCCGGTCTGTTTGCGGAAGTCGATAGCATAGGAGCGCACTTCGTGTTCCGCACCAATGATCAGGCATTGGTCCAGGAACGCCCGGATCTTCCTCGCTTGTGCATCGGTTATGCGCGAAGTTGCGAGCAGTTCGATCTCTGTGATGAACGAAACATGGATGTCGGCACCGCTCAGGAAGTCGACCACCGTCTTCTCACCCGAGAACATCCGGATGAGGATGTTGGTGTCCGCGAGGATCCGCTCACCACTCATCGCGCATACGCCTCACTTCCTCCAAGGCCCATTCCGCCATGCCCGGAACAGCACCGCTGAACTTCCGCACATCGGGCAACGCCCGTTTGGGACGCTTCGGTGTGCTCTTGCGCACTGTGGTGCGCTTGGTCGGTTTGTTAGCCAGCTTGCCCATGGGAAGGAAGATGATCGCAAGTTAAACAGGCACGGTCTGGTGTCCTCAGAATCCCCCCATCCCCGGCCCAGCCCCCGCCGTCACACCCGCGTTCAGGTGCGCATGCAAGGCCTGCTCATTGGGGATCATCACGCGGCGCGCCTTGCTGCCCTCGAACCCACCGAGGATGCCGGCGGCTTCCAGTTGGTCCACGATGCGGCCGGCGCGGTTATAGCCCAGCTTCAACTTGCGTTGGATGAGGGAGGTGCTGCCTTGCTGTGTTTGCACCACAAGGCGAGCAGCATCCTCGAACATGCTGTCGCGCTCGCCATCGTCGAGGTCCACTCCCCCTTCGCCTTCCTCCATCGGGGGCTCGGGTAGGAGCAGGGCATCGGGATAGCCGCGCTGGTTGCCGATGAACTCGGTGATCTTGTCCACCTCCGGCGTATCCACGAAGGCGCACTGGATGCGGATAAGCTCGTTGCCGGTACTCAGCAGCATGTCGCCACGACCGATCAGCTGGTCGGCGCCGCCGGTATCGAGGATGGTGCGGCTATCGATCTTGCTCGTGACCCGGAAGGCGATCCGCGCCGGGAAGTTGGCCTTGATGGTACCGGTAATGATGTTCACGCTCGGGCGCTGCGTGGCGATGATCAGGTGGATGCCGATGGCGCGCGCGAGCTGGGCGAGGCGGGCGATCGGGGTTTCTACTTCGCGGCCGGCCGTCATGATCAGGTCGGCGAACTCGTCCACCACCAGCACGATGTAGGGGAGGTAGCGGTGGCCGTTCTCCGGGTTCAGGCGACGCTGGATGAACTTGGTGTTGTACTCCTTGATGTTGCGCACCTGCGCGTCCTTCAGCAGCTCGTAGCGCTCGTCCATCTCGATGCACAAGCTGTTCAGCGTGGCCACCACCTTCTTGGTATCGGTGATGATGGCATCGCTGTCGCCGGGCAACTTGGCCAGGAAGTGGCGCTCGATCTTGTTGAAGAGGGTGAGCTCCACCTTCTTCGGGTCCACCAGCACGAACTTGATCTGGCTCGGGTGCTTCTTATAGAGCAGGCTGACGAGGATCGCGTTCAAGCCCACCGACTTGCCCTGGCCCGTGGCACCGGCCATCAGCAGGTGGGGCATCTTGGTGAGGTCGGTGACGAAGGTCTCGTTGGTGATCGTCTTGCCCAGTACGATGGGCAGATCGGCCGTACTGTTCTGGAACTTCTCGCTGGCGATCACCGCGCGCATGCCCACTACCTGCGGCTTGCTGTTGGGGACTTCGATACCGATGGTGCCCTTGCCGGGGATCGGCGCGATGATGCGGATGCCGAGCGCGGCGAGGCTCAGGGCGATGTCGTCCTCCAGGTTCTTGATCTTGCTGATGCGCACCCCCGCCTGCGGGATGATCTCGTACAGCGTAACCGTCGGCCCGATCGTCGCTTTGATCTTGTCGATGCCGATGTTGTAGTGCCCGAGCGTCTCGACGATGCGGTCCTTGTTCGCCTCGAGCTCTTCCTTGGTCACCGTCAGTTCGCCGGTGCCATGGTCCACCAATAGATCGATCGGTGGAAGCTCGTAGCTGCTCAGGTCCAGGGTGGGGTCGTACTCGCCGAACTCCTTCAGCTTCTCCTCGATCTGGTCCTCGCTCAAAGTTTTCTCCGCCTTGGGCGCCTCCACGCTCATGCCGTCGACAGACATAGGCACAGCCGCGAGGATGGGGTCGAGAAGCACTTCCTCGACAGCACTATCACCCATTTCAAGTTCGAGGCCGACTTCTTCTTCCTCGGTTTCTTCTTCAATGTCGTCTTTCACCCCGGGCTCCGACCCGGGGTCGCGCAATGCCTCATCCATCATCGGCTCCACCACAGCAGGCTCCACCTCCAACTCCATCGATGGGGTAGGAGCGGGAACGACCGGCACTTCAGCGGCTGCGGCCTCTTCCATTTCGCGTTTCGCGCGGTTCGACTTCACCACCGGCTCTTCCACCACCTCTTCCACAGCCTCAACCGCAGGCGCCTTCTTCTGAAGCAACTTCCCGAGCCACTCGAAGGAAGGATCGAACACCACCGTCAGCACCGCGCCGAGGCTGAAGAGGAGCAAGGCCCCGGTGCCGAAGTTGCCGATCAGGCCGGTGAGATGTCCGTTGATCGTATAGCCCACGGCGCCTCCGAGGAAGGCCATATCACCGCTGCGGAACACGAAGCCGAGCGCGGCTGGCAGCCAGAGCAGCGTGAGGGCGGTCCAGGTAAGGGTGCGCTTGAAAGGCAGCAACCACGTACCCAGCAGAATGCGCATGCCACCGAGGAAGCTCCACAGCACAAAGGCGAACGATGCGATGCCGAACCAGGTGCGGATGAAGCGGTGGGAGAGCAGTGCGCCCAATTTGCCCAGCCAGTTCTCGGCCTGCACCTCGCGGCTCAGTAACACGCCCCACGATCGGTTGGTAAGGTCCTGGTCCAACTTCCAAGTGAAGAGATAGGAGACGAACGCCACCAGCAGATAGCCCGCGCCAAGCACCAGCATCAGGCCCACCACCTTGTGGGTGCGGCCGTCGCGCACAAAGGCCTTCACTTTGGGAAGGAAACCTTCACTGGCTTCCTTGGAAGCATTGCGCCTTGGGGAACGCTTGGGCGCTTCCTCTACTTCGTCCGTTTCGCGGACCTTGTTCTTGCGTTCGCTGGCCAATGGATGCGGTGCCCGCGCAGGCTGGCGCGCGGACCCGATAAAAGTATCGGGGGGGCTCAGCAACAACGGCCCTCACCGGGCCGCTATTATCAACAGTGCTTTAGGGAAAACCGCCGCAGGTTGTGAACCTCAGAGACTGAAGGAGGAAAGCACCTCTTCGAGCTCGCCGTGGAGCACATCAGGGGACACCTTTTGGTAGCCCTCCTTCAAAGCGAACTTGGTGGGTTCCACTGGGCCGGGTATCACGGTGGTGGCTTCCAGGCGCATACGCATGCCGTACTGGATCATTTCGTACCGCAGCAGTACCCCAGGGATCTCGCGGAACGGGCTGAACCAGTTGGGGTCTTCGATGCGGATACGGTCGGTGTACCACACCTCGATCTCGGGGCGGTCGATGCTGCCGAAGAGCGCCACGGCTTTTTTGCACGGATAGCCGGCGATGGTGTCGAGTTCGCCGGTGTACAGAAAGGTAACGGCCGGCTTTTCCTTGTTGAAGCTCAGGATGTCGCGCTGGCCCATGTGGCTCACCAGCTTCTTGCTCAGCACGCTGAGCTGGTAGTCCATTTCCTTCTGCTCGTTGTCCGTGACGATGGAGGTGCGGAACACACCCATGCCGGCGCTCAGTTCGGCCATCTGCATGCCACTGCCGAAGGTGAGCGTGGTTTTTTCCGGGAGCATGCCCGCCATCAGCCCGTCCGGGTCGTAGTCCGGGAAGGTGAGGGCGTACTCTATAACCCCCTCGGCCACATGCTCTTGCAGTAGCCCCTGGCCGCAGCCGTTGCCCAGAAGGGCAACGGCAAGCAGCACAGCGGTAGTCGTGGTGTCCTTGTGGTCCATCGGTCGATCTGAAGCAATGACAGGTGGCCTTCCTACGGGCAGGTCGTACCCAGGGTTCCGGAGCTTGGAAAGGGGCCTCCGTACCTTGGCCGTCCGGTAAGAAGGGTATTTATGGAACTACGATTGATCGAAGCCGCCTCGGAGATCGGGGCGGGCAAGCGCGGAGCCAGCATGGGCATGGCGGCCCTTCGAGTGGCGGCGTGGAAATTGGGCAGCGAACTGTTCGGGCATGCCGAGGAAAGCATCCTCCGGGACGAGAACGACGTGCTCTACGAGGACGATAGCTCCCCGAGCGCCCACCACATCGACGGATTGATCCGCTTCGAGAGCGATCTGGCCTACGAGGTGTACCGCTACCTGCGGAACAACACCTTTCCGATCGTGGTGGGAGGGGACCACAGCATTGCCATCGGCTCGGTGTCAGGCACCAAGATGGCCTACCCGAACGAACGGCTCGGGGTGATCTGGATCGATGCCCACGCCGACCTGCATTCGCCCTGGACCACGCCGAGCGGCAACGTACACGGCATGCCGCTGGCGCTGCTGATGCACTTGGAGAAGAAAGGCCGCAATCGTCCGCGCGTGTTCACCATGGATGTATGGGACCGCCTGCGGAAGATCGGCGTGAACGGCCCCAAGCTCGTGCCTAGCGATCTGGTCTTCATCGCCCTGCGCGACTACGAGCCCGAAGAGCAGGCCATCATCGATGAACTGAAGATCAAGGTGATCACCGTGGAACAGTTGCGCGCCAAAGGCGCCAGCGCCGTGGTGCGGGAAACGCTCGCCTACCTCACGGCCTGTGAACGCATCCACGTCAGCTTCGATGTGGACAGTTTGGATCCTTCGATCTCCGTGGGGACCGGGACACCGGTACCGAACGGCATCACCCTGGACGAAGCGCGCGAACTGCTCACCGGCTTCTGCACCGATCCCAAGACCGCGACCCTCGATGTGGTCGAGATCAACCCCGCGCTCGACACTAACAACGCCATGGCCGAATCGGTGCTGGGGGTGTTGGAGCCGCTCTATCCCATTCTTCGGAACCGCTGAGCGCGCACGCTAGCCCAAGAATTAGGAATTCCTAATTCAAAATTCATGAGCAGCCAGGTCGCATCCGGCGTCATCCTCATCCGGCCCACCGGCTTCGGGTTCGATCCGGAGACAGCGGAGAGCAATGGGTTCCAACAACTCGTCGATGATCCGGAGATCCGGAAGCAGGCGGAGGAGGAGTTCGATGCGCTCCTTATGGCATTGAGGAACTGTGGTATCGCCACCACGGTGCTCGATCCCGTGGATCCGGCCGCACCGAACGCGGTGTTCCCGAACAACTGGTTCAGCACCCACGCCGATGGCACCGTGGTGCTCTATCCAATGCGTACGCCGAGCCGTCGTGCGGAACGCGATCGTGCCTTCGATGAGGTCTTGGTCCGCGAAGGCTTCAAGGTGCGGCGCCTGGTGGACCTGAGCGTGCTTGAGAACGACGACCGCTTTCTGGAAGGCACGGGCAGCCTGGTGCTGGATCGAGTGCGCAATGTGGCTTACGCGGCCCTCTCACCACGCACCACGGAACGCGCATTGAACCTCTGGTGCGGCACCCTGCTCGGGCACCAGGTCCCGTTCCTGGCCACGATGGACGGGACGCTGACGGGCCAGCCGGTCTACCACACGAACGTGCTGATGAGCATCGGTGAGGCGTTCGCGGCGGTTTGCTTCGAGGCCCTGCCCTATCCCGTGGATCGTGACGACGTGCGCACCGAGTTGGAGCGTGCGAACAAGGAGATCATCCCGATATCGCTGGAGCAGATGCACGCCTTCGTCGGCAACATGCTGCAACTGCGTTCCGCCAAGGGTATGTTCATTTTCCTCTCCGAGACCGCATTCGCCGCCCTGCGGCCGGATCAACGTATCGCGCTGGAGAAGCACGGCCAGTTGGTGCCGGTGGCGGTACCCACCATTGAGCGCGTGGGTGGTGGCAGCGTGCGGTGCATGCTGGCGGAGAACTTCTTGAGCAAGGCGCAGTTGTCGGATACCCGGCTTTGACGGACAACCGGCAACTGACAACTGACAACTGTTTCCTTTGCGCCTCCATGTTCCAAGACCGTCTCCAAGCGCTGCTCGTTCCCGCTGTTCAGCAAGCGTTCGCATCCGTCTTCAATGCCGAGGTCGCGGCGGAGCGCATCGCGTTCCAGACCACACGGCCCGAGTTCGAAGGGGATGTGACGATCAACGTGTTCCCCTTCCTCAAGCAGAGCGGCAAGGGCCCGGAGCCCACGGCGCAGGCGATCGGCGAGCATCTCCAGACGAACGTGGAGGTCGTGGAGCGCTTCAACGTGGTCAAGGGCTTCCTCAACCTCGTGATCGCCGATCGCTACTGGCTCGGCTTTCTTCAAGAAGCGCGGGAGAAGGACATCCTTCAGTTCCCATCGAGCGGCCGCAAGGTGATGGTGGAGTACAGTTCGCCGAACACCAACAAGCCATTGCACCTGGGCCATTTGCGGAACAACTTCCTCGGGCATAGTGTGAGCCGCATCCTTCAAGCGGCCGGTCATGAAGTGATCAAGGCACAGGTGATCAACGATCGCGGCATCCACATCTGCAAGAGCATGCTGGCCTGGCAGAAGTTCGGCAATGGCGAAACGCCTGAGAGCAGCGGCCTGAAGGGCGATAAGCTGGTGGGCAAGTACTACGTGGAGTTCGACAAACGGTACAAGGCCCAGGTGGAGGAGATCATTGAGAACGGCGCCACGACCATCTCCACACCGCTGCACCCGAATGTGCGTGCCGAGACGATCTCCAGGGAGCAGGCCGAGAAACTGGCTCCTTTGATGCTTGAAGCGCAGGAGATGCTGCGCAAGTGGGAAGCGAACGATCCCGAAGTGCGCGCGCTTTGGGAGAAGATGAACGGCTGGGTCTACGCAGGATTCAACGCCAGCTATGCCCGCATGGGGGTGGAGTTCGACAAACTCTACTACGAGAGCCAGACCTACGTGCTCGGCAAGAACGATGTGCTCGAAGGCCTGAAGAAGGGAGTGTTCTACGAGAAGGACGGCGCCGTTTGGGTGGACAATACCGCTGAAGGCCTCGACGAGAAGGTGCTCCTTCGCCGCGATGGCACCAGTGTCTACATGACGCAGGACATCGGCACGGCCATCAAGCGTTTCGAGGATCACCCCGGCCTTTCCCGCCTGATCTACACCGTGGGCAACGAGCAGGACTACCACTTCAAGGTGCTGTTCCTGATCCTGAAGAAGCTCGGCTTCCCTTGGGCCAACGAGCTCTTTCACCTGAGCTATGGCATGGTGGATCTACCGAGCGGAAAGATGAAGAGCCGTGAAGGGACGGTGGTCGATGCGGATGACCTGATCGAAGAAATGGTCGGCGAAGCGCGCGCCACGGGCGATCAGCTCAGCAAGCTCGATGCGGTGAGCGAACAAGAGAAGACGGAACTCTATGAGATGGTCGGCCTGGCCGCGCTCAAGTATTTCCTCTTGAAAGTGGACCCAAAGAAGCAGATGCTCTTCGACCCCGCCGCGAGCATCGATCTGCAAGGCCACACCGGGCCGTTCATTCAGTATACCTACGCGAGGATCAGAAGTTTGTTGAGGAAGGCGGAGGCGGAGTTGCCGGTTGCTAGTACTCAATTGTCAATTGTCAACGGCCAACCGACGACCGACAACCATGAACTCCTCCCCGAGGAACGCGCGGTGCTCAAGCACCTCCATCAGTTTCCGGCAGTGCTCCAGGAGGCGGCCACACGCCTGGATCCCTCGACGCTAGCCAACCACACGTACGAATTGGTGCAGGCGTACAACACCTTCTATCAGAGGGTGCCGGTCATGAAAGAAGAGGATCCGGCCAAACGCCAATTCCGCATCGGATTGAGCGCGGCCACGGCCACCGCGACGAAGCGGGCCATGTGGTGCCTGGGCATCGAGGTGCCGGAGCGGATGTAGGGCGTCGTTGGGACTACGGATCAGAACTTCGGACAGGGCACGATCTTATGCTTGCGCGACTTCACCTTGCGCGGCCATTCGTAGGTGAGGCTGATCTCGTGCGCCCCCCCGCTGGCCATGGTGAGCATGCTGACAGTCACGTCGTAGCTGTACACAATTCGCAGTTGCATCGGCGTGTCATAGCCCACCATCAAACTCACGGCATCGCTGTTCGGGTAGCCCGGTTGGTAGGCCTTGAGCCCGGGAATGCCACGGTACCAGATCCCGCCGATCAGCTGCTCGTGGTCCACATAGAATCCGATGTCGAATTGGTCCCATTTATCCTGCGTCTTGTAAAGCGCTGCGAAGGTGCCGATCGTGTGGCTGTACATCATGCGCTGGTTGTCCAGCGGGAAACGGTAACCGCTATGCACGCTCGTGCGGACGGGTAATCGCGCGTCCCCATCGGTGAACAGGCTTTGCTGGGGACGGTTCAAGTGGCTCGCGCTGATCCCTGCCCAGAAGCGTTCGTTGTAGTACATGCCACCGATGCCTACATCGAAGTAGTTCACGCGCTCCACCATCCTCGCTTCGATGCTCGTGGGGGCGTTGTCACGGATCACCTGGTCGGCGAAGAGCGTGTTGTTCGGATCCAATCCACGGTTCGTATAGGCCATGCGCAGCCCGGCACGAAAAGCGCTTTTCCGGTTGATCCGCGCCTCGTAGCTATAGTTGAACGAGACCTGGGTGAAGCTCAGGCCGTTGACGCCGGCGCGATCGCGCATGGCCATCAAACCAAAGCCACTGTTCAGCTTGGCGGCGCGGTGATCGTAACTGCAGGCATACGTCTGGAAAGCGTTCACCACCGCGCTGCTCCACTGGTTCCTATAGTTCGCGACGATCCGGTCCTGCTGCGTGTTGCCGGTGAGCGCAGGGTTCAAGTACATCGGCGCCGCGAAGGATTGCGTCAACTGCGGGTCCTGTCCGCGCGCCAGACAGGGCGCGAGCAAGATGACCTGGAACAGGGTGCGTAGCGATATCCTCATGGACGTTTAGCGGAAGAGGGTGATGTCGCCCACTTGCTGCGATTCCTGGCCATCCACGAAGCGCAACCAGACCTGATAGACATACACGTCCTGCGGGCTGAGTTGGCCGCGGTAGTAACCGTCCCACCCTTGACGGATGTCGAGGCTTTCGAAGATGAGTTCCCCCCACCGGTTGTAGATCCGCATGCGGAAATCCTCGACAAAGCGGGCGAAGGGGTAGAAGACGTTGTTGCTGAGATCGTCATCATCGTAGTATCCTCCGTTCCCTCCTACGGGATCGGGAGTGAAACCGTTCGGGATGGTCACATCATAGACCGGAGCGATCCGGACCACATGCGCGGCCGTGTCCGTGCAACCATGGATGTCCGTTACCACGAGCATCACTTGGAAGTCGTCCGCATCGATGAACGCGTGCGAGGGGTGCTGTTGATCGCTGATGCCACCGTCGCCGAAGTCCCAGGCATGATCGGTGATCGCACCGGTGCTCTGATCGGTGAAAGTGATGAGGGCATTGTCCGCATCGGTGATCCAAGGGCTCGCCGTGAAGGCTGCCGTGGGAGGGGCGTACGCGATCACCACGCCAGGCGCTGGGGCGCT
>JAGNSU010000101.1 GCA_017987895.1 Flavobacteriales bacterium | reverse complement strand
ATCACGCGTGCATTGACCGCATTCCAGCTGATCCTATTGGGTAAGTTGGGGGTCGCCCAATTACCCCCACCCGCCGTACTGCACAAGCTGGATATCCCCGGCCTGCCAGCGGAAACCGTGCATGATCTGGACTTCGACAAGGACGGTTTCCTATGGATAAGCACCGGCAACGGGCTTTGCCGCTACGATGGTGTGAACCTGGATGTGCTGCGCAACGATCCGCGCGATACGGCCAGCTTGCCGTACAATACGGTAGGGCGCTGCATGCTGCTGCCCGATGGCCGCCTGCTTGCTGGAACGCATGCGGGTCTGGCGGTGGTGGACACGCGTGAAATGACAGTGGCGCGCATCGCTGCACCCAAAGCATGGAGCAAAGGGAGTTGCACCGAGGTCGCTGGCTTGACCTTGGATGCCCGGGGTCGCGTTTGGATCTGCGACCGCGAGTTGGGTTTGCTTCGCTTCCAGCCGGAAGCGAACTGCGTAGAGCGGATCTATCCTAGTGCTGCCATGCCTAGGCCACAGGAACGACCAGGCGTACATGCTGCTGTAATGGACCCGGATGGCAGTTTGTGGGTCATCGACCTCGATCATTTGCTGCACATCGATCCCGAGCGCTCGCAGATGGAGACCTTCCGCTATGTGGACGTGCAACCCGCCCCAGCACCCAAGCCACTGCTTGTTAGCATGCAAGCGGTGGCCAGCGACCCGAACCTCCTCGTGATCGGTAGCTGGGGCTCGGGCCTCATCACATTCGACAAGCGCACCCGCAGCTTCAGCACCGTGAAGCACGATACAGGGAAGTCCTGGAACGTCTCGAACATCGTACTCGCCATCACCGCGATCGATGAAAAACTGATGGTCGTTGACTTTGATTGGGCGACCTATTGGTACGACCCGCATACCCGGCGACTGAGCGAACCGTTCGTTCCGACAGGTCCATTCGTACCGCACCTAGTGGACCAGATGAACGGCATTACGACCGACCCGACAGGCCGCCTTTGGTTGGCCGGAAGCCAGGGCGTTTACATCGGTTTCGACCCACAGCATCACCCGGTAACACCCGTGGCGGCGACGCACCCTGATGTAGGCATGGTCCTGGCCAGGGCCACGGACCACGTCGGTTATTGGGCGACCAGGTACTATACCGATCGCAAGCTCTACGCATTGGATGCAGCAGGTGTGCGATACGACTCCATCGCCATTCCGCAAGGCGAAGAACTCCAGGTGGAGACCTGGAAGATCCTTTGCACACGCGACCGACGCATCTTCCTCGGCACATCGGATGGGCTGCTGCGCTATGATCCCGAACGAAGGGTCTTCTCCTTGTGCGACCTGCCCTATTCTGATGGATACGCGTCGGACCGCCGACACATCAACGACCTGATCGAAACCCCGGACGGCGACCTATGGGCAAGCGGGCATGGCTATGCCTTCCGAGCACGTGCGGGCTCAGACCACTTCGAACCCTTCGGGGTTGACACCAGCGCACAAGGTGCCTGGAAGCAGGAATGGCACAAGGCCTTCGCGCTGCTCGATCCCTATCACCTCGTCATCGCCACCCTGCGAAGAGGCATCAGCGTAGTGGACCTACGCCTAGGCACCACGGCGGACCTGTCCTTCGAAGCTGCGCCGGAGCTGCGTGGCATGGAGGACGTAGTGACCACTCCCGATGGATCGATCTACGGTATCACGCGGAACGACGGTATCGTGCGCATGCGCTATACGGATGGAAACCTGACCGACATCGCCGTGTTCGAGGACCGATCCGAGCGCGGCAACTACCAAAGCGCCGTGGTCGATGACGATGGCACGCTCTGGATCTCCGGCACGGCCGATCTGGTGCGTTTCGACCCGAAAGACAGTTCCTTCACCCGGTACGACGTACGGGATGGCATGCCAGGCCTCGGCGCTGATGCCTTAGTGCTTGACAGCGGGGGGACCTATTTGAACCGCGTAAGCCCGTGGCACCGCTTCGACCTGCAACGCCTCGCTTTGCGTCCACCGCCGCGAAGGCTCTACATCCGAAAGGTATTGGCGAACGGCCAAGCATTGCCGATAATATTCGATGCGAATACCATCGAACTCCCCCATGACCGCAACAGTGTGGCCATCGAATTCGCGCCCATCGACCCCGTTTACGGTGATGAGCGACGCTACGAGTACCAACTGGAAGGCTACGATGCCGATTGGGTGGCGAGCGGCGCACTGCGGACCGTGAACTACGCATCATTGGCGCCGGGAACGTACACGTTCAATGCGCGCATCGTAGGTATCGACGGTCCCCAGGGGCGCACACGGCTGACCATCACCATTGTGCCCGCTTGGTGGCAAACGACGTGGTTCAAGGTACTCGTGGTGCTCGTATCGGTACTGCTCGTCTTCCTGTTGTCCCGCTATATCCTGCGCTTGCAGTACCTCCGGCGCATCGCGGCCTTGGAGAAGGAACGCGAGGTGAGCAATGTGCGCAGCCGCATCGCCCGCGACATCCACGACGACCTGGGCAGCGGGCTCACGCGCATCACCATGCTCAGCCGGGAAATGCAAGGCAACACCGGCGTGAACGAGGACAAAGGTAAACTGGCCGCGCACATCGCCAACGCCAGCAGCGAGCTCATCGGTCAGCTCGGCGAGATCGTGTGGGCCGTGGACCCGCAGAACGACCACGCGGAAGGCTTCATCGCCTACGTGCGCAATATGCTCGGTAACCAGTTCGAGGAACTGAGCATCGGCCTGCGCACGGACCTGACGGTGGAAGCCGGGCAAGAACGGCGCGACCTGCCACCGGATGTGAAACGGAATGTGCTCCTGATGTTTAAGGAGCTGGTGAGCAATGCGCTGAAGCACGCGCAAGCGAAGACCATCAGCGTTCGTCTACACATCGGCGCCTCCGCGCTTTCACTCACTGTGAGCGACGACGGACATGGCTTTGACCTGTCGCGCACGCGGGCTGGCGGCAACGGCCTGAGTAACCTGCGTAAACGCGCGGAGAGCATCGGCGCCGTGCTCACCATGGACAGCTCGACCAGCGGCACCACCAGCACCCTCACTGTTCCATTGCCCGCACCCACTATCATGCGGGGACCCTCGGCGTAACGTCACGATAACTTCGCACCGCTCCTGATGCCCATCCGTGTCGCCATCGTTGAAGATGATCCCGTGCTCCGCGCCAGCGTGCAGCGCATCGTGGAGCGTGAAGGCGACCTCCAGTGGAAGGGCAGCTACGGTAGCGCCGAGGAGTTCATGGCCCGCACCAGCGGCCTGGAAGACCTGGACGTGGTGCTGATGGACATCAACCTGCCGGGTATCACAGGCATCGCGTGCATCGCTGAATGCAAGCCGAAGCGCGAGCAGGTGCAATACCTGGTGAGCACAGTCTTCGAGGACAACGAGAACATCTTCAATGCGCTGAGCGCCGGTGCCACGGGCTACCTGCTGAAAAGCGCACCGCCGGAACAAGTGGTGCGTGCCATCCACGACATCCATGCCGGTGGTTCGCCGATGAGTTTGCACATCGCCCGGAAACTGGTGGATAGTGTACCGCGCAAGAAGAGCAACAGCGCCTTGCTGGAAAGCCTCACCAAGCGCGAGCGCGAAGTCCTGGACCAGCTTGCCGGCGGTTATCGCTACAAGGAGATCGCCGACCGTATGGAACTGAAGATCGATACCGTGCGCAGTTATATTAGGGACATCTACACCAAGCTCCAGGTACAGAGCCGCACGGATGCCTTGAACAAGGTGTTCGACCGGTAGGGAACCGAAAACCGCAGAACATTGAACCGAAGAATGTAGAAGTGCCTTTGGTCAACTTCTTCGGTTCTGCATTCCTTGTTCTACGGTTCTGCGGTTCGTTGGGTGTTCCGTTGAGCTGTCTTCACACTGCTTTGAAAGATGGCCACAAGCTCCGAGCATTCCTTCAGGCCGCTCTCCCCGATAGCCGTGTCGGGGTGAAGCTCAGCCTTCTTGATGATGCGCATGCAGGCGTGTGTCTCGCGCAGCTCCTTCAGGGCCACTTTCATCTTGTGGATGAAGTCGCGCTTGGACTCGGCTCCTTGCGCTTCTCCGTAGTGCAATGCGGGTGATGTCCCGGAGCGTAGCAGCTGGTCCGCAAGCAGTTTGCCCGCTGCGGTGCTCGGCAAGTCATCAACCATACGGATCACTTGGACCGCAAAGTCGATGAGCCGCTCTTGAAGGTCGAATGGGTGCTTGGCGGTCATGGGGTCGTGGTTCGAAAACCAAGGTACTTGAACCGCAAAACCGCAGAACATGGAACCGAAGAATGTAGAAGTGCCTTTGGTCAACTTCTTCGGTTCTGCATTCCTTGTTTTTCGGTTCTTCGGTTCCCCACCTCCCCCACTATCATGCGGTTGAATGGCTGATCGATCGCCGATAGCCTTGCAGGATCACTTCCGGTGATCCACTAAATCCAAGGCCATGACCCGATCCGCCCTGCTCTTCCTGCTTCTTTTCACAAGCCTCGGCGCCTCCGCCCAACTGGCGCAGCGCAACACCGAAGGCCAGCCCGCCACCACCGCGGCAGCCGGGGAATTCCCGCGAACGCCCAGTACGGCGGCCATCACCCACCGCATCATCGTTGCGCCCAACGGCACCTACGGCTACGAGGTCCTCGCGGATGGCAAGCTGCTCGTGCGGCAAACGAACATTCCCGGGCAGCCGGGCAACACGGGTTGCGCCACGAAAGCCGACGCGGAAAAGCTTGCCAGGCTGGTCGCCGACAAGGTGAAGCGCGGGGAAATGCCGCCGACGGTGACGAAGGAGGAATTGCGCGGATCGAACATCATTCCCTGAAACCGGCCAACCTACGGACCCATGAAAAAGCTGTACTCCCTTCTACTCGGTACACTGCTGTGCATCACCGGTGGTCACCTGTTCGGCAATAGCTGGCTGCAACGGTCGAGCCTGCCGGCCGATGCACGGCTTGCTCCGATGAGCTTCGGCTTGAACGGCAAGGTCTTCCTCGTTGGTGGCCAGCATCAAGTAGCCGGATCTGACTATGACCTAGCCGACTGCTGGGCCTATGACCCCACAACAGATACATGGTCGCAGCAAGCGGACTACGGTGGAGGGCTCATCAGTCGCGGTGTGGCATTCACAATCGGCTCCCTCGGCTATGTGGGTTGCGGCACAGTCTTCCCTGCCGGTCAATTGTGGGCCTATGATCCAGCGGCGAACCAATGGACCCCAAAAGCCTCAGCCCCCATAGCCACACCCACGGCGGTGCGCATACTGAGTGCGGCCTTCACCGTTGCGGGCAAGGCCTATGTATGCGGCGGGTTGGATACGGCGATACGGTCGGACCTGTGGGAGTATGACCCGGTAACGGACACATGGACGCAGCGCACTTCCTTCCCCGGAGGAGGACGTTACGGTGCCATCGCCTTCAGCGCGAACGGCAAGGGCTACTTCGGAACGGGTACCAACGGCGCGAACGAACAACAGGACATGTGGGCTTATGACCCACAAGACGACACGTGGATCCAGCTGGGGAACTTCCCAGGAGCGGTGCGCACCAACGCAGCTGCCTTCAGCATCGGTACGCGCGGCTTCGTCCACGGCGGCGTGGACGTGGGTGTAGCCTCCTACAACGACCTCTGGGAATTCAACACGCTGAACGGCACATGGACCCAACGTGCGAGCAACGTCACCCGCTACCTGGCTACAGCGACCAGCTTAGGCAACAAGGGCTATTTCGGCATGGGCAACTTTGGGCCCAACTTCAACGATTGGTGGGAGTACACACCCGATCCTCAACTGGACTGTCTTGGCGTTCCGAACGGAACAGCCCTGCCAGGGACGAGCTGCGATGATGGCAACGCCAGCACCACCAACGATGTGTTTGGCAGTAATTGCATTTGCGCAGGCACCCCGAGCACGAACAGCTGGGTGCAACGCGCCGACTTCGGCGGTGGTCAACGTGGAGGTGGATTCAGCTTTGCGCTGGCTGGCAAAGGCTTCGTTGGAGGAGGCTCGAATAGTGGAGGGGCTACCTTCAATGATACTTGGACCTACGATCCCGCCACCAACGCATGGAACCAAATGGCCTCGTTGCCGGTCACTGGCGCTACAGGAGGCTTGGGCTTCAGCATAGGTGGTACCGGCTACGTATACGTAACGGAGGTTAATGCCTTGTGGGCCTATGATCCGAACACCAATAGCTGGAACGAACGCGCAGCATTCCCGGGAGATCCACGTTTCCGCCCATTCGGTTTCGCCTTAGGCGCTTACGGCTACATGGGCGGAGGCTTCAGTTATGGACCAATGGCGTCCATGAACGACTTCTGGCGCTACGACCCCAGTTCCGACAGCTGGCTCCAGCGCGCGGACCTCAGCGGCGTTGCACGTTCAGGAAGTGCGTCATTCACGGTAGATGGGCTCGGGTATGTATTCGGTGGGGCGGACGATGCCTTCAACGTTCTGGGTGATCTACAAGCCTATGATCCAGTTGCCAATACATGGAATTCGCGCGCATCGTTGCCAAGCATTGGGCGCAGGGGGGCCACAGGCTTCAGCATCGGTCACGCAGGATACGTGGCCGGAGGTTCAACCTCAAGTTTCATACGCTTGAACGAGTGCTGGGAGTACCAACCTGGGAACAACCTGTGGAACGAGGTGGCCGCCCCGGGACCCGAAGGACGCGAAGTGGGCATGGCCTTCACCATTGGAATGCAAGGCTACTTGGTAGGTGGCTACGCCGGTGGTGCCAATACAACGATCGCCGACTTGCGCATGTACACCCAGAACCCGCAACCGGATTGCAACGGGGTGGTCGGCGGAACGAACTACCCTGGTACACCATGCAACGATGGCAACGCCACCACCACCAACGATGTGTTCGACGCCAATTGTATTTGCGCAGGCATCCCGAGCACGAACAGCTGGGTACAGCGCTCCGACTTCGGCGGTGGCGGTCGAGCACAGCCTTTCAGCTTCACCCTGAACGAAATCGGTTATCTAGGTGGCGGCTTCTTCTCCCCCTTCGGGCTCGACATCTCCGACGACGTCTGGGCCTACGATCCATCGATCGATGCCTGGTCGCAGGTAGCGGACTTCGGCGGGGGAGTGAATGCCGCTTCCGCGACATTCGTTGTCAACGGAAAAGGCTATGTGGTCGGCGGACTGAACAACGGCGGCGAGGTGAACGAGCTGTGGGCCTATGACCCGATGCTCAATACGTGGATCCCCCGAGCTCCCATTCCCAACAGTGCACGCCGCAGACCCATCGCCTTCGCGCTGAACGGCTTGGGATTCGCGGGAACGGGGTTGTTCGGGTCAACGACACTGGATGACTTCTGGGCCTACGATCCGGTAAGCGATACTTGGAGTCCACGGGCGAACGCGCCGGCGCCTTCGCGGTGGTTCGCGACCTCCTTCACGGTGGATGGGATCGGCTACCTCTGTGGCGGAGCTGACGAAACCTTCAATGATCTGACGGATCTCCACGCCTATGACCCGCTCACGAACTCCTGGACCAGTAGGGCATCCTACCCCGGTGCTGCGCGACGGGCAGCTATCGGTTTCAGCATCGGACATGCAGGCTATGTGGCATGTGGACTCGGCGCGTTGGAGCGTTTCAATGACTGCTACGAGTATCGCCCCGGGCTCGACTCATGGATACAGGTAACTGCGCCTGGTCCGCAACCACGGAGTTCTGCGGCGGCTTTCACCATCGCCGATAAGGCCTTTCTCGTTGGCGGCTACAGTGGAGATCCGGTCGCCACCATCGCCGACATGCGCATGTACACCCAGAACGCGCAGCCCGATTGCAACGGGGTGATCGGAGGAACCAACTACCCCGGCTCGCCCTGCGACGACGGGCTTGCCTACACCGGAAATGATGCGCTCAATGGCCTTTGTATGTGCCAAGGCACGTGCGTGAACGATGCGGATGGTGATGGCATCTGCGACGAGGTGGATAACTGCCCCTTGCTCCCCGGTGTTTCAGGTACACCATGCGACGACGGTAACCCGTGCACGCTGGATGACCAACTCTACCTGGTGTTCGGGGGCAACTGCAACTGTACCGGCTACTATGCGGATAGCGACAACGATGGGGTATGCGATGCACAAGACAATTGCCCAACGCTAACCGGCCAGCAAGGCGATACCTGTGATGATGGCGATGCCAACACAACCAACGATGTCATCACTAGTGCCTGTATTTGCGCTGGCACACAAGTGAGTAGCGACGCATGGACCCAACAAGCCGCCTTCTCCGGTTTCCCGCGCGCGAACGCGGTCTCCTTCACCATCGGCAACTACGGCTACATGGGCACGGGCGAGGACGGTGCAACGCTCTTCCAAGACCTGTGGCGCTATGATCCTGTAAGCGATAGCTGGTCGCAAATGGCGGACATCGATGTGCCTCGCACCGGTGCCTACGCCTTCGCCATCGGCGACTTCGGCTACGTGGGTGATGGCAACGACCAGAATGCGCTGCACATCGCCGATCTGCGGCGCTATGATCCGGCATCGAATTCATGGGCATGGCTTTGGAGCAGCGGTGCGAGTGGCTTCCCTGGTCGCTACCGTGGCGTGGCCTTCAGTGCGAATGGCAAGGGCTACGTGGGAACCGGTCAAACCGAGTTCGCTAACGTGCAGGATTTCCATGAGTTCGACCCTACCACGAACGGATGGACGCAACTAGCAGACTTCCCAGGGGATCCGCGTGCATTGGCAACTGCATTCTCCATCGGTAACAAGGGCTATGTGGGCACAGGAGCATCTGGTCCTGGCGTTTTGCTGAACGACTTCTACGAGTTCGATGCGGTCTCGCTCACGTGGTCGCCCAGGTCCAACTTCGGTGGTACTCCTCGTGCTACTTCAGTCGGATTCTCCTTGAACGGCAAGGGTTACCTCGGAACAGGTCAAGATGCCAGCGGCACCTTGCAGGACTTCTGGGAATACGACCCCACTGCGGATACATGGACATTGCGCACACCATTGCCTGGTGTGGATCGGTCAGCCGCAGTCGCTTTCGCACTGAATGACAAAGGGTATGTGGCTACCGGCGGTAACGTCAACGGTGTGCTCGGCGACGTATGGGAGTACACACCGGATGGTGTGACCTGCACCGTTGGAGATCCCTGCGACGATGGTCTCGCGTACACGCAGAACGACACGCTCACCACCAACTGCGGTTGCGCTGGTGTATGCATAAGTGACCTCGATCTGGACGGTCTTTGCGATGAGGCGGACCCCTGCCCTTATCAGTCCTTGCCTGTGGGAAGCGCTTGCGATGACTTCAACGCCTGCACGGAGAACGATGTGGTACAGCCTTGGTGCGGATGTGCCGGCACTCCGCTGCCGGATGGCGATTCCGATGGCATCTGCGACCTGCTGGACCAGTGCCCGAGCAGCCCCGGCAGCATTGGCTTTGCGTGTGACGATGGCAACCCTTGCACGGCGAACGATGTGATCGACGCGAACTGCGTGTGTGCGGGCCAGATACCCGACGCCAACAACGATGGCCTCAGCGACCTGTGCAACCCCTACGTGATACAGACCGTGACGAACGGCTGCAGCACGTACATGTTGTTGAGCCGAAGCAACTGGACCAATGCCGAAGCGGCCGCGGTTTCGCTGGGCGGGCACTTGGTCACCATCAACAATGCTGCAGAGGATGCCTTCATCTACAACACCTTCACCCAAAGCGGCCCCGTGGAGAGAGGCCTTTGGATCGGGTTCAACGATCTAGCCACAGAGGATGAGTTCGTTTGGAGCAGCGGCGAGGCCAGCACGTACACGAATTGGACACCCGGCGAGCCCAGCAACTTGAGCGGTGAGCGCTACGCTGGCATCTTCTGGCCGAGCGAGCCGCGTGCACCGCAGTGGTTCGATGAAACCAACGGGTTCCTGCCGTACGGCTTTGATGTCGGCGTGTACATGTACGGCGTGGTGGAGATCCCTGCCGATGACAGCGACAATGACGGTATCTGCGATGCGCAGGATAGTTGCCCTAACGAGGCGCCCGGCGCAGGCGATGTTTTCGCCACGGCGGTGGACATTACTGTATCCACAGGTGCCATCGGGGATGCCACTTGCTACTCCAACGCCTACACCGCTACCAGTACGCCCGGCGATGCCAGCGCTTCCGGTGATCATGACGTGTTCTACACGTACACCACCGGTGTTTGTGCCACCACACTGGATGTGGAACTCTGCGGCGGCGATGTGGTGCACCTGCTCGATGCCAGCGGCGCACACCTGGCCAGCGGCGATGCGACCTTGCCCGGCTTCTGCGGTGCCATCACCACGGGCTCATCGCTGATCGCCTTCGGCGTAGCGCCCAACACCCTCTACTACGTTGTGGTGGAGGCCGATGGGGAGTTCGTGGTCAGCGTGGAGGAGAACGGTGGCGCCGATGACAGTGACAACGACGGCATCTGCGATGCGCAGGATAGTTGCCCCACGCAAGCCCCCGGTGCTGGTGATCTCTTCGCAACGGCCGTGGACATCACCACGAGCGGTGACGTCGTCGGCGATGCCACTTGCTACTCCAACGCCTACACCGGTTCATCCACACCCGGCGATGTCAATGCCTCAGATGATCATGACGTGTTCTACACGTACACCACCGGTGTTTGTGCCACCACACTGGATGTGGAACTCTGCGGTGGCGATGTGGTGCACCTGCTCGATGCCAGCGGCGCACACCTGGCCAGCGGCGATGCGACCTTGCCCGGCTTCTGCGGTGCCATCACCACGGGCTCATCGCTGATCGCCTTCGGCGTAGCGCCCAACACCCTCTACTACGTTGTGGTGGAGGCCGATGGGGAGTTCGTGGTCAGCGTGGAGGAGAACGGTGGCGCCGATGACAGTGACAACGACGGCATCTGCGATGCGCAGGACGATTGCCCTAACGAAGCCCCCGGCGCAGGCGATGTTTTCGCCACGGCGGTGGACATTACTGTATCCACAGGTGCCATCGGGGATGCCACTTGCTACTCCAACGCCTACACCAGTTCATCCACACCCGGCGATGGCAATGCCTCAGATGATCATGACGTGTTCTACACGTACACCACCGGTGTTTGTGCCACCACACTGGATGTGGAACTCTGCGGTGGCGATGTGGTGCACCTGCTCGATGCCAGCGGCGCACACCTGGCC
>JAGNSU010000100.1 GCA_017987895.1 Flavobacteriales bacterium | reverse complement strand
GCGTTCACGAGGTGCGGACGTTAACGGCCCGCAGCCCCCTTCCCCGCGAGCCAGCCCGTGCTCCAAGCCGCTTGGAAATTGAACCCGCCGGTGATGCCATCGATATCGAGGACCTCGCCTGCGAAGTAGAGCCCCGGAGCCACACGGCTCTCCATTGTCGCGGGATCCACTTGGTGCAATGCGAGGCCGCCCGCCGTCACGAATTCCTCCTTGAAGGTGGTCTTGCCGCGCGCCTGATAGCGATCATTGGTGAGCACATCCAGCAGGCGGTCCATGCCCTTCCTGCCCAGTTCGCCCAACGGCTTTTCCAGTGGCAGACCGGCCCGCAGCAGGAGATAGCTCCATAAGCGTGCGGGAAGGGTGAAGCACTCCGCGTTCACGATCCGTCGACGGGGATGAGCGTTGGCTTCGGTATGCAGCAACTCGCGCGCGGCTTTCTCTCCCACCTCTCCGAGCCAGTCCACCAGCACAGTGTATTCGTAGCGCAGGTCATGCAACACCCGAGCCCCGAACGCACTTAGCCGTAGGACCGCGGGTCCGCTCAGGCCCCAATGGGTGATCAACAAGGGGCCCGTGCTCTCCAACTTGGTGCCCGCGACGCGCAGACGGACGTTCGCTGCGACCACGCCCATCAATTCGCGGATCGGATCCCCTGGAAGGTTGAAGGTGAAAAGCGACGGGACCGCTGGCACTATTTCGTGCCCGAGCATCTTCAGCCAGGTCAACCCATCATCCTTCGGTGATCCGCCGGTGGCCACCACCACGCGATCCGCCGCGATCGTTCCTTCCGGAACGCTGAGCGACCAGGCGCCGCCTTTTTGTTCGATCCGCGAGACCGGACACTGCGAAAGTGCTTCGACGCCCAACGAGCGCACGGCCCGCTGCAACGCATCGATCACCGTGCGCGAATCATCTGTGATCGGGAACATGCGACCATCAGGCTCGATCTTCAGCACGACGCCATGTTCAGCGAACCAGGCCACCACCTCGGGTTGCCCCCAGACCGCGAAGACCTTCCGCACAAAAGACTCCCCGCGCGGGTAGTGCCGCGCCAGCTTGCGGGGCTCGGCGCAATGGTGCGTCACATTGCAGCGCCCACCTCCGCTGATGCGCACCTTGGCGAGCCACTTGTCGCTCTTCTCCAGCAGAAGTACTTCAGCGTCCGGCCGCTGCTCCTTCGCGCTGATGGCGGCCATGTGACCGGCCGCTCCACCACCGATCACCACGATGCGGAGGGAGGCTGGTGACATGGCGGGCGGTGCGCGGATGGAGCGCAAAGATGGACCGTTCGCCGTTTGGCACGCGGCTTGAAAAGGGGGCGCGGCCCTATGCCACAACGATGAAGAAAACATTGATCGTCCTCGCCCTCACCGGTGCAAGTGCCGTAACCCAGGGCCAGTTCCAGGTGAACCCTCAGATGGGCCTCACCTACCAGCATCTTTCAAGCGATCAACCCAACGTGGAGTTCCGCGGCGCGGTGGGTTGGCAGCTCGGTGCGGACTTCCGTATCGGCGACCGCGCCTACATCCAGCCAGGTGTGTTCTTTGGCCGGAACACCACGGCGGTAAAGACGTCCCTCAATGACAGCGTACTTGCGGAAGGGGACATCGTACGCACCATCCTGCGGTTGAAAATGCTCGGCGGTTACCGGATCGTGGATACCTACCAGTTCGACCTCCGCTTCTTCGCTGGCCCGACCTACGACGTGCTGCTCAGCGTGGACGACAAGGACGATGAGATCGGTTGGAACGAGGGCGACTTCAACAAAGGCTCCTTCAACATCGATGCGGGCCTTGGTTTCGATATGGGTTTGTTCACCCTGGAACCGAGTGTGAGCTTCGGATTGAGCCGCGTGTTCAGCGATAACCCCACCGTGAAGGATATCGGCTCGAAGTACCTCACCTACGGCCTCACCGTCGGCCTCAATTTCGGTGACGACGACAAGAACGACTGATCCCAGGATCTTCAAAGAAGCGAACCCCGGTCAAATGGCCGGGGTTCGTTGTTCTCGTGCGTGTCTTCCCGCATTACTCCGGATGATCCCGCCCGATGGCGTCCTTGGCCATGCGCATCTGCTCTTCTTCGGCGGCGATCACCCGTTTCAAACTGTCGCTCACCTCGCGTTGCTCGAAATGGTCCAGGTCGGGTTGCCCGGCGTTCACCCAGGCGGTGTACCAATAGCTGCCCACCATCAGTATGCTCGCGTTCATGCGGCGTTCCACCATCCCGCCCATCGCATCCTCATAAGCGGCGGTGTAGTCCCGGCTATACTGGCGCATTGCGCCTCGCCCGCGGTCCTCGAAGACGTATTGCTTATCGTCGTCCCACGCGGCATCCACTTCCAGGTCGATGGCCAGCACACTGTCCACAGCGGCATGGCTGGCGCGTACCGCCTGCCAGGCGGCGTCCAACGGATAGTCCAGGTACATGGCACGTCCCGTCAGGTGATCGTAGCTGTCGGCGCTCAGCTCCGGTATGCGGCTTTCCCAGAAGGCATGGATGCCGTGCTGGTTGGTGAGCTGCCCATTGTAGTTCTCGGTGGTGTGCAGGGGCACATGGGCATCGGCGATATAGTGGCCGATGTCCGCAGCATGGCGCAGGATCCGATCCACATCACCCCGAAGGAAAGCTTTGGTGAGCCGTTCTTCCATTAGGGCGATATGCCAGGGAACGATGCCGTATGCCTTCAAGGTATCCTCGCTGAATTTGGCGACCGCTTCCGTCCAATGTGCGGGCATCACTGCGAAGGCATCCTGCCCACCGTGCGCGTAGTGATCGATATCGATATAGTGCCGTGGTGCTTCTTCGGGGTCGGCATAGCGGCGGCGGTCCGGGTCCACGGCATGATCGCTGATGAAATCGATGTGGCGCTTGAAGAAGGGGAACATGGCCGGCGGCAGCGTGAAGCAGGCCATCCGATTGATCCTCTTGTGCCCGTAGAATCCCCAGGAACCAGCTTCCTCCAGCGTGGCGAAGGGGCCCAACACCAATGCGGCCATGAGCAACCACGGCGCGACCCGTCGTCCTACGCCAACGGACCGAACGGATCTCATTGCGCCAGAGCGGGAAGGGACAGGGGCACCAACACGCCTTCCTGCAGCACAGGGATCACCGTGGTGGTGTCCGCAGTCAAGCAGAACTTCACGTCCGGGAGCATTTGCAATTGCTCCACGCGGCGGCGGCGGGGCGCGGCTTTCAGAATGCTGGTGAAATTCTCGCGCGCCGCCATGAAGAGGTATTGCGCGGCGATGCTGCTATCCTCCTCCAGACCGAACTTTCCGCTTTCCAGCAGGCGATCCATCACGGCCCCGGCGAAGGTGCTGTCCTCCAGGTTGAACTTGCCTTTCCATCCGGCGCAGAGCAGCAACACGTTGGCATCCTGCTTCACCAGCCAGTCGCTCAGCGCGGTGAGGTTGAGAAAGGATCCGATCACCAGTTGCTTGGCGTTCTGCGCCAGATTGATCGTTCGCGTGCCGTTCGTGGTGGTCATCACCAGGGTCTTCCCGGCCACTTCCGGACCCCGGAACGCGAGCGGCGAATTGCCGTACTCGAATCCTTCCACCACAGCGCCATCACGTTCGGCCGCCACGATGTACCCGGAGCGTCCGATGAACTGCCGCGCCTCTTCCACCGTGCTCACCGGAATAATGCGTTCCACGCCATGCGCGAACGCCGTGACCATGGCGCTGGTGGCACGCAGAATGTCGATCACCACCACGATGTCCATCTCCTGCGCGTACAACGCGTATTGATCAGGAAGGAAACAGACCTCCACCCGGTACCGGTAGTCGGGATTGATGGGGCGTGTGCTCATGGGGTCTTGGTAAGGAAGGGCATCGCCACCACCTTGGCGCGGAGGGCCTTGCCACGGACGTCGACGAAGATCTCGCTACCTGGTTTGGCCAGAGCGGTAGGCACGTAGCCCATGCCGACAGCTTTCTGCAACGAGGGGCTCTGCGTGCCGCTGGTCACCACGCCGATGGTGCGCCCTTCGGCGTCCACGATGGTGTGCCCATGCCGGGGGATACCACGATCCACCAACTCCAAGCCCACCAGTTTGCGGGCCGTGCCGTTCTCCTTTTGCGCTTTCAAGGCAGGGGCGTTCACGAAGTCCTTGGTGAATTTAGTGATCCAACCCAATCCCGCTTCAATGGGCGATGTGGTGTCGTCGATGTCGTTGCCATAGAGGCAGAAGCCCATTTCCAGGCGGAGCGTGTCGCGGGCGGCAAGGCCCGTGGGCTTTATGCCATAGGGTTTACCCGCTTCCATGATGGCGTTCCAGGCTTTCTCCGCGAGCGGGTTGGGCATGTAGACCTCGTAGCCACCGGCGCCAGTGTATCCCGTGGTGCTTATCAACACGAGCCCCACCCCTTTCATCTCGGCGTACATCGCCGTGTAGTAGGGCATCCTGGCGATGTCCTCTGTAAAGAAGCCCTTGAGCGTATCCACGGCCTTCGGCCCTTGCACCGCGAGCAACGACATGTGGTCGCTGATGTTCTCCAGCTGCGCGTCGAAGGTGTTGTGCGCGTTGATCCAGTCCCAGTCCTTCTGGATGTTGCCGGCGTTCACCACCAGCACGTAGTGGTGGTCATCGCCGCGCTCCATGCGGTACACCAGCAGATCGTCCACGATGCCGCCGTGCTCGTTCGGTAGGCAGGAGTACTGGACCTTGCCCGGGGTAAGCTTGCTGGCGTCGTTGCTGGTCACTTTCTGGATCAAGTCCAACGCCCCTGGGCCGCGCACGATGAACTCGCCCATGTGGCTCACATCGAACATGCCCACGGCGCTGCGCACGTTGAGGTGCTCATCGTTCACGCCGGTGTACTGCACGGGCATGAGGTAGCCCGCGAAGGGGACCATCTTGGCACCAAGGTTCTCGTGGATATGGGTGAGCGCGGTGCGCTTCAGGTCGGTCGCGGTTTCCATGCGGGTTATCGTTGGTGCGGGGTCGTTCGGCGGGAGATCTTCTAGGCGCCCACCTTCGCTTCCTTCGCTTGCAGCAGTTGGTTGAACAATGTGAGGTACCGGTCGCGCCAGGCGTGTACTGACCAATGGTCCTCGACTGAGCGGCGGGCGGCGGCTCCGATCCGCTGCCGAAGTTCGGCATCCTCGATCAAGCGGCTCACTTTCGCCACCCATTCCTGGGTGGAGCTGGCCAGGAAGCCGTTCACCCCGTCGGTGATGATGGTGCCGTTCACGCCCACCGGCGACATGATCGCCGGAATGCCCATGCCCATGTATTGCAGGCCCTTCAACCCGCATTTGCCCCGCGCCCATTCATCGTCCGGTAGGGGCATGATGCCGATGTCGAAGACCGCCAGGTCGGCCACCTCGGTGTCCTTGCGCCAGGGCTGGCCTTGGATACCGAGCGAGGGCTCGGAATAGGTGCCGTCGCCGATAACGCGGATGGTGATGCGGTCGCCGAAGCGCTCCTTCAAGATCCGCAGGGCGGGGATGGCGTACTGGAAATGCTGGATGGTGGTGATGCTCCCGCTCCAGCCGATGCACACGGGTCCGCCGCCCCTACGCGGCGCGGGTTTGTATTCGTCAGTATCGATGGTCGTTGGCACTACCTCCACCCTTTTGTTGAAGCCGCGGGCATAGTTGGCCAGGTAGTCGTTGCCGGCAAAGACCATGTCCGCGAGCGCGATGAGCTTAGCGGTTTTGCCGGCGTCCTTCACCCAGGCCCAGGTGCGATTGGCTTCGCTCACGTTCTGCAGCCAGATGGAATCGTCGAAATCGTAGATCACCTTGGCGGGGCCTGCGGCGAAAGCCCGCTCGAACACCGTGCTGCGCGTCATGAGCGCCTCGCGGCAAACGAAGATGATGTCGAACTCCTTCATCCGCGCCACGTCGCGCCGCCGCTTTACGAAGCTGCGCCGCACGAAGCCCAGTTTTTTCAATACATGGCCCGGCCGGTAGAAGTAGCGGTCGTCCGCCTCCTCCACCAGAAAGCTCAGCTCGCTCTGGAAACCATGGGTCGCCAGGTAGTCCCTGTATTGCTCGAAGCGGAACCGCTGGTTGGGGCTGCGCCCCGGGCGGTGGCTGGCTACGAACAGGACCTTCGGCATGCGTGGCCGAAGATAACCGGGCTACCGCACGGTTATCGTTATGGAGGCCTGGAAACGGCTGCTCCCTTTCAGGTTTACACTTCACGTTCCAACCAGCGCTAAGAAGAGTTCACGTTCGCACAGAGAGCCAATCCGGAACTGCATCTATACCAGTCCTCTACACAGCTATTCCATGTGCACGATTGAACGTGATACCTGTAACTCCATTGTCACGGAAAATTCTATACGCAGGCTGCGTGCACATGAAAACAGGTAGGGGTCGGATGTACCCTCGTCTCACACCGATCGTCTGCACCGAGGCGAACAAGTCAGTCGTCATGCTTTCTGATTTTGTTAGAAATACCTCCCCAATCAACCTTAATCCCAGGTTATGAGCCTTGGGGCACTTATAAACAGCGCGTGGAATTTCGATCTTGCTCCCTGCGATAACGAATGCTCCGCCTTCCTCCCATTCAGTTGTGGTATCAAAGGGACTAACGCCGCATGTGGTGTTCTCCGCATCGAGATGTACTGTCTGTGAGAACATTAGTTGCGAGTAATCACGACTGGCTCTTCCACCAATTTCTATTGGGCCATATGATGCTCCGGTTATTCCAGATTCCGAAAGAATAGCTCTCGCTCGTTTGGAAATGATAACTTCTCCACCGTAAGTGATCGTCAGGTCATTTTTCAGATCGCCTAGATGAGGGAGCTTCAATACTCCGACCTGAAACCCGCCATGGCCACATTCAGCGCAGGCAGATGCATCATTATACCGAGTACCAGAATCTTCTCCAGTAACATCCCTCCTGAGCGGCTCAAACTCCAATGAAAAGTACTGTGCAGATTCAAGCTCAGATGTTCTGTATACCCTTTCGACATTGGAGGAGTACAGCATCGTTGTTTTGAAATGCTTGCGAAATGCTCTCTCTAACCGACGGAACTTCTTAAAATCAGGGGAATCCATATCAACCCTATAGTGCAGTTGTGTAGGGATTGACAATATGCCCCTCGCCTCTGGAAGGGTTATGGCTTTTTCGTCAATTGTAAGTAAGGCGTATTGCTTCATACAGTTCACATGAGAGCTTGGGTACCGGCAAGTTATTGTAGTAGGTCCTTTTGCTCTTCAGGTTACGCCTCCCTCCAACTCGGCGGCAAGCCCTGCTCGATCTCGATGTTGCTGAACTTACCACTGGCGCGGGCACCGGTGGCCTTGGCCCAAGGCGCCATGCGCGCCAGGCCTTCCGCCAGGGTGGTTTCGCGCTGCTTGCCGAAGACCTTCTCCACCTTGCTGTGATCGCTGAAGGCGAAAACCACTTCGTTGCGGGCTTCGAGATGCTTCGCCTCCCCCTTGATACCCATCGCTTCCTGCACCAGCGTGACCAGCTGGTTCACCGTGTAGGGCGTATCAGCGCCCACGTTGAAGACCTCGCCGAAGGCTAACGGCGTTTCCGCGGCCTTGGCCATGATCGGCGCGATATCGCCGATGTAGGTGAAAGCGCGCTGTTGCTCGCCATCGCCGAAGATGCTCATGGGTTGGCCCTGCATCAACTGGTTCATGAAGATGCCGATCACGTTGCGGTAGCGGTCGCCGATGTTCTGGTACTCGCCGTAGACATTGTGCGGGCGGAAGACCACGTAGTTGAGCCCGAACATGTGGCGCGCGGCGCGCAGGTCCATTTCCACCGCCAGCTTGGCCACGCCGTAGGGATCCTCCGGCACGGGCACCATGTCCTCCCGCATCGGCGGCTTCAAGGCGCCGTACACCGCGATGCTGCTGGTGAAGACGAAGCACTTCACATCGTGCCGCACGCTGGCATTGATCAGGTTGATGCTCCCGATCAAATTGTTCTGGTAGTTGAAGCGTCGGATGAAGTGGCTCAGGCCTTCCGCAGCGTAGGCGGCCAGGTGGTAGACGTAGGTGAACTTGTGTTCATCGAAGAGGCGATCGACGAGCGCATGATCATTGATCGAACCATGGACGAAGGTGGCGCGCGGGTCCACCTGGTCCTGGAAGCCGCCGCTGAGATCGTCAAGCGCCACCACGGTATGGCCCATGGCCAGCAATTCCTTCACCAGGTGGGCACCCATGAAGCCGGCGCCGCCGGTAACGAGGGAAACAGGCATGTGCTTCGGTTCTAGTTCGCCTTCGCCAAGGCTTCGGCGGAACGAAGGGCGAATATGCGAATAGACGGAGCACCGAGGGAAAGGCTGCCAGCAACCGTGGTTCGGAGTGTGGGCGTGTCGATCATTCTAGCGCACGGAAGACGCCCGTCCATGATCACATGCGCCGAACTCGTGTGCGAGCGATAGGTATTTGATCGAAGCCCCTCAGAGCCGAACAGCGCAAGGGATCCTGGCCACCCACCCGCTGCTCTTTCAACACCAAGTAGGCCATTGGTCCTTTCTGGATCCGCGTATATTGACGCGCCGGTAGGTTAATTCACTCACACTCGATCCATCCACACCTAACAATGAAGTTCCATTTCTCCAGGGGGGCATGGCTCGCGGCGCTTGTGCTGTGGGCCTGTTCCGCATTCACTCCTGTTCGTGCACAGTACAATGTGCTGAGCGAATTCGGGAATTTGGTGGATTGCGATACCATGTCGCGCGGGATCTTCTGCGTATGGTGGGATAACGACTGGAATGTGGCTCCCGTAGCGGATGAACTGCTGGATACGCTGAATGTGTTCCGCGATGTCTGCCTCAACGACTTGGGGATGCAAGATCCCCCGAACCCGCCTGCCGGGCACTTCTACAATGTTTACCTCCACCAAGGAGGGGCGGACGTGTTCCCGTCCTTCTTCGGTAATGGCCAGGGCACGGATGTGTACGGTTTTCCATACTTGGCGATAGGCGCCAACGCGAATGCCGACTGGGGGAACGTCGCCCACGAGACCTTCCATATCTTCCAGTACAGCGCCACTTCACCCGGCTTCGCTTACTCGGGTGATAGCCAGTGGTACATCGAGGCCTCGGCCAACTGGTTCGCTGGGCAGCGCTACCCGGATGAGGATCGCGCCTTTGTGGAGGCGATGAGCCTTGTGCGATTGTCCCACGTGCCGCTTTGGCTCAGCTACGACAACATGCCGCAGGACTACCCGCAGAACTGGCAACGGTTCGTGCATCAATACGCCATGGCGCTTTGGCTCTACTATATGACCGAAGAAGACGGCATACCTGCTACGTTCATCACCCAAGGGCTCTACGCTGGCACTGCGGAACTGCCTCAGGAGTATTTCTTCAACCAGATCGGTGCAAGCTTGTTCCGCACGTCATTCTTGAACTGGGCGGCACATATGACCAATCAGTTCGACTTTCTGACGCCGGATCAGTACACGACCAACCAGAACGAATGGAACAGCTACGCCGATCCCTTGGACAACAACGAATATCTACAGACCTACATGAACACGGGCAGTGGTGGGTGGTATAGGCCAGCGGACAGTTTGATCACGTGCGCCTGGTCGTTCAATACGTACCGTGTGCACAATTCCATGCCGCAGACCTACAGCTTCCAGTTGGCCGCCGATGCCTTCGGTAGTCAGGGAGGCGCATCGGAATTCATGGGGATGGTGGTCGTCCAAAATTCGGTTTCCGGTACCAGCTTCCTCCCCCTCAACATGCAGGATGCCCAGACGGGCAGCTTGATCCTCAACTTGATGCCTGAGGACACGACAGCCTATTTCATCATCGCATCCGTACCGGAAGTGTTCACCGGTGTGGATCAACGTTTCGGCTACGATATGAGGATCGAGACGATCAGCACGGGGATCCACGCTGTTGAGGCTGCCCGGAACCTGATCGAGAGTTCCCGGTGCGATCTTCTGGGCCGTGCAGCCCAGCGGAATGGCACTGGGCCGCAGATCATCCGGTACACGGATGGCTCGGTACGAAAGGTGCAGGTCGTGAGGTAGCCACCCATCCTAGCGTCTCTATTCCCTCAAGTTGACACTCGGCTGTTCGCTGAGGGCGACCCGCACGGATAGCCGGAACTGCTGCCAGCAAGTGGCCTTCTACCTTCGCCACGCATGAAGGCACCGCGACTCTTCCCGCGCTGGGGCATCCTGGTGATAGACCTGGTGCTCTGCCTCATCGCGTTGGCCGGAGCGTACGAGCTGCGCTTCAACTTCCAGGTGCCGGAGCATGAGGTGGTACTGCTGCTGGAGGTGCTGCCGCTCTTTCTCGGGGTGCGCTTCCTCTCCTTCCTGCTGGCAGGACAGCAACGGGTGATGGTGCGGCATACCAATACCGACGATGCCAAACGGATCTTCTTGACGGTGCTCTATGGTTCGCTCGCGTTCGGGGTGCTGAGCCTGGCGCGGTTCTATTTCCTCGACGGGCTCTACTTCCTGCCCCGGGCGGTGATCATCATTGATTTCATGGGCACGGCCATCCTGCTCATCGCTTCGCGGATCGTGATGAAATTGCTCTACCTGCGTTCGCGCAGTGCGGGCAAGGACAGCGTGCGGGTGATCATCCACGGTGCGGGCGAGGCGGGGCTGATCACTAAGCGCACCTTGGAGCGCGCGGGCTCGGCGAACTATTCCGTGGAGGCGTTCGTGGATGACGATCCCTCCAAGGCAGGCAAGAGCCTGGAAAGTGTGATCATTCACCCCACCAGCAAGCTGAGCAAATTACTGGGCGATGTGCAGCCGGACCAGGTGATCATCGCCATCCAGAAGCCCGACCCCGAGCACCGGCGTCGCGTGGTGGACGCCTGCATGAACGCCAAGGTGCGCGTGCTCACCATTCCGCCGGTAAGCGATTGGATCAACGGGCAGTTGAGCGCCGGGCAGATCCGCGAAGTGAACATCGAGGACCTGCTCGGCCGGCAGGTGATCCACCTGGAGGAGGGCACGGTGCGTATGCACTTCACCGATCGCCGTGTGCTGGTGACCGGTGCGGCCGGTAGTATCGGCAGTGAACTGGCCCGGCAACTGGCCACCATGGGCGTGGCGCGGCTGGTGCTGTTCGATCAGGCGGAAAGTGCGCTGTACGACCTGGAGATGGAGCTGCGCAGCGCGAAACCGGACCTAGATCTTCACGCCCTGGTAGGCGATGTCCGCGACCCGCGGACCATGGA
>JAGNSU010000231.1 GCA_017987895.1 Flavobacteriales bacterium | reverse complement strand
ATGTATGCCAGTCCGGTGATCATGCCCCTGGAGCGCGTGGCACGCATCCCCTGGCTGCTTCGGATCCTCAAGCTCAATCCCATGACCCCGGTGATCGAGGCGACGCGCACCATGTTCTTCGGCGGCACGCTGGATTGGGCGGGCCTGGCGTACACGGCGGGTTTTACCGGCGTACTCCTGTTGGTGGCCCTGGTCATGTTCCACCGCGTGGAGCAGTACTTCGCCGATATCGTTTGATGCCATGGCCCGCCGCACCGTCATCGAGGTAGAGGGATTGAAGAAGCGCTACCGCCTGGGCGTGATCGGCGGCGCCACGCTGAGCGATGAACTGCGCGCAGGTTGGGCGCGGCTGCGCGGACAGCCGAACCCCCTCGCTACGCTGGACGCGGTGGACGAGCAACGATCCGGCGAGGATTTCTGGGCGCTCCGCGGTGTGGACTTCCGCGTGGAGGAAGGGGAGATCCTCGGCATCATCGGGCGCAACGGTGCGGGCAAAAGCACCTTGCTGAAACTGTTGTCGCGCATCACCAGCCCTACCGAAGGCCGCATCCGCATGCGGGGTCGCGTGAACAGCCTGCTGGAAGTGGGCACCGGCTTCAATCCAGAACTCACCGGCCGGGAGAACATCTACTTGAACGGTACCATTCTCGGCATGCGCAAGAGCGAGGTGGACACCAAGCTGGAGGATATCATCGCCTTCAGCGGCATCAAACACCACGTGGATACGCCCGTGAAACGGTACAGTTCCGGTATGAAGGTGCGGCTAGGGTTCGCTGTGGCCGCGCACCTGGAGCCCGAGGTCATGATCATCGATGAGGTGCTCGCCGTGGGCGACGCTGAATTCCAGCGGAAGTGCCTGGGCAAGATGAAGGACGTGTCGCAGAGCGGTCGCACCGTGCTCTTCGTCAGCCACAACATGGTCTCGGTGCAAAGCCTCTGCACCCGGGTGATCTGGTTACAGGACGGAAAAGTGGTGATGGACGGCCCAACGGACGAGGTGGTGCGCAGCTACCTCCATACCTACACCGTGCAGCGCGAGCGTATCGCGTGGCGTGAGAGTGAACGACCCGGTAAAGAGGACCTCCAACTTCGGGGTGTGGAACTCGTTCGCCACGGCGCACCGGATGATCTCCTCGCGGTGAACGACGATTTCGCCGTACGGATCGACTTCGAGAACCTGGGCGTGGTGGACGAGGAGATGAACGTGGGCATCAACCTGATCAACGAGGACGACGTGCTCGTGTTCACCAGCACCTACCTCGATACCCAGCGCGGGTCCGAGCCGTTCGGTCTGGGCCCGCACAGCGTGCGATGTGCTGTACCGGCCGATCTGCTCAATTCCGGCGACTACCGTGTGGCGGTGAATTTCATGAAGCGCGGCAAGTTCTATTTCCGCTGCGAGGAGACCATCGCCTTCACCATCCACGATGCGCGGCGCGCGGGCAGCTACTTCCGCAAACACAAAGGCGTGGTCCGGCCTCTGCTCCAATGGAACCGGGGCCCGGTCGTGTAGCGTTCGAGCATATGGCCGACCCACTCCATCGCACCAAGCGCCTTTTCGATCCGTTGCGCTCGCGGCTCAAACCAGCGTTCCTGGTTTTGGGTACCCAGAAGGCGGGGACCTCCGCGTTGTTCGAGATGCTGCGGCTCCATCCGCGTATCCTGGCGCCGAAGGTGAAGGAGCCCCACTTCTTCAACCGGGAGGACGAGTTCGCCAAAGGCATGGCGTATTACTTCAAGCAATTCCCGTTGGTGCCCTTGCGGGGCCCGGAGCCGATCACTTTCGAGGCAAGCGCGGGCTACCTGTACAACCCACTAGCGCCGGAACGGATCAAAAAACACTTGCCGGACGCGGAACTGTTCGCCGTCCTGCGCGATCCGGTGCAGCGCGCCTTCTCGGCGTGGAACATGTTCCGCCAGTTCGAGAACACCCCGTTCTTCCCCGACTACCACGATCCGCGGACCTTCGAGCAGGCGGTGGAGGATGAGATCTCGGGCAAGCCGATGCATGTCGCCCATCGTTACCTGGACCGTGGCGTTTATGCGCCGCAGTTGGAGCGCTACATCAAGCTTTTCGGTCGCGATCGCGTGCACGTCTTCGCCTATCCGGAGTTCAAGTCCGCACCCCACGTGGTAGTGGACAGTATCTGTGCCACCATGGGCCTGGGGCCTTTGCCGCCGCAGGAGGGGCTTTCCCGCATCCGTTCGAACGAGCGTCCATATAGTCACGGAATGTCCAGCGAGCTGCGTGAGCGCCTCACCGCATGGTTCGCCCCGCACCACCGCGTGTTGGAATCCGTCCTCGGCGGGCCGATCGATCTTCAGGAAAGCCGCTGAACGCGTCCGGCGAAGGTGGACCCTTCCGGTCCCAACGGGCTATCTTTGACCAGTAGCTGCCACGCATGGAACGCCCGTCGCACCTGATCGATACGCACGAGGTCGTCGGAGCCTCCGCAGCGGAAGTGCGGCCCATCCCTGTTACCCGCACGTTCTTGCCCGACCTCGCCGCGTACACCGAACTGATGCGCGGGGTGTGGGAGCGGGGCTGGCTCACCAACCACGGCCCACTGGTGAAGGACCTGGAGAACCGGTTGAGGGAATACCTGAACGCCCCGGACCTCTTCGTGCTGAACAACGGCACCGTGGCCCTGCAGATCGGCATCAAGGCCTTGGACCTGCGCGATGAGGTGATCGTGACCCCGTTCAGCTATGTGGCCACGGTGAGCAGCGCTGTTTGGGAGAACTGCACGCCCGTCTTCGCGGACATCGATCCGGTGCACCTCACCATCGACCCGAAAGCGGTGGAGCGGGCCATCACCCCCCGTACAACTGGGATCCTCGCCACGCATGTGTTCGGCGTGCCCTGCGCGACGGAGGAATTACAGGACATCGCTGATCGACATGGTCTCCGGATCCTCTACGACGGGGCCCATGTGTTCGGCGTGCGCTACCTGGGCAAGCCCATCACCGCATACGGCGACGTCACCACGCTCAGTTTCCACGCGACCAAATTGTTCCACACCATCGAAGGGG
>JAGNSU010000099.1 GCA_017987895.1 Flavobacteriales bacterium | reverse complement strand
ACAGAGCGCGAACGAAAGGTCCGATCCAAGCGAAGGGCCGGGGTTCACGGTGAAGATCACCAGCGCCGTATCGGTGCATGCGAAGCCGTTGGTCGCCACCAGTTGATAGTCGCCGGTGACAGCAGCAACCGTTGGGTCCGCGACGATGGCACCATCCAGCGTCCATTCCACGGAAAGCCCGGTTGTGGAGTAAAGCGATGTCAGGTCGAACGTCGATCCCTCGCAGACAGACGCCAGTTGATCCGTGCCCAAGGCAGGTGCCGGGTCGATGGTCAACAACACCTGCGCGCTGGCCGTGCAGCCGGAAGCGTTGGTGAGGGTGATCGTGTAAAGACCACTCGTGTTGACCGCTGTCGGGTCGGCAACGACAACACCGTTCAGCGTCCATTCAGCCGTGTTAGCACCGATGGCATACAGCGTTGTGAGGTCCATGGTCCCTCCGCAAAGCGTGTGTGTCTGGCCTGCGCCCGTCACTGGGTTGGGAACGATCGTTACTTGCACGTAGGCGGTATCGCTACAGTCTGCCGCGTTGATGGCGATCAATTCGTACTGCCCGCTCACATTGATCGTCGTAGGATCGGGAACGGTGGCGCCAGTACCAACGTTGGTCCACGAGGTCGTCAGTGCTCCAGTGGCGAAGAAGCTCGTAAGATCGACACCAACACCATCACATACCGAAATGGAAGCATCAGGACCCAGCACTGGACTTGCAAGCGCGTTCACGGTCACATACGCCGTGTCCGTGCAGCTTGATACGCCGAGCGCGAACAACTCATAGGTCCCGGCTGCGATCACAGCTGATGGGTCTGCCACTGGAGCGCCTGCGAACTGCCACACGGCAAGAAGCCCCGTGGTGTTGTACAACGATGTCAGATCGAGCGAAGCGTTGCTGCACACATCATGCGATTGGTCCGGGCCCAACGCCGGTGCCGCCTGCATCGTGACGATCACCTCCGCGGTGGTGGAACAGCCCGCCGCGTTCGTGACCGTGAGGGTATAGATGCCCGGGCTCACCACCGCCGTGGGGTCCGCAACGGGAACACCGCTCTCCGTCCACGCCGTCACATCGGTACCAGTGGAATAGAGGGCTGTGAGATCAACGGTCGCACCCGCACACATGTTCACGCCTTGATCGGGACCCAACACGGGACCCGGAACAATGTTGAGCGTGACCAACGCTGTGTCGTTGCAATTGCCGAGGTTCTGGCCGATCAACTGGTACACACCGGGTGCCGTGGCCGCGTTGGCGGTAGCAGCGGTGATGGGGACCCCATCCAAGGACCATGCAGGTATCACCCCTGTCATGGGGAACAGCGCCGCCAGATCCACGGGGGCCGCATCAATGCAATGATCCACGACCTGATCGGGACCGAGTGCAATGGCGGGCATGGCCTGTACATCGTACGTTCCATAATAGAAGCATCCACTCCAATCGGAGCCTTCCACCTGGTACTGCCCGGGCTGGCTCACAGCCGTTGGATCGGGGACAATGGCCCCGGTCCACGAATTCCAAAAGGTGAACGTGAGGCCCATGCCCCAGCCGCCCCAATTATTCTGGAAATAGGTTTGGATGTCCGCGGTCTCGCCCGGACAGATGTATGCCGTTTGCCAGCCCATGTCGATCATGCACGGCGGCGGTGGACTGCTGAAACCAAAAGAGAACGCACCACTCCCCGCTCCTCCATCGAACCAACCCGGCGTCCACGTGCCACCCGGCCCCGTGCCGCCGTTGGCACAGGCGGTATCGATCACCGTGATGGTCCACGTGCCGTCCCCGTATTCACCAACGAAGACATCGAGCGATCCACCTTGTGGCAGGAAGGTGCCCGTGAAGGGTGCCGCACCCGTGGTGATGTTGTTCACCGCCCAGAGCGAGAAATTGGTGTTGGTGTAATTCTGCCCACCCGCGCCGTTGAAAGCCGAGAGCAACAAGGTGGTGCCCTCCGGAGAGGTCAACGAAACCTGCAGGGTTTGCGGATGATCGCTGGTGATGTTGATGAGTACGCTCTCGAGGTACGAACCCCACGACCAGCCGTCCGGATAGATCAGGTAGCCCACCCCACCCACGGTGGCCGTGAAGGTGCTCGTATCGCACGGGGGGATCGGGCCGCTCGTGAAAGGGAAAGTCTGGGCAGCCGCCGGCCGAACGAGTCCCAGCGCTAGCAAGAGCATTGTACAAGAGCGGGCGAATGCGGACCGAAACATGTCTGAAGGGCGACTTGAAGGCAGCAAGCTACCTGTTCCCTGAAGTGGTGACGCATATTGGCGAAATGGTGGCCTGCCTAGGTCACCCGCCTGCACGCTGGGAACACGCTGCGGAGGTGTAGAGGACACCCGATGGATCCAGTGCGTTCGATCCGAAGCGATCCGATCTATCTTGTTCGTGAGCAGCGCCACCCGGCACGATCGTGTCTGCCTGATGTTCCGCACCGACCAGAAACCCCTGTCATGAAAAGGACAAGCCCGATCTGGTTCACGCTCGCTGTGCTGGCCTTCGCAAGTGGATGCAACAAGGAGGAGGGTTCGCCCGGACATCCAATGCCCCCCATCTTCGAACACCCCCTGTATGCCTGGCACACTGCTAACGAGTTGGCGGCCACACAAACGTTCACGGTGGACGCCGCAACGGGCGGCACCCTGGAACTCAGCGGGCATGCGAAGATCGTCTTTGCCCCTGCGGCTTTCATCACCAGCGCAGGTGCACCAGTGAGCGGAACGGTCCGGGTGAACGTGTTGGTGGTACTGGACGCGGCAGCCATGGTGCTTGTGAACAAGACCTCGATCGGCGACAACAATGGGACGCGCCAACTGCTCAAAAGCGGTGGCGAACTGAAGATCACAGCGGACAAAGACAACGTGGCAGTGGGGATCGTGCCGAACAGCGCCACAGTGATGCTGCCCGGTAGCGACCCCGATACCGACATGCGCACCTGCTACAGTACCCAAATGGCCTCCTACACGGGCGACCTGGTTTGGACCATCACGGCCGACACCGCCTACGTGGTGCCGGACAGCATTCTGGAGGCGTTCGGCGAAGGGGATTGGTTCTACTACACCTTCACCATCAACACCCTCGGGTGGGTCGGTTGCGGCACCTTTCAGCCGGGGGCGACAACGGCCTTCAATGTCGCATTGGCTCCAGGGGCCGACTATGAAAACGCTCATGTGTGGGTAGTGGTACCCGCGTACAACACCGTAGTAAATCGGTCGGGAGGTGTCCCCCACTTTGGCAACCTTCCTATTGGCCAGGCCGCCGTTATCGTCTCCCTCGCTGAAGTGCATGGTTACTACTTCGCCTCGTTCACCAACATCACCATCGCCAACGGGCTTGCGCCGAGCCTCACCTACCAGGCCACCACATTGGCGCAGTTCGAGGCGGCTGTGCGCGCGCTGTGACCTGGTAACGGCTGCGAGCCGCAGGGTCGTGCGTTAAGTGCACGGACAGACTTATTCTATGTCATTTTCAAATGTGATCTTGAGGGTTCGAGGAAGGGCTTGAAGGGCTGGCCTCTGCGGATGACGGCACACACGCGGTGGACAAGCTTGTTGCGCACAGCGTTCACCACCAGGATGGGCTTCTTGCCTTCAGCGCGCTAGCGCTCGTAGTAATCCCGTAGTTCTCCCGGCTCGCGAACGCTGACCAGCGCCGCGCGGATCGAACTATTCCTTTGTGAAGCGTTCCACCTGCGAGCGTGCACCGCTGTTGGTGATCGCCCTGATGGCGTAGCTGCCGGGTGGTAGTGCACCAACATCAATACTTGTCAAGCTGCCGCCGTTCAAGGTCAACACCAGTGCACCCATGGAGTTGAACACTTCTGCCGCCCTGATCGGCTCATCACTGGTCAACATCAATCGATCACCGACCGGGTTCGGGCTTATGCGGATCGTGTTCGCGGTCACAGCACCTTCGGGCACCGTCGTACCTGCGTTGCCAAAGCGATAGATCCAACCATCATCTCCCACGGCCCATCCGAACGTAGGGCTGTAAAATCTCATGCACCTAACCGAGGGGGTCCTGAGCGTATCGGTCACCCAGGCCGAACCCCCGTTCGAGGTGTATCTGAACGGACATCCGATCGGGCAATCTCCGCCGCCCAGTGCCGTGGTGGAGGTGGCCCACCCGTTCTGGCTATCAGAGAAATAGATGCCGGTCTTGCCGGCATTGGTCCCTGATGCCTGGTTGGTCCATGTGAGCCCACCATCCACCGTGCGCTTGTTGCTCGAAGGATTCCCGCATGCCCAGCCTACCGTATCAGAGAGCATGTAGATGGCAGAGAGGTTGGTCGTCACGTTGGCACCCGGTGCCGCTTGCTGCGTCCATGACACACCGTTGGTGGTGCGGTAGATCACACCCCTGTCCCCACAGGCCCAGCCTTTGTTGTGAGCGGTGAAATGGACGGACTTCAGGACCCGGTCCAGCGAGGTGATAGCCCAGGTCTGGCCACCATTGGTGGTGCGTTGCACCTCGCCGGTAACGCCGCTGCCACCAACGATATAACCTGTATCCGGGGATGTGAAGAACACATCATAGTAAGCCGAACCGGCGGACGTCGTCACGTCCGTCCAGGTCCCACCACCATTCTCGGTGGTGAGCAGGGTCTGCGTATCGCCTACGATCCACCCTTTGGTGGAGGAAGTGAAGTAGACAGCCCGCAGATGGACCGAACTGCCCGCAGGGGAGACTTGTGGTGTCCATGTTGCACCACCATCCACGGTGGCCAGGATAACGCCGCTACTACCGACCACCCAACCTTGCGTTGGTGAAATGAAAAAGACGCCCTGCAGGACCGTGCTCACACCAGAGGCCTGTCGTTCCCAATATTGTGCCTCACAAACCGGGCTTAGCGCAACGGAAAAGGCGAGTAGTGTCATCAGCTTCTTCATGATGATGGTATGTGTTAGCTCGGTGGACTTTGATCAGTGGGTGGGCTCTCATTCACTCATCGGAGTGGTGGTGCAAAGGTGAACAGCGCGGTGCTGGTGGCGGGTGCTTACCCCGGACTCCTAGTACCATGCGGCTAAGCGCAACGATCGGCTCATTCGCGCGTGACGGCCGTGCGGCAGGTAGCCGAAGGCTATCGGATCAGGGTCGTCCGTTAAGTGCACGGACAGAGCGCTGCGGTAATATGCAGGGTGACCTGCGGCGGTTGAAACCACTTCGTTACGGCTCATCTTCCCTAAGGCATGAGCACGATCCGTTGCGGCGGAAAGCGCGCATGATCAGTACTGGAAATGAAGTAGGTGCCCGGCTGCAGCGAAGCCGGTAGTTGCACCGACCCATCACCGTTCAGGTTCACGTTCCCCACCGATCGTCCATCCAGATCAACGATGTGCAGCCCCAGCGATCGCAACGCTCCCGGCGCAGAGACCCAGAGCTGGCCGCTGGTCGGGTTCGGGTGAAAGTGCACGGGGGGTGAATTACCCTCCGCCATGCCCGCCAGGTTGCCGGAGAGGTACTTCAGTAGCACCTGCGTGGAGGTGCCCGCGAACGAAGTCCCGGTCACACCGGTCATGATGTAATTACCATCGGCGGCCAGTGCGAGAGCGCCTCCGCTCTCCCAACCAGCGGGTAATCCGATCAACGTTCTGGTAACACCTTCTGTACCGAACCCGGTGTCGAAACTTCCATCGGCATGGAGGCGCGCGATCAACATATCCGTACCCACCCCGTTGGACGCCTGGCCTGACATGAGGATCTGTCCGCCCGGCAGGATGAACAGCTCACTAATGCCTTGCGAGTGGATCGCGGTCATGATCTGCACCCCGGCGGAACCGAATGTGGGATCATAGCTTCCATCCCCGTTCAACTTCGCAAGGAACGGATGGTCCACCACGCCCATCGTCGTAGTGCCTCCTACAAGGACCTGGTCGTTCGGCAGTACCGTGATCACGCTCGGGACCTCGCTCTCCGTACCGATCGGCAACAACCGGTACCCTTCCCCATCGAAGGCAGGATCCAAAGACCCCGATGGCGTGACGCGGTACACGAATGTTTCGTCGGTCCCGTTGATCTCGACGAAAGCACTCCCCAGCACATACACATCACCGGAACTGGCCAGTGCAATGGCGTACAGCCACTCCGTGGCGTTGGTGGATCCATTGTCTATGGTGAGCACTCCATTGGTACCGAAATCGGCATCCAACGCGCCATCTGCCGTGAACTGGATCACGCTGCCATAGCCGTTCCCTATGCTCACGTCAACGGTATTGATGACCACGATCTCACCGGTCGGTCGTACCACGAACCCCCAAGGATAGTCCACCTCATCAGGGTCCTGGTCGAGGGTCAACCATCCGTCGGTACCGAAGCTGGTGTCGACACTTCCATCCTGCTCCACCCGCAGCAAAAGGATGCCCCCGTCGGACTTACCGCCGATCAGGATCTTCCCGTCCGGCAGCAAGACCGCTTCCCCTGGTCGATCATTGGACCCCGCGTTCACATCGATGGTCACAACACCCGCGTCACCGAAGGAAGCATCCAAGCTCCCGTCCGCATTGTACCGCTCCAGAGCGATGTCCGCCGTTGGGTTGTATATGGCTGTTACCGCCAGTATCTGTCCGTTCGGGAGCACCAAGGCATCCGTTGGAAAGGTGTTCTCGCCTCCGAAATAAAAGGTCACATATCCGTTGGTGCCGAAGGACTGGTCCAGGGTTCCGGCTTGGGCCATCACTAACGTGGCGGATGCGAGCAAGGCGATGGCAAGGGTTGGGCGTAGGGTCATGTGCACAAGGATGGGTTCATCGTTCATGACACATCGGGCTGGGGTCTACAATGTGAACAGTACACAACGCAAAAGCCCCGGCATCGAGGCGCCGGGGCATTGCGTTGGGAAGAAGGTTGCACGTGCTACGCTGCCACGCCAATGACGGGATCGCTCAGCGCGCTGGGGCCTGCTGCACCCAGGGCGCATACCGCGAACCAGTAGCGCGTAAGGCTTTGCAAGCCCGTTTCCTTGTACCGTGTCTCGTACTGGTGGAGACCAGTTCCAACCTCACCGAAGTACTTGGCAGGATCCTGCTGCGTGCGGTACGGGTTGTACATGCTCGCACCATGCCCAAGTGGATCTTATACAGGTCCGGTTCAAGTTGCTCTACCTCGAGTTCGAACGCCATGCGAAAGTGGGCCCGAACGCCCTTCTCGTATGTCATGCAGAGAACATCCTCCAATGATCGGCCTGCATTCAGTCCCTGATCGACGAACAAGATCGCGGTTGGACGATGGATAACCCGATCAACTGCCTTGACGGAACGACGGTGGTGGTGATGCGTGTGTTCCACACCAGCCAGCACCCGAAGAAGAAGCTCAGGCGGAAGAGGAAGTGATCGCGGCTGCGAGCCGCAGGTGCGTCCGTTAAGTGCACGGACAGACCCGCGGCGGAGGTTTGAAACCAACTACCTGCGCCTACATTCGACCACCAGCTCGATCAGGCCGGTCGTTGGTCCATAAATGCTTGAACACCCGCAAGGATGAAGCACAGCATCACCCTCTTCCTGTTCACTGGGATACAGTGCGTGGCCAATGGGCAGACGCTCCTGAACGGCGATCTGGACGGAACAGTGGACCACCTCAGCTGCTTGCCCGATCAATGGCAGGTGGTGGCCCATACCGATCCAATATGCGAGGCGACCAACACATTCACGGCCACGCCGGACCTCAGCTCGGTCGGCGGTGCAGATCCATTCACCGGCGTAATGGGCACACCCTTCTCGGGTGACACCTACCTCACCGGGATACATGGTACCAGCCCGGGCACGGGTTGGACCTACCATGAAGGGATCCAACAGGCGGTCGGCGGCTTTGTTCCGGGTGCGGAGTACCGCGTCTCCTTTTACCAGTGCGTGGATGCGCGTACCCACGTGCGGGATACGATCGGTTCCTGGTCCGTCCATGTCGGAACGATCCTGGCCGGCATCACGGAGACAAGTGCAAGCAACATTGGCGCTGCCGACCTAGGCTTGCAGTGGGAGTACCGCGAACTGTACTTCGTGGCTCCCGCAGCGACGCTAACGCTCAAGTTCCTGCCGCAGGATGACGACGATTCGCACGCACTGGGCATCGATTCGCTCAATGGCGGACTTTCCATGGGTATCGATCTCATCACCATCGCATCCAGCCAGACCGGAGTGCCCGACAACACCGACCCCCACGCCATTTCCTGGCGATACGATGCTCCAGCGGAACTTCTCCGCATCGACGACCAGCCCTTTGCCAACCAGCGTTACTCGATCGCAGATATGACGGGGCGGATCCTGCGCGTGGGTCGGCTGCTAGGCGGGATCATCGACTTGAACGGGCTGCCTGCTTCGCCACTCCTATTGCGTTTCGATCGGCCCTTTGCCGTTGCCCGATTCCTGAAGATCTAGACGCTCCGGCTATCGAAACGGTTCCGGGTGGAACGTGAGTAGCAGGGTCCTCCGTTAAGTGCACGGACAGACCCCTGCGTTGGTGGAGAGGATACCCTGCGTGGGCTTAGAAACTTCTCGAATGAGAACCCGTTAGCGCAACCAGTGGCAAGTCGCAGGATCCCTTGTTCTGAGACCTTCTGTTGCCCTCCGGCAGGCTTACGGATCCGAAGCAGCGGAAGAGATCCGCGGGAGCGGGGGCTGCGTATCGCGAGACGGCTAAATTCACGGCATGAAGGTGCCCGGTCCAAGGCCACGGTTCAAATTCGAGTCGCAGCTAGCGGGGACCGAGATCACCAAACGCATCAGTGACCGCTTGCGCGAAGAGAATCCCCGCGAGTTGTGGCTCAAGAACGCGCACTACCACATCACACTGAATTTCCCGAGGCGCACTGCGCAAGCATGGACGCCGCAAATGGACATCAACTTCGAGGACTTGGGCAATGGCCGCACCTTGGTGCGCTGCCTTATCGGCCCCGGTCCTGGCATCTGGATGCTCTTCGCGGCTGGCTACGTCGGCCTTACCCTGCTCGGTCTCACCGGTATCACGCTGGGCCTTGCCCAACAACTGCTGCACGAAACACCGTGGGGCTTCTTCTTCCTTCCCTTCGTACTGGCAGGCGCGGGTACCATGGTGTACTTGGAGCGCACCGGCCGCGCGCGTGCGCAGAATGATATGCGCGTCCTGAAGGACACGGTTGACAGTGCGCTCGAATGCGACTGTTTGAAGCTGGCCGAGGAACAGGCGTTGTGAGCCTCGGCCACTGGATCGCCTCAAGTTCCATTGCTTCGGAACTCATGGCGCTGCGATGGATGACCAAAGCAATGGCGAAGGGTAGCCACAGGGTACCATGCTCCTGTTCTTGTCGAGCGTAGCCTACGGCTGCGCTCAGCCCACGGACACCCTACGCGCAGTTGGGGGCTTCGATGTAGGGCGCACCCTGCGCGGGCGTAGGACTATCTTTGAGCACATTGCATCGCCAATGAAGACCAACGACGTCAATCATGTCATAGAGCAGTTCGATGCCCTTCCGATGGAAGAGAAGGAACTCGCCGCTGGCATCATCCGGAAGGCGTATGCCGAGGCCGCACGTGAAGCACTCGCGAAGCGTGTAAAGACCGCTGCACGCAACCTGAAGACAGGCAAGGTGCGCAACGGCAAACTGGCCGACCTCCGCAAGGACCTGGGAGCATGATCGAGCTGGTCTCGGATCCTGGACGCTGAGGGCGCTCTCTTATCTTCGTCTCACCATGGGCAAGCTCGCTAACAAGCGTTCAGCACGCAAAGCCACTGTGCGCAAGACCGCACCGAAGCGGCCCAAGCGCGCGCTCCCCGATGTGCGCAAGTTCGCTGGCGCTGTGCCCGGCATGGCCGATTGGGCTTTGGAGGAAGTGAGGCGCATGCGCGATGAGTGGTGAGCGCATCCTCGCCGACAGCAACGCCCTCATTCGGATGTTCTCCAATGAGAAGGCCGTCGTTGACTTCCTCGAAGGCGCGGACATCCACATCTCCTTCATCACGGAGATCGAAGTGCTTGCGGCATCGCGGCTCTCTGTTGCCGAGGCACGGCGCATTCGCGCCTTCCTCGATCAGTGCATCATCATCGGCGCCGAGCCTGAGGTACGCCGTTATGCCATCGACTTCCGCAAGCAGACCGGCTTGAAACTGCCCGATTGCATCATCGCGGCCACCGCTGCATACCTGAACATGCCGCTGGTTACTGGCGACAAAGGCTTCGACAAGCTACAGGACGAGATCGCGTTGTTCCGCATCTGAATCCCGGCTCCGCGCCGCAGGCTTGCCTGCCGAAGGCAGGGTCATCCGTTAAGTGCACGCACAGACCACTGCGGAGGCGGAGAGGACACCCTGCGCGGGTCGAGAAACTCCTATGTTCACATTCACGCCACCATAGCGATGTTCAATAGAAACGCGGACCGACCCATGCGAACAACTACCCTGATCCTCGCCATTTGCACGATCAACGCCTCCGCGCAATACCTGGTCGAAGGCCGGTACTTGCATCCAACGGGCACCAGCAATGCATGGGCGATCGTGGCGGACCCCGCAGGCAATATCATCATCGGCGGGCAGGTTGAAAATGACATCGACTTCGACCCCGGGCCAGGAGTGGCCATGGTGACGATCATCGGTGACGGAGATGGATACGTGTGCAAGCTGGACCCTTCCGGTGGGTTCCAATGGGTGGCGCAGTTCGGCGGGGATGAGACGCAGCTGGAATGGGTGCAGGACCTGGTCACGGATGCCGCCGGGAACATCTACGTTGCTGGCGCTTTTGGCGGCACTGCCGACTTCGACCCCGGTGCTGGCGTAACGCAATTGGTCGGTGGTGGGCAGGATGGCTATCTGGTGAAGCTGAGCCCTGCAGGCGAACTGATCTGGGCGAAGGACATCGGAGGATCTGGCACCGATGCGCTCTCCGGACTGGCCATGACCGCAGCAGGGGAGATCCTTGTGTGTGGCTATGTGCAACCAGATGCCTATGTGGATGGCAACACCATTCCGTTGGGCAACACCCAGAACGGCGGCCTGGTCGCCTCGTTCCAGCCCGATGGCACCTTCAACTGGGCGCGTGTGTTGCCGGGCAATGGCGGCCGCAACGTCACCGATGTGTACGAGGGGCCCGATGGCGGCATCCATGGCTGTGGCATCTTCTCCACCACCCTGGACCTGGATCCCGGGCCGGGCTCGTTCCCGGTGGTCGCCGTCGGCGATGCCGAAGGCTTCTATTTCAAACTCGATGCTGCCGGTGGATTCCTCTGGGGCGGTCGCTTCGGTGGCATC
>JAGNSU010000098.1:6987-11232 GCA_017987895.1 Flavobacteriales bacterium | reverse complement strand
TGCTCCGAAAACTTCGACTTTCTCATGGCTACAGTGTGGTTGAAAGTAGCCCCTTGCCGATCGCTGCGCGCAAATGCCGCGCAGCCAACCTCTAGTTATGATCGGACCGATCTTGGGGAAGCCTACACTGGGGCCTGCCCGTGCGGCTTGTATCCCGGCACTTGCTCGGCTGCTAGGCCGGGTTAGCGGAGGCTCGTGTGAGCTAGGCGGACTCCGACAGAACGCGCTTTGTCTGTCGCACAAGGTTCACAAACAACTCCTCCCGCTCGTTGACGTCCATTCGGGAAACGGGATGATTTGGACTATTCATGGCCTGATACTCGTTCAACTTCGGAAAGTCTTCGAAGAGACATGGTTTCAGAATCACAATCAGAACGACAGCGCCATCTTCCTCGGCAGCCTTAAGTAATGGAGGTAGCTCATCCGTCGAGATGAACTCTGAGCCAAGGAAGTCGGTCGATACAAGAAGGATAGCCACTTTGGACTGATCGATGGCTTGGCGGATTTCCTCCTTCCACTTCTGTCCAGGTTTAATCTTCGTATCATCCCAGATGTCGATAGCCTTAAGAAACGGCTTAAAGTGCCGCTGCACGTCCGAAAGGACATGTTGATCTTGGTGGCTGTAGCTGATGAACACCTTATGACGAGAATGCTTTGGTCGTTCTACAGTTATCGTTCTCGCAATCTTTGGAAGAGTGTCAATTTCTTGATGTATATAGAATAGCAATATTTCGGCATCGACTTCTTGAGGACAGCCTTCTTTAGGCTGACCACCATGAGCTCTATCGCGATGTTCTTGCAGTCGTGTTGCTACTAACAACTCAATTTCGTCAAGAAACACTGCCTTGTTTTCGACCGAGTAGAAATCTGTGAGCCTTTGCCGAAGCAAATGAATTTTCCCAATGGCCTGACCACCAAGCTCGCTGTGGAGGGCATCATCAAAAAACTCCTGAGCCTCCCTTCGTATTACGGATTCTGGATTCATGGAACACAAGTTGTCTATTCGAGCTACTGTAAAGATGACGAAGAGGTTCGTCCGCGGCAAACAGGGCCTCGTTGTTTGCTCAGGTTCGGCCTCGGCTATAGACGCCCAGAAAGGCGGCCGGAAGCCTATAGGCCTCTTGGCACTAGGCTGCCGTGCCGCAATGCCGCACAGCCGACAGACCTATGGGCTGCGCCCACCTTATGATCCGTGGCGTTAGGCCGACTGGCTCGAAAGCCGCGGCGCCCTACTTCACTGCAAACCTCCACGCCCGCCCATCCTTCGCCCGCAGCACATAGCTGCCCGGTGCCAGTGATCCGGTGCGCAGCAAGGTGTTGGTACCTGTGCCTTCCCATGATGCGGCGCAGATCCGTCCATCCACCGCGTGTACGGCGGCCACATCCGTGGATCGCAGGCCGGTGATGCTGAGGCCCGCACCGGCGATCACGGGCATGGGGTAGAGGTGGATGTCCTCGGCAGCTATGGCGCCGTTCGCGTTGCCGGTGCTGACGTAAGTGAAGGGAGCGGAGGTATTGTAGCAACCGTCGGCATCCACTACCAGCACGGTGTAATCGCCGTTCTGCTGGGGTGTCCAGGTCTGCGCGGTGGCCGCGGGGATGAAGCCGCCGTCCACGAACCACTGATAGGAGACGCCCGTGGTGCTGCTGGCCAGGTCCCCACCGTTCTGGAGGATCACGGGCACTTCGCCCAGGGTGGTGACGGTGAACGCATCCGTATAATCGAAGAGCCCATCCGTGGCGCTCACCTGGATGAGGCAGGTGCCCGGGGCATTGTCCTCCAGCCCGGTGATGCTTACGGCATAGGTGATGCTGTTCACCGGCGTCACGGCGATGTCCGCGTCGTGAACGATACCCTGATCGCTGCTGGTGGCTTGCACGCCGATAATGGGCGAACCCAGGTTGTTGATGAGCACGTTCACGCCGCTCATGCCGATATCGCGGCAGAAGGTCTGCGCCAGGGGCATGGTGAAGGTGGCGTCATCGTCCAAGTTCAGCACGGCGAAGTATTCAGGGCCCATGGCGGCGTACAGCGGATCGGCGGTGAGCACGTTCATGCTGGCCACTACGCTCAGGTCGATATCGCCATCATCGATCACATCGTCCAGACCGGTCACCGTAAGCGTCTGGGGCTGGTCCCAGTTGCCGGCGGTGAAGGTGATCTGCGGCACATCGATGCTGGCTTCGGTGGCATCGCTTACGCTGAGGTCCACGACCACGTCGGCGATGGGCTGGGTGCCGAGGCGCAAACCCAGGGTGCCGGTGGTGCCGGTCTCATCCACCACCACGGTGGCGGTGCTCGTGGCCTGCAAGCCGGGGAAGGTGGCGCCCGCATACGCGCGTGCATTGATGCCCTGCGTATCGCCCTGGAAGCCGTTGCCCTGCCACACCACCACGAAGCCGCCGTCGCTGCGCTTCTCCACGGCGGGGTAGACCTGCTCCTGGGGAAGGGTGGTGTTCATCACCACCACACCGGTGCTCTGCTGGCCGTAGTTGTGGAAGTAGATGCCGCGCACATTGTAGTGCTCCGTATCGTTCAGGCTGAGCCAGTTGCCCATCACGATCACGAAATCACCGTTGTCGTACAGGGCGCACTCCGCGGTGTAATAGGCATAGGCGCAGCTGTAGACCCCGAGCTCGTCCAGGAGGATGTTGCCATTGGCATCGAGCAGCCAGGCCGTGTAGACATCGGTGCCGTTCACCCCCCACTTGGTGCTGATCAAGATCTCGTCGCTGGCGTTGGTGCTCACATCGATGCAGCTGAGCGAGATGCCCGGTGCGTCATGCACGATGGTCTCGTTGATCTGCGCGAGGAAGTCACTGTCGAAGGTCTTGCGGTAGATGCGGCTGGGGTATGCGCGCGCGTAGATGGCCACGAGGCTGCCGTCGCTCTTGTAGCGGATGTTGGGCATCTCGTAGTCGTCGGCGGCGTTCTCGGTGGCCAGCACGGCGGGGCCCAGGAAGGCGTTGGTGCCCAGGTCGTAGCCGCGCACGTACAGTTGCGCGGTGCCGGTGCCGTAGAGCAGGGCCAGGGTATTGTTGCGGAGGGCGAGGTCCCAGTGCTGGCCGCCCTCGAGGTCGACGACGGCGCCCAGGGTGTTGTCGGCCTCGAGCACGCGCATGAAGAGGCCGTTGCTGGTGTTCCAGGCGATGATGAAGCGGCCGGCGGACCAGTAGAAGGCCTTCACCACGTAATCCTCCTGGTAGTTGCTGCCGGTGGCCACCAGCAGTTCGGTGCTGATGGCGATGTGGGCGCTGTTGTAGCGGCGGAAGTAGATGCTGGCGGTGTTGTCGTCCTGCAGGTTGCTCTTCCACACCACGATGTAGTCGTCGCTCGGGCCCACGGCGATCTGGGGCTGGTACTGGTCGCTGGGCACGTTCTGGTTCACGCGGAATTCACCGGTGGCGGGGATCAGCCCCTGGGCCCCGGCTAGGAGGGGCAGGAGGCAGGCGATGACGATTGAGGAGGAGAGAGGGCGCATTGGGGGTGGTTGGGTTACAATAATACCCATGAACGTGAAGTCCCCTCCTGTTCGGGCGCCTGCGCCAAAGCGCTCCGGCGTCGGCGCGCGGGGCGCTCCGCCGAACGTCTAAGGAGGGGTTGGGGTGGTTTCAGTTGTTTTCAGAATGCGTCTTGGAAACCACCCCCAGCCCCTCCTTATGCACTCGCAGCGAGGGATCGCTGCTCAGGAGGGGAGTTGTTCGCGTATTACCTTTCCATCAATGGGCTCATTCCACAATAGCGTTAGACTGAAGCACATCCGCAAAGGCTTGCGGACAGAAGGCACTTCGGCAGAGGCGACGCCGTGGTCGTGTTTGAGGAACAAGCAACTCGATGGGTTGAAGTTCCGACGTCAACACAGTCTTGGTCCGCATATCATCGTGGATCTCTATTGCCCCGAGGTTCGCTTGGCCATCGAGTTGGACGGAAAGGAACATGCCGATCCCATTGGGTCCGTGAACGATGGCGAACGTGATGAGTTCTTGAAGGAGCGCGGGATCAAGGTTCTGCGTTTCGAGAACCAAGAGATCTTGGAGGACCCAGAACTTGTTTTGGAAGCGATCCGCGTGGTAGCGAAAGAATGGCTCCCAACCGTCAAGTCCCCTCCTGTTCGGCATTTAGCGTCAGCGGAGTTCCGCAGGCCGAGCAGCGGCCGAGGAACCGATCCGCCGAACGTCTAAGGAGGGGTGTAGGGGTGGTTTCGATCTGGTTTCGGAACGCGGCTTGGAAACCACCCCCAACCC
>JAGNSU010000098.1:0-6887 GCA_017987895.1 Flavobacteriales bacterium | reverse complement strand
CTTATGCACCCGCAGCGAGTGATCGCTGCTCAGGAGGGGAGTTGAACACGTGAAGTCCCCTCCTGTTCGGCGGAGCGCTCCGCTGAACAACAAAAGCCACGTCTGCCCTTCACATCGATGCGCTTCCAGCCCTTCGAACGCTCTTCCTACTCTTTCACCACCGAGAACACCCGCCCCGCTGTCCCATCCGGAGCCGCGCAACGCAACGTGTAAAGCCCCGCCGCCAGCTGCCCAGTGCCAATGTTGGTTGGTGCGTCAGCGCGCCCAAACCCCGAAAGCAATTCCGCCCCCAGTGCATTGTAGAGCACATAGCGCACATCGCTCGTGGCTCGCAGCGTGAGCATATCCGCAAAGGGGTTCGGCCCAAGCACCACATCGCCTTCGGCGAGTTCGGTCACCCCCGTACACACCTCCACCGTGAAAGGCACGGTGATGGAGTCGGCGCAGGTGTAGATATGGCTCACGGTCTCCTGGAAGTAGAAGTCGACATCAGGTGTGGTGTCGTATTGCCCGGTGCCGCGTGGGTATTGGCTGCCATCCGTGAAGTAGTAGATCATGTCCGACGTGCTGAGCGTATCCGGCAGACGCTCCAGTTGAATGGTGTAGGCGGAATCGCGCAGCACCTCGGGGTGCATGCTCCCGAGGATGTCCGGGTAGGAGCCGCTGGGGGTGATGGTGTCCGTATCGATCAGGATGCCGCCCGTGCCGGTGCCGTGCAAGAGCGATACGCCGTAGCTGTAGGGGCCATTGAGGCCGTAGAGGGCGAAGACGAGGTGCTCCAGCCGCCCGCTGAACCGGGGTGTGAACGATTGCCACACCGCAGTGCCCACGGCTACCCCGCCTTGCGCGGCGGAGAGCCAGGAGCCTAGTCCGGATGCCTGGTCGGTGAAGGAGACGGTGTCCAGCACGCCTTCGGAATAATAGCCCGCGACGTGCGGCCCGAGGCCGAGCGCGGCGGGAGCGAGCAGGCTGTCGCGCACGCCATCGATCGTGACGTAGCCGCCGAGCGGATCGCCTTCCAGCACGAAGGGTGTGGTGGCCAGGCACACCGGTGCGTCAAGGGCCGGTAGGCTGAGCGCGGCGGGCGCGGTGATATTGATGATGGAGACCGTGGTATCCGTGCAGCCGAACGCGGTGTTGATGTATTGCAGTTCGTGCGTACCCAGGCCGAGGGCAGGGGCTGTGAAGCCGTTGGTGTGTACCCCTTCGATCCAGATCTCGGCATCGGGCGAGAGCACATTATCGCCGAAGAGCCAGACGCTGTCCACCTCGTGGATGCAATAGGCATCGGCCAGGTTCAGCATGTAATGCGGCGGCAGCTGGTAGAGCTCGTAGTAGCGGATGGCGCTTTGGCACGGCGGCAGCGCATGCACCCAGGTGCGGAAGGCGGCATCGCGGAAACCACCGGCGTTGCTGCTGCCGCGGTTGTAATCGTAATAGGCCCAGCCCGCACCGAAGCCGGTGACCTGCGTGAAGGCATGGTCCGCGACGAGCTCCAGAGTGTAGACCACGCCGTCCGTCATGGGCACGAGATCCGCCACCGCGAACGAAAGCCACGAAGTGTCCGGGATGGCGGGAGCGGAGAGCGTGCTTTCGTGCAGCAGCACCACGCCCGTGCCCTCACCGCTGTATACGCGCAAGCGGAAATTGTTGGGCAGGCTGTCGTGCAACAGGAAGTCCACTTGCGTAAGGCGGCCATCGGCACCGGCGTGGATGGTTTGCACCAAACTGTCCAGCACGGTATAGGTGTAGTTGTAGTTGAGGTATTGATCGAAGATGAAGAACGCCTGGTCCACAGCGGTGGTGCTGTCCAGCGGCGGCGTGTCCGGGGCATAGGTCACGCTGTATTCGCCCGGTGTGTTCGGTGCATTGTTCAAGGTGGTGCCGCTCACCAGCGGGCCATCGAAAGTGCCTGGCGCGGGTGTGGCGGAGAGCTGGATGGGGCCCACGTTGTGGCATTGCCGCGTATCGAACGGCGTGATGGCGATGGGCACATGGCTCACGCGCAAATTGGTCTTCACGTTGTCCACCACGTATTGCATCACCTGTGCCTGGCCTTGGGTGAAGGTGGTGAGCTCGCAGGGCGCGTAGCTCATGATATTGGTGGTGCTCGGCGCGTAGGTATCGCCGTTCGCATCGGTGACGGTGCCGATGTAGGTACACCCCGCGTAGTCGATCATATCGGGCAGCGAGAGGTTCGGGTCGGCGGGCGTGTCGCAGATGAAGTCGCCGGCGGTGGCGCAATTGCTGCTGTCGGCGAGTTCGGCACCGAAGACGGCGTCGTGCGTATGCATCAGGCCGAGCACATGGCCCACCTCGTGCGCGGCGATCTGCGCGCTGCCGGAGCCGCGCAGGTACACGAGATCGCCCATGGCGAAACCGCCGAGGCCGTTGGGCAGCAGGGCGCAATACACCAGGGTGATGTAGCCCGGCTCATAGTAGGGGTTGAGGGTGGCCGGGTCCAGGTTCCACAGCGCGTAGAGGTTGTCGTTGTCCACCACTTGCACGGGCCCGCACAGTTCGAACTGGATGCCGGTATTGTTCTGCGCGAAGAGTTCGTTCATGCCATCGATGTCGCGCTGCACAATGCTCGGTGTGCTCGCATCGCCCCCCGGCGCGCTCTGCGAGGCGATGATCACCTTGATCTTCACATAGCGCGTGCTGCCGCGTGGCGCGTAACCCTGCGCCGCCTGGAGGATGGCGGGGGGGACGGAGGAAGTGCTGTTGCACCAGACGGGGTTCGGCGTTTGCCCGTGAAGAGCAACGGCGAGGAGGAGGGCGGATGCCGTGAGGAGGGGGAAGCGCATGGGGTTGGCTCGGTGACGGGTGTGAAGGTGGGGAGGTTGCCGGGGAGATGCGTGCGTGAGCGGCTTTCAACCACTTACTTTTGGTCAACGCCATGGACATCCAAGCGCTCAAGCTCGAGCTGGTGCAACAGTTGGTCTCCACCAACGATGCCATTGTATTGGCCAAGGTGAAACGCCTGCTGGACCTGCTGCGTGCCAAAGCGCCCGGCAGCAAGGAGGAACACGAGGAGGAGCTCATTGCGGCGTCCACCATTTTTGGACAGGCCGCTTATGGCGAGGATGAGCCGGACATCAGTGGACTGGTGCTGAAGGAGCCGAACCCCAACTACGGGAAATGAAGGCGGGTGATGTGGTGCGCTGGACCTTCGTGCAAGGCGATGGTCAGCGCAAAATGCGACCGGCCATTGTCATCAGCGCAGTGCCACCCTTCAACGACTGGCTGGTTTGCGCGGTGAGCACGCAGTTGCATCGCGCTGTCAAGGATCTCGATGTTTTGGTAGACACGGATCATCCGGACTTCGAGCGCGCAGGACTCCGGGTACCGAGCTTGGTGCGCGTGGCTCAACTCAGCACGCTGCCCGACAAGGTGATCCAAGGGGCCCTCGGTGAGGTATCACCGACAACGCTTGCACTGATCAAGGATCGCCTGCGGAAATGGCTGGTCTGAGGGCTGGTTTAACGCCGCATCGCGGTACCGACAGTTCACTTCAGATCCCGCAGGCGAGCAACGCGACAAACTCTTTGAAGTCTTCCACCCCCGTGCAGGCTCTCCGCCTCGGGACCCTGCGCTTATGAACGTGATCGCAGGGTCCCCTCGGAGAGCTTGCGGGGGTGAGGAGGGCCAGCCGCTAGGCGATCGCGGCCACCATCACCAGGCTTTCCGGCGTGAAGCGCGAGCCGGCGAACTCGATCTCCGCTTCGCGTAGGACCGTGGTGCTGGTGGGATCGAAGCCGTTGGCGCGCAGCACGCGCTCCCAGTCGGCCTGCTCGTACATGGTGAAGCCGAAGGGGGTGAAGGGCAGTTTTTCCATGGAAGAGCGGGTGCGCAACACGGCGGTGAAGGTGCCGCCCGGCTTCAACACACGGCGCAGCTCCCGCAGATGAGCGGCGGGATCGTCCCAGAAGTAGACCACGTTGATGCAGAAGATGCGATCGAACGATGCATCCGCGAAAGGCATGTGATCGCTGGGCCCGTGTACGAGCGACAAGGTGCCGGATGCGATAAGGTCCGCGTTGCGTGCAGAGGCTTGTTCCACCATCTCCTGGCTGAAGTCCAGTCCATGCAGCTTCAGGTTCTTCGCCCGGCGTGCGAGCTCACCGAAGAAGAGCCCGTTGCCGAAGCCGATCTCCAGCACGCTCATGCCGTCGCGCAGGTCCAGCGCCTTCCACGCGCCTTCGTAGAGCGAGCGGTTCGCGGCGTTCATGCGTTCGCCCACTTTGCGTGCCATGAAGCCGCTCGGCTTCCGCAGTTGCGCGGCCATCTGTTGCGGGCTCGGGCCTTTGAAGAGTAGACGGAGGAACTGGAATGGGTGCATGCGGCAAAGGTGCGCGCAATACCCGAACGTCATCCCGGAAGATGGGGGACGCGCAGCGTCGGGACCCATCTATCCGGGATCTCAACATCGCGTCTCGTTGAGATCCCGGATGCGCGGAGCCTCGCTGCTGCGCAACGTCCGCGCTCCGGGATGACGTGCGGTTCCATCGCGTCAGGTTGAGATCCCGGATGCGCGGAGCCACGTTGCTGCGCAACGTCCGCGCTCCGTGATGACGCCGGGTTCATGGGTTACCGTAGCACCTCCACCGCGCCTGGGTATTCCACATCCCCTAACGTGAGCAGATAGTAGTAGACCCCGTCCGGCAGTGCGTCACCGGCATCGTTCACGCCTTTCCAACACGCGTTGGGTGAACCGGAGCGGAACACGGCCACGCCCCAGCGATCGAAGACCACGAGCGAATAGCAATTCGCGAAGTCTTCGAGGCCGACGGGCGCGAAGCAGTCGTTCACCCCATCGCCGTTCGGGGAGAAGACGTTCGGTACCACGGCCGGGCCCATCGCGAGGGCCGAGGCTTCGGGCACGAACACGGTCTGCGTTGCAGTGTTGGTGCAGGGGCCATCACTCACGGTGAGCATTACAGTGTAGGTTCCGGACAGGGCATAGGTGTGTTGTTGCTGCGGACCAGTGGCCGATGTGCTATCCCCGAAGGCCCACAGATAGGACGTGCCCCCAGCGGCGCCAATGAAGTTCAAGCGCGGCGATGCGCAGGGCGTCTCTTCCACCGCGTAGCTGAAGTCCGCCGTGGGAGTATTGAGAACGTCGACCTCCACCGTATCCACGCCCGAGCAACCGGCCGAGTCCGCAACGGAAACGGTATAGACCCCGGGCTCGCTGACGGTGATGGAGGACGTACCATCCGAGAGTAGCGAGCCGTTCCATTCCCAGATGTAGGTGGCGAAACCGGGATCGGCATTGAGCGTGGCCGTGCCTCCATCGCACAGGGTCGTGTCATTGCCGAGGTCCACGGTGGCCGGGGGTGCCAGTGCCACGGTGATCTGTTGCACGACAGTGTCGCAACCGATCGCATTGCAGGCGATGAGCGTAACGGTGTAGTTGCCTGCTGCGGGATAGCTGATGTCCTGCGGGTTCTGCGCGGTGGAAGAAGTAGGCGCGCCGCCGGGGAAGGACCAGGTCCAGGTATCCGCGCCGTTGATGCTGGTGTCGTCGAAGTCCACGAGCGCGCCGGTGCAGGTAGGGAGCACATCGGCGTTGAAGCCGGCCACCGGTGCCATGGGCATGCTCGCACAGGTGAACTTGAAGAACACGGGTTGATCGGCGATGCCGTTCACCTTCAACGGTTCGTACACGCCGGGGGTGGTGGGGAAATCCTGGGAGTGCGTGGTGGCCGCTATGCTGAGTGTATCCTGTCCGCCACTGTCGTGCAGCGCCAGGCTCGGCGCGAGGTAGTCGTAGAAACTGCCGTAGTACTCATCCGAGGTGCCTCCGAAATAGGTGGAACCACCGCAGCCGTATGCCGTGCCCGTGCTGTTCAGTTGCACCACCCACATGTCCTGGGACAGCCCGCCGGCGAGGGCCGGTTGCAGCGCACCCGGCGAGGTGGGAAAACCATCGCGCGCGATGCCCGCCACGTAGGCTTCGTTCACTCCATTCGACACGATGTCCGTGGACTGGTCGTAGCCCGGGCCGCCGAGGAAGGTGGAGTAGATGAGGGCCGAGCCGGCGGCGTTCATCCGCAGCGCGAAGGCGTCCGTGGCACCGCCATGCACGGTCTGCAATGCGCCGGGAGTGGTGGGGAACTGCGGCGTATAGGTGTTCCCGCTCACAAAGGCCTCGCCCGTGGTGGTATGCACAGCTACCGAAGTGCCCATGCCTGGGCCGAGAAAGGTGCTATACACCAGTGCTACTGGCAGCGTGGTGCCGAGCTTGAGCAGATAGACCGCCGTTCCATCCACACCGGTGCTATAAACGGTATTGTATGCGCCAGGCGTCACTGGGAAAGTGCCGTTGCCAAAGCCCGTGGATCCCGTTACGTAAGCGTTGCCCGCATCATCCACGGCGATGCCATGCGCGGTGCATTGCGAGAAGGGGCCTCCGCCGATGCGCACCGAGTAGATCAGGCTGGCCGCGCCGCTCTGCGCGATGTCGAATTTGGCGACGAAGACATCCTTGTCGCCTTGCGGGTAGTTGGTGGCGGCCACCTCCGGGTAGCCGATGTAGCTGGTGGTGCCCGTGACATAGGCGATGCCCGTGGGGCCGAGCGCGACACCATAACCGCTTTCGCCACCGTCACCCCCGAGGAAGGTGGCGTACACCAATGAGGAGCCGGTGGGATCGAGCACGGTGAGGATGGCATCCGGGCCGTCCGCATGTACCGGCTGGTAGGCGTTGGGCGTGCTGGGGAAGTTGGTCTGTCCGGTGAAGTTGAGATCGACCACACCGGTGATGTAGGCGCGGCCCAACGCGTCGACGGCGATGGAGGTGCCGAACTCCGACGAGTTGCCCGGTAAGTAGGTGCTGTAGAGGAGCGTAGTGCCATCGCTGGAGAACTTGGCCACGAAGATCT
>JAGNSU010000097.1 GCA_017987895.1 Flavobacteriales bacterium | reverse complement strand
ATCGCGTTCGCAAGCAGCTTCGACCAGATCGGCCCCTTCGCACATACGGTCGAAGACATCGCTGCGGTGTATGAGGCGATGGCCGGAAACGATCCGCGCGACAGTACCACCAGCCGCAAACCGGTTGAGCGGGTCACACTTGCACATCCTGGAAAGCTCCGCATCGGCTACTTCCGCGAAGGGCTGGAAAGGGCAGGCATGGATCCCGAGGTGGTAGCCCACCTGCAAGCACATATCGACCGATTGAAGGCGGATGGTCATGTGGTGGAGCCGATCGATGTTCCGTTGCTGGACCACCAAGTACCCACTTACTACATCCTGGCCACGGCGGAAGCGAGCAGCAATCTGGCGCGCTTCGATGGCATCCACTTCGGCCACCGTAGCAAAGCCGCGAATGGTGTGGAGGAAACCTATCGCCTCAGTCGCAGCGAAGGCTTCGGCCCGGAAGTGAAGCGGCGCATCCTGCTCGGCACCTTCGTGCTCAGTGCTGGTTACTACGATGCGTACTACGGCCAGGCACAACGCGTGCGCCGCATCATCCGCAACAAAACGCTGGAGGCTTTCGAGAAGTACGACTTGGTGCTCGGGCCAACCTGCCCGACCACGGCATTCGCGCACGGTGCCATCACCGATCCTGTGGCCATGTACCTGCAGGACATTTTCACCGTGCAGGCGAACCTCGCTGGAACTCCTGCGATCAGCCTGCCCACCGGTATTCACACCAATGGGCTCCCCTTTGGCGTGCAGTTGATGGCGAAGCCTTTCGATGAGGCGCGCCTGCTGGCGGCGGTGAAGCATTTGTTCTAGGCGTCCACATCCCCCTGTGGACGAACCGCCCACATACTACGGGGGAGCTTCCTGCGTAGTACAAGTACCTTCGGCGCTCCCGCTTTGGCGGAATGAAACAGATGCAAATCCACCTGCTCCTTTCCTGCTGCGCGATGGCTCCCGCCTTGCTTTTGGCGCAACCGGACAGTACCGCCGTTCGACTCAGCACCGATGATCCGGTCGTCGCACGTCTGGACGATCTGGCCGCGTTACCGTGGATCCAGCGTTCCACCTTCAGCACTGACACCGCAGCGCACAACGTGCATGGCTTCACCTCTGCACAAGTTCCCGTTTGGTCCGCAGGCGAAGTGCAGCACCGCCTCACGGTGCTCGATGAGCGCACACCCTTCAACCTCATCTACAACCAACCGGTCCAGGCCTACATCGACCTGTACACCGTGCGCAAGCGCGAAATGAGTTCGCGCATGCTCGGTCTTGCGGAACTCTACTTCCCCGTTTTCGAGGAGCAACTGGATCGCTACGGCATCCCGCTGGAGATGAAGTACCTCGCCGTGGTGGAGAGCGCGCTCAATCCCGCTGCACGTTCGCGCGCAGGTGCCGTGGGCCTGTGGCAGTTCATGTTGCCAACGGGCAAGATGTACGGCCTTCATGCCGACAGCTATGTGGACGAGCGGCACGACGTGTACAAGAGCACCGAGGCCGCATGCCGCTACCTGAAGTACCTACACGGTTTGTATGACAACTGGGAGATGGCCCTGGCTGCATACAACTGCGGGCCGGGCAATGTGAACAAGGCGATCCGCCGAAGCGGTGGCCAGATGGACTATTGGAAGATCTACGACCACCTTCCACGCGAAACACGCGGCTACGTTCCTGCTTTCATCGCCGTGAACTATCTCTTCTCCCATCACGCGGACCACAACATCTACCCCATCGCGCCAGCCTATTGCGCGTACGAAGTGGATACGGTACAAGTGTGCTATCCGCTAGACCTGGCCGCCGTCGCGGTGCTTACCGGCGGAACCGTGCAAGAGCTCCGCGACCTCAACCCCTCCTTCAAGCTGGGGGTGGTGCCGGACGTGGACGAACCCGTGAGCATCTACTTGCCCAAGGACGCGGCTGGCATTTACGTCTCCAACGAAGAGGCCATGCGCTACAGCTACCAGGCTGCGCGTGCTACTTCGGCAACGGTGGCAACAGATGCCCAACTACCAGCCATCGCGCAGGAAACAACGGAGAAGAAGCATACTGTACGACGCGGGGAATCGCTCGGCAGTATCGCCAACAAATACGGCACGTCCGTGAGCGCGTTGAAGCGATTGAACGGATTGCGCAGCGACATGATCCGTCCCGGACAAACGCTCGTGGTGAAGCGAAGCGCGGCGAAGACCTCCGAGAGAACAGCGGCTGCTGAGCCGGACTCGAACACCGAGGGTATCTACCATGTGGTACAGCCAGGCGATACGTTGTGGAGCATCGCGCAGCGCTATCAAGGCGTTAGCGTGGAGGACCTTCGTCAATTGAACGGCGATCTGAAAGGGCTGAAGCCCGGCACCAAGATCAAGGTGCGCGCACCGCAAGGGTGATCATCACGAGTTCGTTGACCTTCAAGCAATAGCATCCCGCGTGATGTCGTTTTATCCACAGCGCGGCGCGTTGTGTTGAAAAATGGAACGTGCGTTCGGCATCACATCCATCTACTTTTCCGGGGCATTCACCGATCCATGGACTTCGCTCACATCCGCCAATACGCCCATCGCCACTGTCGCTTCAAGCTGCGCAGCGGAAAGGAGATCTACGGCGTGGTGTGGGAAGTGGAGACCTCGGACAACGTTGGCGGTAGCGCCAGCAAACGCTTGTTCTTCGCTAGTGTGCGCGACTACGAGCGGTTGCAGAGCAGTGCAACACCCGTGCAGGTGATCTCCATGCAACCCGAGGAGATCGTGGGCGTGGAAAGTTTGGCGAGCTAGGACACGCGGCTCCTCGGCAAGCTCCGATCGTGCTATACCTCTGAAAGATCAACGGCGTGCGTGCGCAACCAATGATCGCTTTGGCCTTGGTTCATTGCACCATCAGCTTGCGCGTGCGCACGCCGTTTTCTGTGATCAGGCGGACCAAGTAGGTGCCTGATGGGTAAGGTCGAAGGTCGATCGTGCACTGGTCGACACCCGAGGCCGGTCCACTGATCAAGACCCGACCGTTCAGATCCATCATTTCGATGCGCTGCGATCCAGCGGCCGGAGAGATGCGCAAGACCACATGATCCTTCGCGGGCACGGGGAACAGATCGAAGGCCCCATCGAGGTCCGCGTGATCCAATAGTCCTACCTGTAGCTGCAGGAATACGATATCAAGCAGCGCTGATGCGATCGGACCGCGAGGTGCATTGTTGCGATTGATGGAGAGCGTGAGCGTAACGCTGTCCATCTCGTTATGGATGCTGAGCTGGGTGAACCCATTGATATCGCCCCCGTGCCCGAAGTAGGTGCGGCCCGCGAACACATACCGCATAGTGCCGAAGCCGTAGCCCGTTGCCCCACCGCCCATGTTCACATTGGTGGATACACGCATGGTATCCCTCGTGGCAGGTTCGAGAAGGCCGCCGCTGAAAAGTCCACGGTTGAAACGCGCCACGTCCCAAGGCCGCGAGACCAAAGCCCCCGCAGCGAACACCATGCTGGCAAAGCTCGGCCCGAGGAAGTAGGTCATGTCGTCCGTGTACGTGTTCGCCGCGCTCAGCGAACTCCAGCCCGGAACGAGTGGGCCACCAAGTGCCTCTGTTGGCCTGAAGAAGGTCTGATCCATGCCCAACGGTTCGAGGATCCGCGTACGAAGCGCCTCCGCATAAGGGACACCTGTGATCTGCTCGATGATCATGCCAAGCAGGACGTAGTTCGTATTGGAATAGGTGAACGCCGCATCTTGGGCGAAGAGCGGGTCATCACCGAAGGTTTCGATGGCGTCCTGCGGGTCCCAGATGTAGTTGGGGTTGAGCAGCCACGAGTTGGCCGCGTTCGGATCAGCGACCAGGTCGGCCAGCCCACTTCGATGCTTGAGCAGGTGGCGGATCCTGGTGTTCGAAGGAACATGCAGGATCGTCGGCAAGAAAGCCCCCACCGTGTCGTCGAGTTCCAGCTCGCCCTCCTCCATCAATTGCATGATCAATGTCGACGTGAACAACTTGGTCACACTCGCCTGCTGGAAAAGGAGCGCCGTGTCCATCGGCTCCTGCGTGTAAATGTTCGCTACACCCGCGGCTCCGTTCCAAAAACGACCACCTGGCAACAGCAATGTGGCCGAAATGCCGGGCACATCATACGCGTTCACGCAACTGTCCAGCTTTTGTTGGAGCACGGCCGCAAAGGCTGGACTTACCGGTGTCTGGGATCTGGCCGCGACCCCTAGGAATACGACAGCCAACAGGAGCGCGGCGCGTAGCATTTGCTTCATGGTAATAGACTTGGTGCCCAAAGCAACCCCGACCTGCAACCACATGGGTTGTCAAATCCTGCTCGATCCACCAACCGTTGCCGAGGGTGGTTGGCCGAACCTCCGCTTGAACGCCTTGCTAAAACTCGCAAGGTCCGGGAAGCCACATTGCATGGCGGCGATCGAGACCTCGGCTCCTTTCATGATCATCTCTCTTCCATGCACGAGGCGCAGCGCCAGATGGTATTGATGTGGTGTGATACCATGCAAAGCGCGGAAGGCCCGGAAAAAATGGAACTCGGACATGGCCGCTTCACTTGCCATGACGCCAACATCGAGAGCCGTTTCTTGGTTGGCGTGCATGAACGCTCGGGCTCGCTCCACGCGGCGCAAGAGATCCTTGCGCGTGCCGGACCTTATCGCCCCGATCCTCCGCAAGCCCGGTACAAGCGCCCAGTGATCGGCGATCACGGCTTCTGCCAAGGCCAGGTACACTTCCCGCCCGATATCATGCGCGCGGTAGGGGTCGACGTGAATTACATCCGACAATCGTTGCATGATGACACCCACATGCGTTCCGCTGGCGGTGTGGATGTTCTCCGGGAACTCCTCGCTCGTGAAGAACGATGCAAAGGATGGCTCATCCATCGCCTCAGGGAGGGTGCAAGCCGACACCATACCGTTGAGCACGCCGGGGGTGAGGTCGGCGCAAAGCCCGAGAACAGGAGCGGCGCTTTCGATCGATACACGACCCCTGCAGTGGGCGTTCGCCAGCAGGTAGCTCCCATCCCGCACGGCATAATGGTTCCCGTTCACCGTATAGCGCTCGGTGCCATGCATCACGTACTTGATGGCAAAGCCCCCGAAAGGGATCTCGCGGTCCAGCGCCTGCAAAACGGAGGACCCCATCACCGGTCCGGTCATGCGCGAACGGGGCGCGTTGATGTTGCTCTGATCGACGACTAGGTACATCGCAGGCGAATGTGCGGAGTCCCCGGCAACTCGCGCCGGGGCAAGCGAACAACGGTCCGCCATCGGCCAGCAACGGTGGCGATGGACAAGGGCGCTACTTCACCAAGCCTGCCTGCTCCAGAAAGAACGCGTAGATCAGCGCCACCTCCTTCAGCGATTCAAAGCGGCCTGAAGCACCGCCGTGGCCCGCTTCCATATTGGTGAAGAGAAGGATCGGGGCGTTCGACTTCTGGTGCTCGCGCAGGCGCTGTACCCATTTGGCCGGCTCCCAATACTGTACTTGGCTATCGTGCAGGCCGGTGGTCACGAGCAATGCAGGGTAGTTCGCGTCCTTCACGTTATCGTACGGCGAGTATGCCAGCATGCGATCGTATGCCTCCTTTTCCTTGGGGTCGCCCCATTCATCGAACTCTCCGGTGGTGAGCGGTATGCTCTCGTCGAGCATCGTCGTCACCACATCCACAAAGGGCACCTCTGCACATGCCGCCTTCCAGCGATCGGGGCGCATGTTCACCACGGCACCAACGAGCAAGCCTCCTGCACTACCGCCGAGACAGAAGATCCGCTTGGGATCGGCGTACTTCATCTTCTCCAAATGATCAGCACAATCGATGAAGTCGGTGAAGGTGTTCGCCTTGTGTTCCATCTTCCCGTTCTCGTACCAGTTACGACCAAGCTCTTCTCCACCTCGGATGTGAGCGATGGCGTAAACGAAACCACGATCGAGCAAACTCAGGCGCGCACTGCTGAAGGTGGGATCGATACTGCTGCCGTAGCTACCATATCCGTACAGAAGCAATGGAGCGCTTCCGTCGAGCTTGGTGCCTTTCCGATAAACGATGCTCACGGGAACTTTCACGCCATCACGCGCAGGTGCCCAGATCCGCTCGCTCGTGTAATCCTCGCGCTTGAAGCTTCCGACGACCTCCTGTTGTTTGAGCAGGATGTCAGTGGCCGCGTTGAGGTCGTGCTCGTACACGCTACCCGGGGTGGTTAGGGATGTGTATCCGTAGCGCAGTTTGTCGGTATCCCATTCCGGGTTCGTTCCGCTGTACGCCACATAGGCCGGATCGGTGAACTGTATCTCATGCTCCCTGCCATCGCTCAGGCGGCGCACACGGATATGGGTCAGGCCTTCCCGCCGTTCGGTGATCACCAAATGGTCGCGGAAGGTGTCCACATCCTCCAACAACACCTCTGCGCGGTGCGGCACCACCTCCTTCCACTTCGTTTTGTCGGCCGTTGCTCCCTCGGCACACTCCATCAGGCGGAAATTCTGGGCGTTCCAATTCGTCATGATGTACCACTTGCCGGGGTTTCCCTGCACATGCATCACGGAATGCTCGTGCTCCTCCTCGCGCGGCAGGAAGACTTGGAAGTTGCCCGTGGGCTGGTCCACCGGAAGGAAGAGGTGCTCGCTGCTGAGCGTGCTTTCGGTACCGATCATCACATAACGCTCCGAGCGACTGCGGTACACATCGCAACTGAAGGCACTATCCTTCTCCTCGTAAACAACCACATCGGTCTTGGGGTCGGTGCCGAGCACATGCCGATAGATGCGGTAGCTGCGTAAGGTCTTGTCCTTGCGCGGATAGAACACCGTCTTGTCGTCCGCCCAGGCGCATCCCCCACCGGTATTGGTGATCACATCGGACAGGTCGTTACCGGTGGTTATGTCGCGGAAGCGGATCTCGTACTTACGCCGACTGACAACATCCACGCTGTACGCAACGATGTTGTTGTTCGGGCTCACCTCAAAATCGCCGAGGTCGAAATAGCTGTGCCCCTCGGCCATTTTGTTCTCGTTGAGCAGTTCGAGCCAGGCGGCATCGGCATCCTGCGGCGCGGTCGACGAGGTTGCCTTCGCGCGCATGTGCACTGCGTACTCCTTCCCTTCATCGAAGCGCTGCTGGTACCAGTATCCGTTCTCGCGATACGGAACGCTGAGATCCGTTTCCTTGATGCGGGCCTTCATCTCAGCGAAAAGGTCCTCGCGAAGCTCCTTCACAGGGGCCAGCACGGCCTCAGTGTACGCGTTCTCCGCGTTGAGATGATCGACCACCTCCTTGGTGTGCGCGTCGGCAGGGTCGGCATTCCGCTGTTCTTCGGTCAGGCGCATCCAGTAGTACTCATCATTGCGCGTATGACCGTGCGCGGTGATCTCATGTTGGCGTTTTGGTGCCACGGGTGGCGCGAGCAATTCAGTGGCGTTCATGGGCGTTGGGGCGTCCGAGCAAGCAGGCAACAACAGAACGCAGAGCAGAAGTGGACTGGTGGTGCGGCGCATGGTTGGAATAACGGAGGCCGAATGTACACCCGGGTCGTGAGCCTTCAGGCCAGCGTATCGTGCAACACCGCCGGGGACCGCAACTCGCCCATGCCGTCGATGTGCAAGCGGAAGTAGAGCAACAGGTGGTCCAACAGCTCGCGCCTTTGTTTCACCGGGAAGGAGGCCCCGGACAAGTGTTGGAGGTCCACATCGAGCAGCTGGATGAACGCGAGGCTCAACGGAGGAGCCATGGTATGGCCGTGCAGCACACCCGCCGGATAGAAGCACCCTTCTTGAAGATCGAAGTGGTCATCGTTGCCGGACGGTGGCTCCGGGAAGAAGCCCAAATGACCGGACAATTGCAGAAGGAACACCAGTGGAAAGCAGCGGAGGTCCGAACCCGTGTCGATCACTTCCAGCGCTTCGTGGATGAACCCATCAAGGGCCGGGTCCGCCGTCTCGGCGCGCAGTACTTTGTAAAGCACCTCTTGGGTGAAGAGGGCCAGCGCAGCACGTATCGGGTCCTGATGCAGGTTAAGAAAAGGCCGCTCCACCCGCAACTCGCGCACGGGGTGCAGCTCGAGGTCGGGCCGCTCATCGGCAACGATCTCCACGCGGTTCAAAGGTTGCAACGCCGCTGAGGAGTTCCCCTTCTTGCTGCCTGTTCGCACCACGTAGGAACGAGCCCCCGCATGGCGCGTCCATGCTTTCAGGATCGTGGTGCGGTCGCCATGCCTGATCGTTCTGAGCACGACGGCGTGCGAGGTCTGCAGCATGTGGGTTTGTCGTTCGAGATACCGTTCGACCCCCGCCCGGACGACAGGGTGCTCAGCGAACCACGAGCACTTTCGTATTGCACTTATAAGTGCCCGTGATGTCCGTGGCGAAGATCATGTATACGCCCGTGGCCACGCGATTGCCGCTCATATCATTGGCGTTCCAAATGGCCTGGCCGCCCAATGATGTGGTGCGATACACGAGATTGCCGCTCACATCGGTGATCTTCACTTCGCTATCGCGCACCAACCCGGTGATGGCAACAGGACCTGTGTAGCTCTCGCGAACAGGATTGGGGAACACACTGGCGCAACTTGCCTCATCGCCGCCTTCAATGGCATCGTTGCGGTAGCCGATGATACCCCGATCGGTACCGAAGAAAACTTCACCGGTGACCTCATCTATGGCGATCGTGGTGATGGTGTTGCTCGGCAGCGGACTGTTCTCCTGTGTGAAGTGTTGGATCTGTTCGCGACCATCCGCGCTCACCAGGAAGACCCCGCCTGTTTGCGTACCTATCCATTTCCTGTTGGCACCATCTACCGCAATGCAACTAACGAATTCAGTTTCAAGAAGGATCTGCACGTTGCCGTCCTGTTCGATGAGGATCTGTTGGGCGTCATAGCTGCCGTCCTCCCCGAAGATGGCGGATGGGGTGTAGAATACCGCGATACCCTTGCTTGTCCCCACCCAGATCTGACCTTCCTTGTCTTCCGCAACGCAGAAAACATCGGGCGAAGGAAGCCCGCCAGTCCCGGGCGTATTGTTGATCAACTTCCATTGGTCATCACTCGTCTCTTGGATGGTTCCGCCATCGTTGAAGACCAGCAGCGAGTTGCCGCGTGGGCGAACGATCCACTTGTAGCCGTTGCTCGCCGCCACGATCTCCGCCAACAGCAGGTTACCGCCAAGGAGCGATCCCGGGGTGAAGCTCTTCCAAGCACCTGCCCGCGTGAACACCGATACGGGTTCGGAGGACCACGCGTTGGTCATCCACAAATTACCAGAGGCGTCATAGCTCAATCCTGCAACGTTCACCTTTCCCGAACCGTCGTTCGTAACGATGCCGAGCGAACTGTTGCCCGCGGTGTAATTCGCCACCGCATCGCGGCCCCTGAACTCGATCAGCCCATCATCCCAACTTCCGCCGAAGGCATGGTCGGGATCGTTGGGGTCGACCGCCACGACCATCATATCGTTCACGACCGAACCGAACGCGTTTCCCGCAGCCATGATCGCATTGTTGGTGAGATCGGTTGTGCGCCACTCTCCCCCCACGTAGTGATGCACCCCGTCCTTGAGGAACTTGTTCCCCCAATTGCCCTCGATGCCCCCGGTGGCCACATAGAGGGCGCCACCACGAGCGTCCATGCGGTACGCGCTAGCATTGAGCGGTCCGTTGGGGCGCACCGTGCTCCCTTGATCACCGCCTGTGCCTTTGGCCAGGCCGGAAACACGATCGGCCACCCACAAGTAACCGGCCGTGGAGCGCACCGCCTTGGCGGGTTGGCAGTTGAGTCCTGCATAACCGTATGTCTGGCCAATGAAACCGAGGTCGCTGTCGAACGTTTGCACGTCGTTCTGGTGTGCCGTCACCAGCAGCGCACCATCCGCGCTCACGCTCAACCCTCGGTTCCTCCTGCTGAACGCAGGACCGAACCGTTGCCAGGTATTGTCCTCCTGCAGGATCAGGAGCGTGTCGTTATCATCCGCCGTCTTGCGGTAGTTTATGATCGGGTCTCCCGCGAATGTGATCGCCAGATCGAACGGGCCATCGGCCATTTCGACCCCCATGTCCGTCCGCTTGCGCCAATTGCTGAAGGCCGATAGGTTCGGGGAATTGCGCCACGCCGTAAAGAGCCCGGTGGAAGTAGCAGCGTAGATGGAGTCGGTGGAAAAGGTGAGCGCATTCACCTGCAACTGCCCGCCATTGGGGCCAATGAACCAGGTTTCCTTCACCTCGCGGCGCTCCAGGTCCACCACCACGATACCAAAGCCGCACGCCAGATAGGCGGTCGATCCTTCAAAGTGCACAGAATAGATCGCCTTGTCTCCCAGGATCGCACTGCGCTCTATATCACCCATGTTGTAGCTGGTGGTGCCCCGGATCAAGTCCAGGTTGCCATTGCCGTAGTACACGAGCAATGTCTGCAACGGTTCGCTCCAAGCAAGGCCTCGAATGTCCACATCGCTGAGCGCGTTGGTCTTGTTGATGCGCTCCATCTCGCCGCTAATGGGATCATAGGAGAACACCCCGGTGCTGGTGGCGCAATAGACGCGCCCACCACCTTCGGCCACATCCACCATGCGCAAATACGGTAGGTGGTCGCGCCATGCGCCTATGGGTTGCTGGCCAGCGGCGTACACGTGGAGAACAAGGACGGGAAGCAGGAAGAGCGAGCGGACGATCAAGGTCATGGCTTCGGTATCGACACTGCGGTCAACGCATTTCGGGCGCGATCGGTATGGACAAGGTAGGGGTGTAAAGGAAAAGTCCCCACCGAGATGGGGACCCTTCGTGGAGGTCGCGTGCGGATTCGAACCGCAGTAGCAGCTTTTGCAGAGCTGTGCCTAGCCACTCGGCCACGCGACCTTGGGAAAAGAACGGGGCCGAAGATAGGCGGAGCTAACCCTCCAACACGTACTCCACCTGCGCGACATCCCCGTTCACGGGTGGCCGCTCCTTCACTACGCGCACGCGGAAGCGGCCAACCCCGGGCCATTCGCCCTTGAGCGCTTCCAGGATCCGCCGCGTAACGTGTTCGATGAGCCTGCTGCGCTGCGCCATCTGTTCCTTTACGATCGCCGTGATCCGGCCATAATCCACGGTATCCGCCAGCGCATCGCTGCTTTCTGCCCTGTCGAACGCTCCTTCCACGGAGACGTCCACCATGTACTGGCCGCCAATGCGCGCTTCTTCGGGCAAACACCCGTGGTAGGCGAAGACCCGGATCCCGTTCACATTGATCAGGCCCATGAGCGGCAGAGGTCGAGCCCGGCCTTCAGGCGAAGGACCACTTCGTCCTTGCCGAGCAACGCGCTCACGTCGAACATGCCCGGACCCTGCATGCGACCAGCAACGAAGAGGCGATAGATGGGCATCACCTGGCCCACCTTCATGCCTTTCTCCTGAAGCACTTCGTTGAACGCGGGTTCCAACATGACTGGTTCAAATGGTGAGAGGGAGGCAAGTCGGTCGATGTATGCCTCGATGGCTGGTGCGACTTCGGGCTTCCAGCG
>JAGNSU010000230.1 GCA_017987895.1 Flavobacteriales bacterium | reverse complement strand
TGGTCCTTGTCGCCGGAGATCCCGGACGGATCAAGCTGATCAGCGATCAGTTCGAACACGTGGAACTGCGCACCGAGAACCGCGAATTCGTCGCTCATACGGGCAGCTATCACGGGACGAGGATCACGGCCCTGAGCACAGGCATCGGCACGGACAATATCGATATCGTTCTGAACGAACTGGATGCTCTGGTGAACGTGGACCTGGAGCGGCGCACGCCCAGAGAAACGCATCGCTCGTTGCGGATCGTGCGCTTGGGCACTTGTGGTTCGCTGCAACCGGATATACCGGTGGACGCACGCATCGTGAGCTCCCATGGCCTCGGTTTGGATAATGTGTTGCACTATTACGCGCACGAACAGGATGCCGATGAACGCACGCTGCTTCAGGCGTTCGAGAGCCACACCGCCTGGCCCGATGCCCTGCCCCACCCTTACATAGCGAAGGGTGATCCCGCATTGACCGCGCTACTGGCCGAGGGCAACCACGCAGGCATCACAGCGACCGCAGGCGGCTTTTATGGTCCCCAGGGGCGGCAAGTGCGGCTGGGCACCACGGTGGATGGACTGAACGATCGTTTCACCAGTTTCCGCCGGGGAGATCTGCGCATCGTGAACTACGAAATGGAGACCAGCGCGCTCTACGGTCTCAGTGCCTTGCTGGGCCATCGGGCAGCCACCGTCTGCACAGTCGTGGCCAACCGTTTCCTCAAAAAGTTCAGCGAGGACCACCACGCCGCCGTGAAACGGATGGTGGGTGAAGTGCTGGAGCGCACCACGGCGTAGGCGATCAACAACGGTCTTGTGAGAACATCGCCGATCTCGCGCGGCGATGGATCGGGCCGCGAATACTTTCGTTGCGCCGCAAGGCTTGCGCGGGCTAGCAGCGATGAGCGAGAACGAGATCCATGCCCTGATCACCTTGATCGACGACCCCGATGAGGGGGTCTATCTCCAGATCCGCGACCGCATCGTTTCCCTGGGCGATCCCGTGATACCCGCCCTGGAGCGCGCTTGGGAGTTCAACGATCTGGGCGACCTCTTCCGCAACCGCATCGAGGATATCCTCCACACCATCCATTTGGACCATGTGGAGACCCGCCTGCGTGCATGGAGCGAGGCCGGTGGGGAGGACCTCCTCGAAGGCGCCTTGATCGTGAGCCGCTATCGCTATACGGACCTGGACGAACAACGCGTAAAGGCCAAGCTGGCCGCGCTCCGCCAGGACATCTGGCTGGAACTCAACGACGGGCTCACCGCCTTCGAGAAGGTGCGCGTGTTCAACCACATCTTCTTCCAAGTGCATGGTTTCAAGGGGAACAAACGCAACTACCACGCCCCGCAGAACAGCTTCATCAACGATGTGGTGGAGTCGCACAAGGGCAATCCGCTCTCGCTCTCCATCATTTACCAGGTAGTGGCCGAGGATCTGGGCCTGCCACTGCGCGGCGTGAACCTGCCGAATCACTTCGTGCTGGCCTACCTGGAAGAACAGGCCATTGGTGCGGACGAGAAGCAGAACATCCTGTTCTACATCAATCCCTTCAGCCAGGGCGATATACTCGGCAGGAACGAGATCGATGAGTTCCTGCAAAAGCTGAAGATCAAGCCGAACGAGATGTTCTATCAGCCGTGCTCCAACAAGGACATGATCCGGCGGCAACTGAACAATCTGCAGCATTGCTACGAGAAGCAGGGCGATAGCGAGCGCGCTGCGGAGCTCCAGCGCCTGCGCGCGGTGTTGGGCGATGCGGGTCCGCCAGTACAGCCTTAGTGGCTGAACAACCGCACGAAGGTCCTCCAGAGGATGCCGAGGTCCATGCCGAAGGAACGGGTCCGGACGTATTCGATCTCCAACGCCAGTTTATCACGCATCACCTTCTCCACGTACGTGCGGTGCGGATCGGACGAACGGGCCAGCAACTCGCTCTCTTCGAAGTACGCCAGGCTGCTCGCGCCGGTGATCCCCGGGCGAACGCTGAGCACCGTTCGTTGCTCCGGGCTGTACAACGCCACGTAGCGCGGCACCTCCGGCCGTGGACCGACAAGGCTCATGTCGCCCAAGAGCACGTTCCATAACTGGGGAAGCTCATCGAGCTTGGTCTTACGCAGCACGCGTCCCACCCGGGTGATGCGCGGATCGTTGCCCCCAATGGTGATCTGCCCCTCCGCCTCACTGCCGGGGCGCATGCTCCGGAATTTCAGAAGTTGGAACGAACGCCCGTTCAGCCCGACACGCTCCTGCCGGAAGAGTGCGCCGCCCGGTGAGCCCATAGCCACGGCCGCAGCGAGGACAAGGAGCAGGGGCAGAAGCAAGAGCAGGGCTGTGGCCGAGAACACTAGATCGAACAACCGCTTGATCATCCTGTCACGGATCAGCCCATTGTTTCGCTCACCGCCGCTTTCACCGCTGCCACTACCTCATCCACCTGTGCATCGGCCAGGTCGTAGTACACCGGCAGGCTGATCTCACGGCTATACTGTTTGTAGGTGTTGGGGAAGTTCTCGATGCGATAGCCTTGGGCCTTGTAGTAGGAGAGCAAAGGCAACGGGATGAAATGAACGTTCACGCTCACTTCGCGTTGCGCGATCGCGGTGATGATAGCATCGCGTTGGGCCTCGGTGACCTCGCGCACCCGAAGCATGTAAAGGTGGTAGCTGCTTTCGCGTTCCGCATCCCGGAACAAGGGCGGCTCGAAACGCGGGTCGGCACCGAACGCGGCGGCGTACCGCTCGCAGATCGCTTTGCGTCTTGGCTGCGTGTCATTGTCGTAACGATCCAATTCGACCAGACCTATCGCGGCCTGGATGTCGGTCATGTTGCACTTCCATCCCGGGAACTCCACATCATAGCGCCAGGCGCCGGGCTGCGTTTTGGCCAGGGCGTCCTTGCTCTGGCCATGCAGGCTCATGGTGTTGAAGAACTTGTACAGTTCCGAATGGTCGAAGGGCTCAGGCAGGCGGAACGCGAGCGCGCCGCCCTCCGAGGTGGTCAGGTTCTTCACCGCATGGAAGCTGAAGCCGGTGATATCCGCCTGCCCTCCTACTTTCTTGCCGCCGTATGTAGCGCCGAAGGAGTGCGCCGCATCGCTCAACACCAATGCACGCCCCAG
>JAGNSU010000229.1:1866-3115 GCA_017987895.1 Flavobacteriales bacterium | reverse complement strand
AACATCCAGCGGATGCTGGTGATCACGCTCCCCAGGTTGTTGCTGCGATCCACCACGGTGATGTGGCCCACCATACACCCACCCAGCGAAGCGACGGCGCGCCGGGTGTATTCCTGGGCCATCACCCACATATTGCGAACCCCGATCACCGTGAGCACTGGGCGGTCCTTTATGTACGCTGCCGCGTCAGGATGCTTGAGAAAACTGTTGAAGGGGATGGAAGGGTTGAGGAACCAGATGGTGTAGCCCAGGATCACCAGGTCGTACGGGCCATCGGGTGGTATCTCGAAGGGTTGCAAAGGGATCGGGTCGCGCCCTACGGATTCAGGGAAGGCATTGAAGAAGGTGAGGCGCGTCCATGGGAAGGGATAGGGCGTGACAGGCCGCAAAGCGAGGCGGTCCACCTGGATCCCGGCCTCCTCCAAGGGACGAACAATGCTGTCCAACAGGCCGGAGAGCTGGCCGGTCTGGGAGTAGTGGATCACCAGGACCTTCTTCATCGGGCCCGAAAGTACTGGGCCAGCTTGCGCAGCGGTTTGGCCAGTACGATCAATGGAGAAACGCGCTCTCCGTTCATCCCCCACGCCTTGTAGACCTCGACATTCGCCCGCCAAACGTGGGCCAGCGATCGGTTGCTCACTCCACCCAGCCGGAAACGCACCAAAACGTTCGGCACGTAGCGCACCCGGATGCGGTGCTTGTACATGAAGCGGAACATCAACTCGTAATCCGCGCTCACGCGCAGATCATCGCGGAAATGCCCGAAACGATCGTAGACCTCCTTGCGGATATAAGTACCCAGGTGCGGTGGCATCCAACCGCTGCGAAAGGCTTCGCGCTTGTACACGCCGCCCTTCCAGAAGCGCTTCACCTTGCGGATATCCTTCGGGTCCACCATGTATGCGTCCCCATAGATCGCGTCAGCATCGCCCTTGGCGAATTCGGCGGCCATTTCGCTCAGACAGCTGCGGTGGGCGATCATATCACCGGCGTTCACGAAGGCGATCACTTCGCCTGTGGCTAGCCGGAGGCCCTTGTTCATGGCGTCGTACACACCCTTGTCCGGCTCGGTGACGAAATGCGCGATCACTTCGCGGTAGCGACCGATCCTTTCCAGCGTACCGTCAGTACTGCCGCCGTCGATCACGATATGCTCCACCGGGCCGTGGTCCTGCATCACCACGCTGCGCAGGGTCTCATCGATGTGTTCCGCTGCGTTGAAGCAGACGGTGATCACGGAGATCTTCAT
>JAGNSU010000229.1:0-1766 GCA_017987895.1 Flavobacteriales bacterium | reverse complement strand
CCCTTGGGGAAATCGGAGTTGTCGAAGCGGCTGAGGTCGACGGTGGGGCGGGTCATTGTCCGGTGAGGAGCGCGAAGCTCTTTTCGACGGGCTCAGGATCGGTCAAAGATCGCTTGCCCAGTGCGAACGCGCCTTCACACCAAGTGGCCAGGGTGGCTTGGTCCATGGCGACCAGTTCCATGAGCTTCGTGCGCCAGGCTGTTCCATCCTCCAAGGAGAGATCCCATCCGGCCCGGGCCGCTTCCAAACCGCGCCAGGGGGTTCGATCGCTGATCAGCAGGGGAAGTCCGCTGGCCAGCGCCTCGGCCATGGTATGCCCAAAATTCTCGCCCTGGCTGGGCATGAAGAGCGCGTGGTAATTCGTGAAGAGCGCAGGCACCTGCTCCGAGGGGATAACGCCCTTGTAGTTGACACGGACATTCGCGGGAAGCGCAGCGATGGCCTGCTGGCATTGGGCCCAATAGCCCTGGTCATAGATCGGGCCGAACAGATCGAAAGCGATCTCTCCAGTCAGATCACGAAGGCATTGGATCGCGAAGAGCGTGTTCTTCTCCACCGCGATGCGGGCCACGCTGACCAGCTTAAGCTCACCGGGCTTCTTTGCACGCGCCGACGGTGCGGCAGCGACGGACCTACGCCCAAGATTCGGGACCAGATGGACGATGGCGTCCGAGGAGATCCACTTTTTCACGTCCTGTAGCTCCTCCTGATTGGTCGCCTGGAACTCCACGCCCCTGTAGGCCCCGAACAGCCTCATGGCAGCGAGGAAGGCCCGTTTCTTCAATGCTCCGTGCTTCATCATGCCGCTGGCGAGCATGCCGCGCACGGCTACGACACGACGTTGCTGCGAACCCTTCAACAGCCTCAGCGGCAGGATGCTGAACCAGCGTGAATACATGCCGTTGATGTAGACCGTATCCCAGCGTTCCCGAGCCAGCAACTGTCTCCACGCGTTCGTAGAGAGCCCAGTGCGCGAGGCGTACCACACCTTCTCCCCTCCTGGCAGCATGGTCCATCGGTCGGCGGCGATGTCGGCGTAAGGAACCTGCTCGGTATAGTCCGTGTCGGTGGTAACGATGTGGAAGTCGAAGCGATCGCGCAAATGGTCCACCAGGTTGGCGACACTGCGTACCGGCCCGCCGGCCTTGTACCCGGGCAGGTACCAATCGATGAAGACGAGGACCTTGGGTTTAGCCACGGCGGTCCTGGATCAGTTCCATCACCACGGAGGCCCATTCCTTCGGGCTCCAGTTCTTACCCAGCTCGGCGCTGGCGAAACCCATCCGGCGCAGTTCATCATCGCTCATGGCCACGAACTTCCGGAAGGTCGCCTTCAGGCTCTCTTTGTCACCGGCGGTGAAGCGCAGGCCGTTGTGGTTCTCTTTCAGGAAACGCTCGGCAGCGCCTACGGCATCGCTTAGGATCAAGGGGAACCCGGCCACGGCGTGTTCGTGGACCACAACGCCCCACGGCTCATAAGTGCTGGCCAGAATGAACACGCCGGTGTGTTCCAGGTAGCTGTGCATCTCTTCGGCCTGCACGAAGCCGATGTGCTTGATGCGCGGATGCTTGCCGCACGTGGAGTTCTTCACCGCATCCTCCAACTCACCCGTCCCGATGAACCACAGCTCCCAATCGCCCGCCTGTCCCGCATCGCACACTTCCGCGAAAGCGTCGCAGATGGTCTGATGGCCCTTGGTCGGGATGTAGCGCGCCACGCAGAGGAAACGGTGCGGGAACTTCGCCCGCTTGGCGGGTTCGAAACG
>JAGNSU010000020.1:33275-42887 GCA_017987895.1 Flavobacteriales bacterium | reverse complement strand
TTTTCACGGGATGCGGCGGAACAAGCGGTACAGCCGATCCGGACATGCAAGACACCACCGCCCACAAACACACCAACCGCCTGGCGAAGGAGACCAGTCCCTACCTGCTCCAGCACGCCCACAACCCCGTGGATTGGTTCCCCTGGGGCCCGGAGGCCTTCGACTCGGCGAAAGCGCAGAACAAATTGGTGCTTGTGAGCGTGGGGTACAGCAGTTGCCATTGGTGCCATGTGATGGAGCGCGAGAGCTTCGAGAACGACAGCATTGCGGCCCTTATGAACGAGCGCTTCATCTGCATCAAAGTGGACCGCGAGGAGCGCCCTGACGTCGACCAGGTGTACATGGGCGCCGTGCAGCTAATGAGCGGCCGCGGTGGTTGGCCGTTGAACTGTTTCACCCTTCCAGATGGCCGACCTGTTTACGGCGGCACCTATTTCCCGCCCGATCAATGGAAGCAGATGCTCCAGGACCTTAGCACCACTTGGAAGCAGGAGCCGGATCGCGTCCACTCCTATGCGGAGCAGTTGCAGAAGGGCATCGCCGAACTGGACCTGATCACTCTGAACAGCGATCCGGCGCCCTTCACCCGCAAGGAACTGGACGCGTACGTGGATACCTGGGAGGGGCAATTGGACCGCGAGCATGGTGGTCCGGACCATGCGCCCAAGTTCCCCATGCCTAATAACTACCTCTTCCTGCTGCGTCATGCCTGGCTCACGAACGACAGCGGCTTAAAGCGCCATGTGGAACTCACTTTGGACAAGATGGCGCTCGGTGGTCTGTTCGATCAAGTGGGAGGTGGCTTCGCGCGCTACAGCACCGATGTCCTCTGGAAGGTGCCGCACTTCGAGAAGATGCTGTACGACAATGCCCAACTCGTAAGTCTTTACAGCCAGGCCTACATCGCCTATCGGAAACCTGAGTACCGCCGCGTGGTGGAGCGGACATTGAGCTTTCTGGAGCGGGAGATGCGATCGCCGGAAGGTGCTTACTACAGCGCATTGGACGCGGACAGCGAAGGCGAAGAGGGTCGCTTCTATGTGTGGAACGACAGTGATCTGAAGGCGGCGCTGGGCGAAGACCATACGATCGCAGCAGCCTATTACAACGTGGGCGGCGCTGCGCTATGGGAAGAGGGTCGCAATATCCTCCTTCGGACGCAGGGCGATGCGGAGTTCGCGAAACGGAACGATCTGAGCGAAGAGCAGCTTCGGCAACGCATCGATCGCATCAATCAAAAGCTCTATCAAGTGCGCGAGCAGCGCGTACCGCCCGGGTTGGACGATAAGTCGCTGGTGAGTTGGAACGCGATGACGGTGCAAGCCTATTGCGACGCGTACGAAGCCTTCGGCACAACGGCTTATTTGCAACAAGCGCGTACCACGATGGACCTGCTGTTGGGCAAATGTCGCCGCAGCGATGGTGGGCTTTGGCACAACTACAAGAACAACAAAGCCACCATCAACGGTTATTTGGAGGACTACTGCTTCACCATCGAGGCGCTCACCGCGCTCTACGGCGTCACCTTCGAGGAGCGCTGGTTGAACGACGCGGATGTGTTGATGGCCTACGCGATCGCCCATTTCCATGACCGGACCAGCGCCATGTTCCACTTCACGAGCGACCTCGACCCACCGCTCGTCGCGCGCCGCAAAGAGGTGAACGACAATGTGATCCCCGCTTCGAACTCCAGCATGGCGAACGCATTGTTCATGCTCGGGCATTTGCTCGACAAGCCGGACTTCCTCATGATGAGCGAGCAAATGCTCCAGAACGTGAAGGGACAGATGAAGGACTACCCGACAGGCTACTCCAATTGGGCCCGCCTGATGTTGGGGCATGTCTTTCCTTTCTACGAGATCGCCATCACCGGCCCCGATTGCCTGCGGCTAAGGCAGGAGTTCCAGGTGAGCTACGTCCCCAACCGCATGTTCCTCGGCACCGCGTCCGGTAGCGAACTCCCCCTGCTCGAGAACAAAGTGATGGAGGGAAGCAGCACCATTTTCGTATGCGAGAACAAAGTGTGCCAGCTTCCCGTCGGCACGGTGGAGGAAGCCCTGAAGCAGATGCGATGAGAGGCTGGACCTTGATGGTGACCATGGCAATGGTCCCGTACAGTATGGCGCAGGTACTCAGCGTTCCGACCGTTCCGGAGGATACGCCTCAGCCGGTCTGGGATCCCGCTTTCATCCAACGCAACGGCGTCACCGCCATTATCGGCACACCGTCGGTGAAGCGCGATGGACAACCCATTCGAGAGCAACGAGAACGCACGTTGTACAAGTTCGATGATCTCGGTCGCCAGGTGTATGCGAACACGTCCTTTGGGCGACCGGGTACGGGTACGGACACCGCATCGACCGTGAGCACCTATGATGCGGACGGTTGTGTGAAGGAAAGTTTGCGGAACGACCTGGCCGGCCACTACCTCACGGAACGTACTTACGACTCCTTGTGCCGCGTCACTAGCGAAACCTATGTGCGCGTCGAGAACTTGGGGCCGGACCGGTACCAGTTCCTTGCGGGCCAACGTACCGTGATCAGTGAAGAGAGGCATGTTTACCGCACCGAAAGCGATACGGCTTGGATCCGCACCACATTGAACGATCGGGGGCTCCCCTATCGCGAACAACGCCATGCCTATGACCGCTGGGGATATCTCCGTAGCATCGAGGACCGGTACCTGGTCAGTGGGCGTCGTTCCCGGGTCACGTTCCGGTACAATGAGAAAGGGCGTCTGGCCGAACGTATCGTGCAAGCCGATCTCTTGGACCCACGCACGGTGAAGGAACTTTACCACTACGACGTGGCGGGCAACCTTACCGCCTCCGACCTCTATCACAGCGATAAAGCGGTGCGACGGGACGAATACTTGTATGAGGAGAACACGATGTTCTTGAAGGCGCGACTGAGCCAGGACCTGGAGTCGAACATGATCCGCATCATGCGCTACCATACCGAGCGGCGATGAGATCAGTGCTGGTGATGTGCGCATTGGTGCCCGCCATGCAAATGATCGGGCAAGGCGTGCTCGTACGTTGGGCCTATGGCCCTTTCGCCAACACCGGTGATGCGGCCTTCCTTGTGGAGGGGGACCGGATCCATCAGGCCTCCGGGCCGTTCGGTGTGCGCGGGCCGTGTCTGTACATCATGCAGGGCGACCAGGTCTATCGTGCGGCGGACGCGTACGGCGCCCTCGGCCAATGTGCGTTCGTGGCCGATGGGAACACACTCGTCCGTTGCAGCGGTACCGGTTGCGCTAGGAGCAGCTGTGCTCTGATCCTGGAAAAGAACAAAGTGTTCCGCGCTGACGGCGCCTTCTGCAACAAAGGCGATGGCGCCTTCCTGGTGGATGGCAACACGGTCTACCTGGCGGAGGGCGCTTTCGTCGTGAAGAGCGATGCGTTGCTCCGGCTCGAAGGGGAATTGGATCCCCTGGCCCTGATGGTGATCCTCGCGGGTCTATGAAGCGGGTGGTCGCGCCTGAGCGGTAACGTTCGCCTCCTTGCCGTACTTGGGGACCAGGTAGGCCAGATCGTCCACCTGTCCATGCGCGAGCCGCTCCTGGGCGATCGAAGCCATGGCACGCGCCCAGGGTTTCACGCCCGGCACGTGCTCCACCATTTCTTCCGTCCGCCAGAACGAGGCTGCCTTGTCCGCACCGTCCCCGAAGACCACGCACGGTCCGGCGAGGTTCAATGAACGCCTCCAGGCCTCGTCCAGGATCAGCGGCATGGCACCATCGGGTTCGGGCTTTCCTCCTGGGTCCATCGGAAGCGTGAACACTTCCATGCGCCGCGCGTCGACCATGGATAACAGAATTCCACCGTTCGCGGCACTCACTTCCAACCCTCGGAACGCCTCCTCCAGTATCCGCAGGGTGCTGATCCCGATGATCGGGATCCCCAGCGCGTGGCAATAGCCTTTCGCGGCGCTGACACCGATGCGCAGGCCAGTGTAGCTGCCCGGTCCGATCCCAACAGCTACGGCGTTCAAACGATCGAAGACGACCATAGCCTCCGCCATCACCTGCTGCACCAGGACATGCAGCCGCTCTGCATGGATGTGCCCGGCTCCTTCTTCGTTCCGTTCCGCCACTACCCTCCCATCCCTCACCAAGGCTACCGAGCACAAATGCGTGGCGGTCTCCAGACAGAGGATCAGGGCCATGGCTCAGAGGGTCAACGGCAACCCTTGCAGGATGTCCAACAACTTGGCGGCCATTACATAAGTGTACTTCGCAGTGATGCGATCCGCCATCACGCGTTGCAGGTCGTTCTTCGCCGTGTTCAGCTCCAATGAATTGGCAGCGCCCTGCTCGAACCGCGCCTCGGCGTACCGGAGGTTCTCTTCCGCCGCGTCCACCGCGCGTTGTGCGGCCTGGTATTGATTGAAGGCCCCGCGTTGGGTGAGAATGGCGTCCTGCACATCACGCCGCCGTGTATCCTTCATCGCGGCAACATCCAACTTGGCCTGTTCATGTTGCACCCTTGCTTGATCCACCGCCAGTCGGTTGCGCATGTTATTGAAGATGGGCACGTTCAGCGTGAAGCCCAGGGATTCGTTCAGGTTATCGTCCAACTGCTTGCCGAACGGACGCACCTGGGTATCGTAGTCGAAGGAAGGGGTGTAGACGATGTCCCCGTTCAGGGTGTAGCCGATGGGCGTGGGGTCCAGTTCGACAGGCTCGCCGACGGTCTCAAGGTTCCGTCCGGAATAACCTGTCCCGGCCGAGGCATTGAACATGAGCGAAGGCACACTGCCTGACCGTGCGATGGCCACACCACGCTCAGCGCTCAAGGCCACCAGTTCGCTTTGCTTATAGGCCGGGTCCTGAGCGAGCACATTGGTCAGTACGCTCTCCACATCGCTCGCGGGTTCCACCACGCCCAAAGCGCCCAGCGCCGGTGCGGAAAGCGCGAAGGTCGGAACCTCCTCCGGAGCGAGTTGCAGACTTTGCGCCAGGCGAAGCAAGGCTCGCTCCCGCTGGTTGCGGAGATCGACCAGTGTGTAATCCTGCTGGGCTTGCTGGGAGATAAGGGTCATCACTTCGGCGCGTGCGCTGCGGCCAGCATCCACCAGGGCCTGCATCCGGTCCACCTGTTGGCGGGTGCTGGCGAGTTGGGCTTCGGTGGCGCGAACGCGCTCCTCTATGCTGAGGACCTCAAGGAATTGTTGCACCACTTGCGTGCGCACGATGTTGCGCGCTGCTTCCGTACCCTGCATCGCCGCGTCAGCGCTCAAGCCGGCCTGTCGGCGTTCGTTGTGCTTGCGCAGGCCGTTGAACAGCATCAGATCGCTGCTGAGATAGAAGTTGTTCGTCCGCACCTGATCCGTGGCGAAGGTGTTGGTGAACCGGTCGATCACACGGCCGTAGTTGTAGCCGTGCGTGGCGGCCCCGTTCAGATCCGGCAGGTAGTTCCACAGGGATTGATCGCGTGCCTTGTCCGCCAGATCCGCATTGAGGATGGCACCACGCAGGCTGAGGTTACGCTCCTCGGCACGTTGCACACATTGCTCGAGCGTCCAGCCGGACTGACCATGGGCGGAGACGACGAGGAGGACGAACGGGAAGAAGGGGATACGACGCATCACCAAGGCGGTGGCGCGCATTGGGCGCGTGCCGCCATGGACAAAACTATCCGCGCGGCCGCGACACGAAGGTGCGAATGGATGAACGGTGGCCCGATGGGCCGAACGGGGCTCAGTTGCTGAGCACCTTGATCTCCACGCGGCGGTTCGCCTCGCTCTGTTCCTTGGTCTTCGGCTCGGGGAAGAGCATCCGGGAGTTCCCGAAGCCGACAAAACCGATCCGTTCCATCTCGATGTCGTTCACCATGAGGAATTCGTAAACGGATCGCGCACGGGAGGTGCTCAGGTCTATGAACTCCTTCTTGTTCTTGAACGTCGGCCCGTTCACATGGCCTTCCACTTCGATCTTCACCTTGGGGTTGTCCTGCATGAAACGAAGGAGCAGGAGCAAGGAAGCTTCCGACGAGCGGAGCACCTTGTCCTCATTGCCGACGAAGCGGATATCGTCCAATACCACGTGCTCACCAGGGGCGATGGGGGTCAATTTCAGTTCCACGTTCACCATGGGCTCCATGTTCCCTTTCACCTTGACGGTGGTGAACATGTAGCCCTCGCTGGTGCAGCCGATCTTCAGGCTCCGGTACATGTCCATCTCATAATTGTAGGTGCTCGTTCCGCGCCCCTCGATCACCTTGTCGAAGACCATCCCGTCGATCGTGAGGTTGGCCTTCACGGGCTTTCCGCTCTTCGCGTCCATGATGTTGATCACCAACTGCTGCTTTTGGACCGTCTTATCCTCCACGAGGACCTGAGGTGGAGCAGGGTCGTAGTGGAAATGGATGGTGTACCCGGCCTTCGGGCGGTCCTGGTAGTCGATCACCAGGTAGAAGAGGTCGCCCTCCTTCACATCCATGGCACTGCTGTAGCTGGCACCGATGCCGGAACGAACGAACTGGTCGGGGGCATCGGCGCTTAGGCCGCAACGGCTGCCCATCTCCTTGTCGTTGCGCGAAATGTTCGAGCGGATGGGCTGCACTTGTTTGCTCGCGATCTTATCGCAGATCCCTGGCACCGCCCCTTCGAAGACAAGGAAATCGATGTCGTCCTCTACACTGTCCGGGATGATGTCGAAGGTGAGCTTGGTGGTGACCGGCGAGCGGAACTTATACCAAGTGGTATGATGCTCCCGCTCGAACCACTGCGTATGGTCCACGGGATTCTCCTTGATCTCCAATTTGTTCCCGAAGCCGCGTACGGCCGAAGGTTGGTAGTACACGGAATCAGGGATGGGAATGGCCCCGGTACAATCACCGTTCTCCTGTGTCAACCGGGTACTTTGCTGGGCAAGCGTCGGCACGCTGAAGCACAGCAAGAACAGCGCAGGAATGTGGAAGAAGGACTTTCGCACGGCCCCTGCTTACGAAAGGCCCGGGGCTAAGGTTCGTACCCCAGATTACTGCCTAGCCATCGCTCCATCCATACCGTTTCCTGGCCCTTGCGCCGGGCCAGATCGAGGATCTGGTCCTTGGCGACGCGGCCTACCCCGAAGTACTTGGAACGAGGGTGGGCGAAGTACAGCCCACTGACCGCGGCCGTAGGGTACATGGCGAGACTTTCCGTCAGCGATATGCCCGTGTGCTTCTCCGCCTCGAGGAGACGGAAGAGCTCGGGCTTCTCCGTATGGTCCGGGCAGGCCGGGTAACCGGGTGCGGGCCGGATACCGTCGTACTCTTCTTTGATGAGCTGCTCGTTGGTAAGGTGCTCATGATGCGCATAGCCCCAGAGCTCCATTCGCACCTCTTGGTGCAGCTTCTCGGCGAAAGCTTCCGCCAGACGGTCTGCGAGCGCCTTCAACAGGATCGCGCTATAGTCGTCGTGCTTGCTCTCGAAGTCCTTCACGCGTTCATCCACCCCGTGTCCGGTGGTAACGGCAAAGCCCCCGATGAAGTCCGGCGTTCCCTTGGGGGCGATGAAGTCCGCCAGTGCGATGTAGGGGACACCCGGTGCTTTCTTCCCTTGTTGGCGAATGGTCTGGAAACGGCCGACCACCTTGCTCCGCGATGCATCGGCGTACAGCTCGATATCGTCATCCCCTACCGTGTTCGCGGGCCAGATCGCGGCCACTCCATTGGCTTGCAACCACTGCTCCTTCACGATGCGGTCGAGCATCCTCAACGCGTCGTGGTGCAAGCGGGTCGCTTCGGTGCCTACCACCTTGTCCGTGAGGATCGCAGGATACTTGCCCGCAAGTTCCCACGCCATGAAGAAGGGCGTCCAATCGATATAGGGCACCAACTTCTCGAGCGGATAGTTGCGGTAGGTGAAAACCCCGGTGCTTTTCGGCATCCTGGGCGGTTCTACGGCCCAGTCGATCGCGAATTTCTTCTGCCGTGCTTCGGCCAAGGGCACATACTCCTTCTCGCGTTGGTGCCCTTCGTACTGGGTGCGCACCTTGGCGTACTCCTCCTTCAGCTCCGATCGGAACCGTTCGCTTTCATTGTCGCTGAACAAGTTGCTCACCACGGGCACACTGCGGCTTGCGTCGATCACATGGACCACCGGCTTGCTGTAGTGCGGCGCGATGCGCACGGCGGTGTGAACGCGCGAAGTGGTAGCACCACCGATGAGCAACGGTGTCTCGAATCCCTCGCGCTCCATCTCCTTCGCCACGTGTACCATCTCGTCCAGCGACGGTGTGATCAAACCGCTGAGGCCGATGATGTCCACCTTCATCTCACGCGCGGTCTTAAGGATGGTGGCGCTCTGCACCATCACGCCCAGGTCGATCACCTGCCAACCGTTGCACGCCAGGATCACGCCCACGATGTTCTTGCCGATGTCATGCACATCGCCCTTCACCGTGGCGAGCAGCACCTTCTTCGCGCCTTCCTTCTGTGTGCCGAGCACTACCTGAGCGGCCTTCTTCTCCTCCAGGAAAGGCTCCAGATAGGCTACGGCGCGCTTCATCACACGAGCGCTTTTCACCACTTGCGGCAGGAACATCTTACCAGCGCCGAACAGATCGCCAACAACGGTCATACCTGCCATAAGGGGGCCTTCGATCACGAGCACAGGTTCGTGGTACTTCACACGGGCTTCTTCCGTATCCGCTTCAATGAACTCCGTGACACCATGCACCAACGCATGCTTCAGGCGTTCCTCCACCGTGCCCTCGCGCCAAGCCGCTTGCGCTGCTACGACCTCTGCTGAAGGCGCGCCCTTGAACTGCTCCGCGAACGTCACCATACGCTCGGTGGCATCCGGTCGACGTGCCAGTAGCACGTCCTCCACGTGCTCGAGCAGATCCTTGGGGATATCGTCATACACGCCGATCTGTCCCGCGTTCACAATACCCATGTCCATACCTGCTTGGATGGCATGGTACAAGAACGCCGTGTGGATGGCCTCGCGAACGGGTTCGTTGCCGCGGAAGCTGAAACTCACGTTGCTCACGCCACCGCTGACCAACGCGCCGGGCAGGTTCTGCTTGATCCACCGCACCGCTTCGATATAATCGATGGCGTAGCGATCGTGCTCGCTCATGCCTGTGGCTACGGTGAGAATGTTCGGATCGATGATCACGTCATGTGGCGGGAAGCCGGCCTTTTGCGTGAGCAGGTCGTACACGCGTTGCGCGATCTGGATCCTGCGTTCGAAGTTGTCCGCCTGGCCTTGCTCATCGAAGCACATCACCACGGTGGCCGCACCGAGGCGGCGTATGATCTTGGCTTGGCGCAGGAACTCCGCCTCCCCTTCCTTCAGGCTGATGCTATTGGCGATGCCTTTGCCTTGCAGACACTTCAGGCCCGCTTCGATCACACTGAACTTACTGCTGTCCACCATCACCGGCACGCGGGCGATATCCGGCTCGGCGGCGATGAGGTTGAGGAACTTGGTCATGGCTCCCACACCATCGATGAGGCCCTCGTCCATGTTCACATCGAGCACTTGCGCGCCGTTCTCCACTTGCTGGCGCGCCACGTTCACGGCCTCATCGTAGTTGCCGTTCTTGATCAGCTTTCGGAAGGCCGCGCTACCGGTAACGTTCGTGCGCTCACCGATGTTGACGAAGTTGGCGCC
>JAGNSU010000020.1:0-33175 GCA_017987895.1 Flavobacteriales bacterium | reverse complement strand
CGCCGTTCTCCACTTGCTGGCGCGCCACGTTCACGGCCTCATCGTAGTTGCCGTTCTTGATCAGCTTTCGGAAGGCCGCGCTACCGGTAACGTTCGTGCGCTCACCGATGTTGACGAAGTTGGCGCCTTTGAAAATGCGGAGCGGTTCAAGGCCGCTGTAGTTCGGAATGGACATTTTCAACTCACGGTTTCTCAGTTCCAACAACGCGAATGCTGCTCAGGAACTCATCAAAGGAACCCTTGCCCGTCCTTCTATCCACGACGGAGAAAAGGGTCCTGTACTTTTTGAAATGAACGACGACAAGAAGTAGCGGGCTTCCACTTCCTTCCTTGGAAAAAGAGGTGCGTATCGCATCAACTCCAGCGACCGATACGACATCTTGCTTCTGGAGCACTGGTGTACCCAAGGAGCGCGCGTATGCGGACAGGTCAGCCCCCTTATCTGTGCCCTCCGCTTCCATGATCACAGCCCACGGCGCCATCCGCATTACTTCTTCTTCCGCTCCAGCTGGTGAACGGCTTATGTATCGGGCGTTCTCGATGTTGCAAACCGTATCCCCTTCAGGGTAGTCGAAGCTCAGAACGAACCCCGCGTTGATCTGTTCGCTATACGACAGCCACTGCTCACTATTGGCGTTCGAGCACGAAGCCAGGAGCACGCTCAGTGTTAGACCAGCACCAACGAACAGCTTGCTCATGCGCGAACAGGAAGCGGACGCGGTTGATGCTTTTTCGCCTCAGCAGCCAACGCGGCGATGTGGGCGGGCGTGGTGCCACAGCAACCGCCCACGACGTTCACCCAGCCACTTGCCATGAACTCACCGACGAGCCTCGCCGTCACTTCCGGTGATTCGCGGTACTCGCCCATCTGATCGGGCAGGCCGGCATTGGGGTACACGCTCGTCCTGCATGTGGCCTGCTCGGCGATCACTTCCAAGTAGGGGCGCATCTGCGCGGCACCCAAGGCGCAATTAAGGCCCATGCTGAACAAGGGGACATGCGCCATGCTGATCAGGAAGGCATCGATCGTCTGACCGCTGAGTGTGCGGCCGCTGGCGTCGGTGATGGTGACGCTGCACATCAGCGGCACACGCGTACCTCGCTTCTCGAACACCTCTTCAATGGCATAGAAGGCGGCCTTGGCGTTGAGCGTGTCGAAGATGGTCTCCACCAACAGCAGGTCCACACCGCCGTCGAGCAGTGCATCCACCTGTTCCGCGTAGGCCTTCACCAATTCATCAAAGGTGACGGCCCGATAACCGGGGTCGTTCACATCAGGGCTCAGCGAAGCCGTCTTGTTCATAGGTCCTATGGCACCGGCCACGAAACGCGGGCGTGAAGGATCCAGGGCCGTGTACTTGGCGCAGGCCTCTTTGGCCAGCTGGGCCGAGCGAACGTTCATCTCGCGAACCAGCGGCTCGCACTGGTGTTCGCCTTGTGCGATCGACGTGGCGCTGAACGTGTTCGTCTCGACGATGTCAGCTCCCGCCTCCAGGTACTGCTCGTGGATCAAGCGGATGGCTTCCGGCCGCGAGAGGGAAAGCAGTTCATTATTACCCTTAAGCAGGATCGGGTGTTCCTCCATACCCTTCGGGTGAAAGTCCTCCTCGGTGAGGCCGAGCCGTTGGATCATGGTGCCCATGGCACCGTCCAGCACCAAGATCCGTTCTTCAGCGAGCTGTTCCAGTGTCTTCATTGGTCTTGCGCGTCGCTTCCCTGCGGCCTAGAAACAAGAAACCCCACCCGTGCGCTGGATGAGGTTGGGCTATAGCGTGGCTACAGGACCTGATCGCAGCTCATCTGGTCCCCGCTCCGGTTCGTAGACCGGGGTGTCGGGGTTGGAGTTGGCACCGTGCGCCCCGCCTTGCAGCGGGGAGGGGTTGCCAAGGCTTCAAAGGGCCATATCCCTCAGCCTTTCTTGATAAGCCGTACGGAAAGAACGCGGCGCGAAGATATAGTGAGATGCGATCTCGCGTCGCACGCGTTCAGCCCTGCGCCCCAGCGAACTCCTTGAAGAAGCCGACGATCTTCTTGCGGAACAGCAGGAAGAGCAGCAGGTAGGGCACGGCCATGAGGTAGAGGATGCCGCTGTTGAGCCCCTGGCCGATGGCCTGCGGGCCACCGAAGGCCTTGTCCTGGCTTTCCACGGTGGCCTTGCACATCGCACAACCTTGCGCCAGCACTTCTGGAGGAAGAAGCATGACGAAGAAGAACAAGGCAAAAATGAAGCGGAACTTCATGGTGCGAAGGTAGGCTCCCTAGTAGTAAGGCGAGATCAGGAAGTACACCACCACCCCGGTCACGCTCACGTAGAACCAGACCGGCCAGAGGCGCTTCGCCAACTTACGGTGGGCCGGGTATTGCGCGGACATCGCGCGATAGGCCGTGAGCAGGATGAAGGGCAACGATCCCGCCGCAAGGATGATGTGTGTAGCCAGGATGATGTAGTACACCACACGGACCACTCCTTCCCCGCCGAAGCGTGTATCGCCCGCGAACAAATGGTGCAGGATGTACGACACCAGGAAGAGGATCGACAGCACCATGGCCGAGAGCATCACGCCGCGATGCAACCTCCAATTACCTGCCCTGGCCGAAAAAAGTCCGGCTAGCAGCAGTAGGCTAACACCGCTATTGAGGGTCGCATTGATCCGCGCGAAGACATGCACATCGAAGCCGTCGGGTGCCGGCACTTGGACGCGGTTCAAAACGACGACGGCCAGAAAAACCACGCCACTGAAGATCCAGATCCAGCGCTTGGCCACGACCTCCGCCAGGTCGAGCATGCGGGCTGGATAGGGCTGGGGCATATCAGTTGGCAGGTGTTGGTTGCCAGTTATCAGTGCCAGCGCGGTTCAGTCACGGCCCAAGGCGGCATCGCGCTTCTTGATCTTCTCCTCTTTCAGCAGCATCTTCAGGTCGGTGGCCAATTTGCCAACCTGCTCGGTGCTGGTACCGTCGTAGTAGCCGCGGATGTGGCGGTCCTTGTCCACCAGTACGAACATCTCGGAATGCAGGAAGCCCTCCGGCGCCATCACGTCCTCCCGTGCGGCGAGGAAATAGCCTTCGCTCCCAAGGAGATACAGATCCTCCTTCGTTCCGGTGAGGAATTTCCAACGCGCGGTATCGGCCTCGTACCGCCGTGCGTAAGCGTTCAGCACTTCGGCGGAATCGTTCTCCGGATCGACGGTATGGCTCAAGAACACCACATCGGCATAGGCGGGATCGTCGAGCTTCAACTGAAGCTGTTGCATTTGCACGGTCATGCGCGGGCAGATGGTCCCGCACCGCGTGAAAAAGAAGTCGACCACCAAGATCTTGCCTTCCACCGAACGGTCGGTGAAGGGACGGCCGAACTGGTCCTCGAACGCGAAAGGCGGCACGGTGAAATAGGTGGTATCGCCCGGGGCGTTCACCTCCTTGGGACCGAAGTAAGGCAGGTATTGGAACTTGTGTTCCACCATGCCCGCGAGCGGGGAGAAGAAAATGAACAACAGAAGCACGAATCCGGCGATGCCTCCCAGCACCGCGAACTTCTTCGCCCGGGAGGCGGGTTCCATCAGCGGCTCATTGGAAGAGCTCCAGCATCCGGTACACGTAGTTCGATTCCCAGATGGCGATGAAGAGCAGGTAGAGGATGAAAAGGCCGTAAGGCAGCAGGATGATGGCGCGGATGTTCCGGCGTTCATCGCCCAAGTGCATGAAGGTCATTACGATGTAGGTGGCCTTTACCAAGGTGAGCACGATGAAGGTCCACTTCACCATGCCCCACGAGTTCGGGAACCACTCCTTCCAATAGGCGCCAAGCGCCACCTCCACCGTGGTGATGATGGCCATGAGCAGTGTGACCTGCCAGATGGTCTTGCGGATCTTGCGACCGGTCTCCTCGCTATGGTGTGCGTCCAGGCTGTATTCGATGATGTCGTCGCGCTCCATTTCAAGCCGCCGTAGCCCGGCGAAGGCGTTTGATCAGAGGAGGTAGAAGAAGGTGAAAACGAACACCCACACGAGGTCCACGAAGTGCCAATAGAGACCGGCCTTTTCGACCATCTCGTAGTGGCCCCGGCGGTGGAAGACCCCCTTCATCACCATGCTGAGCACGATGATGTTGATGATCACCCCACTGAAGACGTGGAAGCCGTGGAAACCCGTGATGAAGAAGAAGAAGTTGCCGTATTGGGGTGGCCCATATTCATTGCGCACCATGTTGGCGCCATCGATGTAGGCGACCTTATCGTCCCACAGGGCTTTGGCCTCCGCTCCTTCCACATGGCCACCTTCCGCATTGTGGTCCCCGATGAGGTAGTGACCTGGCGCGGCCTTTACCAAGTGGAAGCCTGGCGCGTTGGCCGGGTCATGGGTGTCGTGGGTATCGTTGTGGACCCAGTACTTGGCGCCGTCCTGTGCGGTGATGTACCCTCCGCCGCCGTGTATGAAGTGGCTCCACTCCCACGCCTGCGAACCGACGAAAAAGGCGCCGCCGATCACGGTGAGGAAAAGCCATTTGATCACACCCTTCTTGTCCATTCTATGGCCAGCCTCCACCGCCAGCACCATGGTCACGGAACTGAAGATGAGGATGGCCGTCATCAGGGCCACATAGATCAACGGGTAGCTGCCGTGCAGGAAAGGAAGGGCGCGGAAGACCTCTTCGCCGATCGGCCAGGGTTCCACCACGGCGTGGCGCGCGAACCCATAGGCCACCAACAAGCCACTGAAGGTGAGGGCATCGGACACCAAAAAGAACCACATCATCAACTTCCCGTAGCTGATGCTGAACGGGGAGCGTCCTCCGCCCCACAGGACGTCGTTGCTCAGGGCCTTGCTCGCTTCTCCTGCCATGGGGTTCCTTTGATCCGGGCGCAAACCTAGTGAACGAAGCGAAAGAACAAAAGGAGGTATACCCAGAGCCCCCCCAGGAAGTGCCAATAGAGGACGCCGCTCCACAGCCCCGCATGGGATCCGGCGGAATAGCGGCCCATCAAAGCCATGATCAACATCACCAGTAAGCTGATGAGCCCAGCGGCCAAATGGGCGAGGTGGGCCACTGTGAGCGCATAGAAGTACGAGCTGGCGGTGTTCTTCTGCTCCTCGAGTTCGGCGTTGAGCGGCCGGACGCGGGCCACATCATCCGCGAGGTAGAACTTATCCTCCTGCAGCACCAGGGGCTGTCCGTTCAGGGAGATGGAGTAGTCCTCGCCGTACACGCCCGAATTCTGAAGCACACTGCCCACGACGAAATTGCCTTTGGCCACCAGTTCGCTCCAACCCTTGAACTGGGACACGGTGAAGCCGATACCCAAGGCGAGGGCAAGCCCCAGGAACACCGCTACGCGGGCGATCGCACCACCCTTCGCGGATCTCAGCGCCAACTGTGCGAATACACTGCTGACCAGGATGAAGGCAGTGCTGTAATGGAAGGCCCGCGGGAGGCGGATATCCACCCAATAACCGCCGCTCATGCTCACCACGTAAGCGCTGGTGAGCCCTGCGAAGAACATCACGATCGCGAAAATGATCAGGTACGTGATCAGTTGCCGTGTGCGGAAATTCCGGCCCTGCTCTTCAGCGGGCGTGTACGGAAGGTCGCTCATAGCCTGTCCAGCACGTAGGCGAGTTGCACCACGGGTAGATAGATGAAGCTGGCGAACATCAACCGTCGTGCGTCCTTCCGGTCGCGGGTCATGTACAATTGCCAGGCAGGCACAAACATGACCATGCCGGCGAGCAAAGCCACGACCATGGAGGTCACGCCGGTAAGACCGAAGAACCAGGGGAGCATGCCCACAGGGATCACGAAAAGAGTGTACAACAGGATCAGGAAGGCACTGGACCGGTCCGAACCACCGCGCGATGGCAGCAAACGGAACCCTGCGCGGGCGTAGTCCTCTTCCAACACCCAGGCGATGGCCCAGAAGTGTGGGAACTGCCACATGAACTGCATGGCGAAGAGCAATCCCGGTCCCAGGCCGAAGCTGCCAGTGGCGGCCACGTAGCCCAACATCGGCGGGAAAGCACCCGGGAACGCACCCACGAAAACGGCCCAGGGACTGTGTCGTTTCAGCGGTGTGTAGAGCGCGACGTAAAGGAAAAGGCTCAATAGGCCGAGGATGGTGGTAAGCACCCCGAAAGCGCTCCACAGGATCACCAGGCCCGCCAAGGCCGCAACGGTGGCCGATAGCATCGCTACGCCGTTGCTCATGCTGCCGCGGACGAGCGGGCGGTCGGCAGTGCGCTGCATCAGGCTGTCCGTGTCCACCTCCCATACCTGGTTGAAAGCGTTGGACGCACCGGTGATCAGGACCCCGGCAAGAACCATCAGGAGGAGGCCAGAACCATCAAAAGTCCCGGCAGGAAGGCCCATCAGGTAGCCAAGGCCAGCGGAGAACACCACCAAACCCGTGAGCCGGAGCTTGAAAAGAGCGGCCACATCGCGCACGAAGGACGCCTGTGCGCCGGAGGCTGTGGAAGTCGTAGTGCGGGACACGTGTCGAAGAAAGCGCCGCAAAAGTAACCCTTGCCCCGATCGCCCGGGTCAAGGAAGCACCGCACGCACCTGTTGGTCCGAGTTGTGGTCGCGCAACAGGGCCACCACGCCTAGGCGGAACCAGCTTTGCACTAGGGTCCGACCCGATTCCGGCACCCAGCTGCGGAACTGGTAGGCGGCCTCCAGGCGCAACCCTCCCCGTTCGCTAATGGCGTAGGCCGCACGCACCTCGTTGGTGAACAAAGTGGCCTGCACGGGATCGGCGAGGTAGTAGTTGTAGTTCTCCAACCTGCCTTCTTCATCGCGTGTGGGGCGATCGTTCTCCGGCCGGTAGATATCACTTCCCCAGGAGAAGGCTCCGGTATCCACGCCCATGACCGCCACAGCGACGTGCTCGCGGAAACTCCATCGGCCCTTGCGCCAGTCCACCATGGCGAGCGCCTCGTAAAAATTACTGCCGTACGGATGCGCGAGCGGTTGGTTGAAGTGCGCATAGTTCTGGCGCGTATCGCTGTGCGTGTACATGAAGGGCCGCACGTAGTTGAACTCGGCGCGGACATCCAGTCCCCGTAGCTGAAAGACCTCATAGCCCACCCATCCCACTTGGAACCCCTGCTTGTTGGCGAACCAGCCCGTGCCACCGCGCACCTCGCGCAATAGGAACTCATCGAGGACGAGTTGGCCGTAGAACAGGCTATTGCGTCCGGCCTTCACGTTCAGCGCGAACCCCAGAATGGCATTGTCCGGTGAGCCGAGGCCGAATTCCAAGGGGCGGTAGAAGATCACGGGGTTCCAATAGTTGAAGTCGAACCCGCGTGGGCGGTCCGGATCGTTCGTTTGCCACACCACCGCCTCGAACAATCCGAAGTTGATCCGGGGATGGATGTTGCAGCTCAAGTAGTGCATGGATGTGGCCTTCTTGCGGAAGCCACTTGTCACCCCGTCGGCCCCGCGGATGTCATCCATCAGCGCGTAGAGGTTCACGTACCGCACCTTCCAGAACGTGGTGGCGATGCGCAAGTAGGGATAGCTGTAGGCGTTGTCCGAGAGCATCAGCGAACGGTAGCCTTCGCCCCAGAAATTCTTGCCGCGCCCCACGGTGATATTGAAGAACCGGGAGGTGGTCCAGTTCACATGGGCGTTCCAATCATAGTGCAGATAGGCCGGTGCGGAACCATAAGCGTATCCTTCTCCCGGTGAAATGGAAACGGCCTGCACCAAGCTGTCCAAGTGTTCGGGAAAGCGCTCGGACCAAGCCATGCCGTCCACATGCAGGGTGAGGGATCGGTGCGGTGCGGCCTCGGCCCAAAAGCCCGCGCCCAGGCGATAGGTCTCATGCACGGTCCTTCCGCTGGAAAGGCCTCCGTTGAGGTCGAGCAAAGGGCCTCCTCGGAAGCGGGAGCTGTCCCTCCCCGCCCAGCGATCCAGAAAGGGAAGCACCCCCTCGGACGGCAGACTATCCGAACCGGGCAGCGTGGCCAGATCGCTGCGCAAGTAAGGTCTCACGGCAGTATGCCGGTCCACCTTGTACCGGTGCATGACCGCTGCGTACGGCGCTTCCATCGACCGGCTCAAGGGGAACAACCCAGGTTGGGCCAGGAGCATCAAAGGCATGCCCACGGCGAAGAGGGCACCGATCCACTTCATGGCGCGGGCTTCTTCAGCGGCAAGGCGAAGGGAAGCAGGGCCAGTACCACTGCTGTGCTTCCGAGCACCATCAAACCGACGTTAGGGTGCCACTTGCGCGTGAGCAAGCTCAGGCCCACGATCAGCAGCGCGTACCCGTAGAGGATGAAGGTGGTGCCCCGATGCCCCAGGCCCAGGTCCATGAGGCGATGATGAATGTGGTTCTTGTCCGCTGCGAAAGGGCTCACCCCGCGCGCGGAGCGATGGATGAAGATCCGCAAGGTGTCCACCAGCGGATAGGCGATCACCGCCATGGCGAAGATGGGGGTTGGGATCATGCGCAAGTAAGTGGGCAAACGGCTCGTATCATGGTCCACCACTTTCATGGCCAGAACGGCGAGGATGGCCCCGATGATCAACGACCCACTGTCGCCCATGAAGATGCGGGCCGGATGGGAGTTGAACACAAGAAAGCCCGCAAGAGCACCGGAAAGCGTAAAGGCGAGCAGTGCCAGGGCCACATCACCGGCCATATAGAGCCACATGCCGTACACCGTGGAGGCGATGAGCCCGATGCCACCCGCCAGGCCGTCCACACCATCGATCAAGTTCATGGCGTTCACCAGCACCACATAGGTGAAGAAGCTCAATGCGATGCTGATCGGTTCCGAGAGCTCATAGACCCCAAAGAGCCCATGCATACCGGTGATCCGGATGCCGGCCATGATCACCAGGATGTAGCCCACGATCATGTGGCCCACGAGTTTCTTCACCGGGCTGAAGCCGATGATATCGTCCTTCACACCGATGAAGAAGAGCAGGACCATCGCCGCCAGCACGAACTTGAAATCGGTGTAGGCCTTGCCCATGGCCACGTACATCGCCTCGTAGCCCGTACCGGCGATGGCGATCATTTTGGCCTGGGGGAACCACAGTGCATAGGAGAAAAGGACCGCGGCGAAAATGATGATGCCCCCGATCGTTGGCACACTGCGGTGATGCACCTTGCGCGCGTCGCCAGGTTCGTCGACCAGGTGCTTCATCCGGGCCACCTTGATCAAGCTCGGCATGGTGAACAACACCACCACGAACGCGGTGATCGCGCCCAACAGGAGGATATAACCGTGCTCTTTCACTACGCGATCAAAGGTCGTAATAGCGGTTGAAGAGCGCCATGCGGAAAGCGGCATAGAGGTAGCCGGAATTCTGGTGGTCGGGCGCGGGCGTAAGGTCCCGCATCCAATAACCGACCGTGAAGCGCATGTTGCTCATCTGGTTCAGAAGGTAGCTCACGCTGAGGTCGACATACGTGAGGTTCCTTACCAGTGGGCCCATGGCACCGAGCGCAGGCAGGTCGTTCCGTAATATGTCAGAGCCGAAATTGTTCCCCAGACTATCGGGACCGTTGAGGTGGTAGGTGGCCAGGTTCACCTTCGCCTGTAACAGCACCTTCTCCTTGATGCGATAATCCACAATGGCCACCGCCTCGTCGAAGTACGCGCCGTAAGGATGCGCGAGCGCCTCCTGGGTATGGGAGTAGTTCATCAGGCGATCCCGCTGCATGTAGAGGAACGGGCTCGCGTGGTTGTACTCCATCTGCAAGTGCAGGTCGGTGCCGAAAAGATCGAACCAACGGAAACCGGCCTGCCACCCGAAGCGGCCGGGGCCATCGGTCACCCCTTGTCCGTAAACGTTGAGCTTGTCGGTGATCTTCACGCACAGATCGATCCCCACCACTTGCTTGTGATCCCCATCGAAACCGTTCAATGCGGTATTGAGGCCGATGATCGGGTTCAAAGTGAGCGCGTTGAAGGGCCGCGCACCGGCGCTATCGAGGGCCTTGAACACACTCGCTTCGAAAAGACCCAATTCCACCGGTCCGAGGTGGACACTGAGATGATGGAAGCTCACCGGCTTCCAATAGAACAGGCTTTCGCTGCTGGTCTCGAACAGCGTGTCCGTGATGTTCTCTTCGGGCAGTCGCTGCAACATCTGCAGGCGACCATGGATCGTGGTGTACTGCAATCGGTCCTGCCATCCCAGGTAGCTCACCTTCAGGAACGGATAAGTGAAACCGTTGTCACCGAGCAGCATACTACGGTACCCGTGCCCGACGAAATGGCGGCCCTGGCCCAACTGCACGTTGATGCTCCGGCGCGGGCTCCAACTGATATTGCCCGTGGCCCATGCGAAGTCATAGGCCCGCCCATTGAAGGGCTTAGTGCGGCCCTGACCCGGCACCACGCCGCGATCGCGCGTGTACGCCCAAAGATACTGCGGGTAGATCACCTGGTTCTCGTAGAAAGAACTCTCGAAACTGAACCTGGGGCCGAGGTCACCGCTCACTCGGAAACCGCGCGTGTTCTGGTAGAAGCGGGTGGTGTCCGCGAAACCAGACACATCGCGGAAATCCTGGCCGAGCTGCAGGTCAAGTAGCAGGTCGGCATCAATACGCACGTCGTTCGTGCGCACTTGCACCAGGTGGCGCCGGAAGAGCACTTCGGTGAGCCAGTAGTAACGGCGGCTCTTGTCCGGCCGGTGGCCCATCACGTTCGTGAGGTCGGCGCGGCTCCGGATCAGCGGCTTCATGCCGCTGTGGATGCGGGCGTTGCGGCAGGCCGCATTGCGCTCCACGTCCAGGTAGATGTCCCGCTGGAGCGGGATGTCGTTCTGCTGAGCGAGAACACTGTTGCACAGCGCAACGAAGAGCGACAAGAGGAACGCGTTACGCATATGGAAAAGCCCGCCGAAGGTAGCAGGCTGGGATCGTCGGCTTATCCAGCACCGGAGCCGATGATCATCGGCGCGGAGGGGCGACGGCGCCCGCCCTGTACCCATCAATGAACTCGTTGAAGTTCTTGCCCATCGCTTCTTGGAGCAACCAGGAGAGTTGGTTCGGGTGAACATCCAGCTGGTCGGCCAACGACCTCAACGACAAAGCGGGATCCAGGTAGGGCTTGCGTTCGCTCATGTGGCGCAACAAGCGCACCGCGAGGCGATCGGAGGCGTCCGCATCCGTCGTTTCCGTTCCATCCTTCACGGCGGTCTCCGGACGAGCAACGGAATAGATCTCCTTGTGCAAGGCCGCGTAGCGCGGATCGTCCTTTAGGGCATTCACCAAGGGGTCGGCGAAATTGCAGACGGATATGGAGTTGTCCAGCGCATAGCGCACCCACTCGAACGCCCTGTCCCCCTCGCCCATATTGGCACGCATCAGGAACACGTAGTACTGGGCGCCGTAGCCTCCTGAGCCTTCTGTGTATGGCAGCAATTCCTCAAAGCACGTCATCGCCTGTTCTGCTCTTCCTCTCAACGCATGGGCAAGACCGGTCAAGCCGATGCGATTGGCCGGCAGCACAAGTTCGACCGGCATGGTTCCGAAATACGCGATCACCTCATCGCAGCGGCCCATCATCAGGAGGCAGTTGCACTTGATGTAGTGCGCGGGAAAGTTCATGCGATTCTCGGCCAGGCATCGATCCAGCCGTTCCAAGGCCGCGTCAAAGTCCTGGGCCATGTAGTGGAAGTACGCGTTGTGGAAAAGCGTCGACTGCGAAAGGGGGTCCAGGCGCAGCACTTCTTCCATGTGTGGACGCGCCAGCTCGATGTCGCCCGCCATGCAATGGAGAAAGCACTTGAACCGGTGTGCCTCCACGTGGTTCGGCTCCAGGTCGAGCGCTTGCTGGGCATGTCGCATGGCCTCCCCGAAATTGCTTGCTTCGAAAAAGGCCTGATGCGCCAGGAGATGGTGGGCATCGGCTGAGCGGGGGTCCAGGCGCAACGCCTCATTGGCGGCGTGCCTGCCTTTGGCCCAACCTTCCTCGGGGGGTATGGCCCCACTGGTGGCGAGGAAGCCATAGCAATGGGCCATGCCCAGATACGATGCGGTGTGCTCAGGGTCCAGCGACACCGCTTTCTGGTACAGCGCAATGGCGGTGTTGGCATCGGCGGGGTTCCATTTGTTCGCGTGGAACTGCGCCTTCAAGAAATACCCGTACGCATCAATGCTGTCGGTCTGCTTCTCCACCAGGTGCTCCTGTATGGCGAAGTGACCGAATTGCTCCCGCAGTTTCTCTGCGATCACCAGGCTGATCTCGTCCTGCACCTCGAAGATGTTCGACAGTTTCCGGTCCCAGGTTTCCGACCAGAAGTGGAAATCCTGTTCCGCCTGGATCAGCTGCGCTGTGATCCGCACCGTATCCCCCGACAGACGTACGCTGCCTTCCAGGATGGTCGAGACGTTCAGGTCCCTTCCGATCTGCTTGATGGGAACGCTCTTGTCCTTGAAGTAGAAGGAAGATGTGCGGGAGGTCACCTTCAGGCTCTTCACCTTGGCCAACGCGTTGATGATCTCCTCGGTGATCCCATCGCTGAAGTACTCGTTCTCCGCACTGGCGCTCATGTTCACGAAGGGCAGCACGGCCACTGTCTTGTCCACGGACTTGCGCCAGCCCGCCAGATCGTGCGGCGAGGGCACCACCAAACCATCGCTGGCTATGGCGAACACCTCCACCGGGTGCGCGATGTTCTTCAGGTCGAAGAACCCTGCGGAGACAGTTGGCAGATAGTCATGGTTCCTGAGCTCGTCGTTCAATTTCCCGGATAGCAGCACGGCCCCGGCCACGCCCATGCTCTGGATCCGCGAGGCCATGTTCACCCCGTCGCCGTAGACCTCCGTGCTGTCAAAAAGGATATCGCCCATGTGCAGACCTATCCGCAGGGGCAGTGGCTCTCCTTCCCGCAGCAGCCGTTGGATGGCCACCGCGCATTTCGCCGCCTCGATCGCGCTCTGAAAGACGCTCAACGTACCATCGCCGTAGTACTGCACGATCTCACCATGATGCAGTTCGTGTTGCTGCCGGAACACGGCCCGGTGGCGCGCCCGAGCGGTGGTCGCCACCGCCTCATCCCCGTGCATCAGGGCGGTATACCCCACGATGTCGGTGAACATGATCGCCGCGAGGCGGCGCGTCTTCTTCTCCTGCATGTTCAGGACCGCATCGCGTCAGTTGCCGACCGGGCTGGATCGTGGTCCTGGCCAAGATAGGTCGTATGGCGGCACATTGATCGCGTGTGCGTCCACCCGACCACATGCAACGGGCGCAGGTCCACCAAGGACGGTGCGCCCGAACTGGCGCTCTAGGCCTTCGCCAATTCGCTCTTCGCGAACTCGGCGTAGACGGCCGTGATGCCTTCGCGCAATCCGATGCGATGCTTCCAACCGAGGTTGTGCAGGCGCGAAACATCCATGAGCTTCCGCGGTGTGCCGTCGGGCTTCTCGGTGTTCCACTTCAGTTCACCGGTGTAGCCCACGATCTCCTTGATCATCTCGGCGAGCGCCTTGATGGTGAGATCCACGCCCGTGCCGATGTTCACGAACATCTCCTCGTCGTAATTCATCAGCAGGAAGAAGCAGGCGTCGGCGAGATCATCCACGTGCAGGAACTCGCGCATGGGCGAGCCGGTGCCCCACACCTCCACGCTCGGCGCGCTCGTGACTTTCGCCGTGTGGAACTTGCGGATGAGCGCGGGCAGCACGTGGCTGTTGTTCAGGTCGTAGTTGTCGTTGGGCCCATAGAGGTTCGTGGGCATGGCGCTGATGAAGTTGCTGCCGTACTGTCTCCGGTAGCTCTCAGCCAGTTTGATGCCCGCGATCTTGGCGATGGCGTAAGGTTCGTTGGTCTGCTCCAAGAGCCCGGTGAGAAGGCTTTCCTCCTTCAGCGGTTGCGGTGCCAGCTTCGGGTAGATGCACGATGACCCCAGGAAGAGCAGCTTCTTCGTCCCGCTCTCATATGCGGAGTGGATCACATTGCTTTCGATCATCAGGTTCTCGTACAGGAACTGCGCGCGGTAGACGTTATTGGCGTGGATCCCACCCACCTTCGCTGCGGCGAGCACCACCACATCGGGCTTCTCGCTTTTGAAGAACCCGCGTACGGCGCTCTGCTCTTTCAGGTCGACCTCCTTGCTGGTGCGCGTGATGATGTTGGAAAAGCCGTCCTTCTGCAGGCGGCGCACGATGGCCGAACCCACCATGCCACGGTGGCCTGCGATGTAGATCTTGTCTTTGCGATCCATGTGGAATACCGTTGTCTGTTGTCCGTTGTCCGTTGTCAGGCTGCCGACGCTGTTGGACGATGCTGTGGGGCGGCACCGTGGCGTGCTTGTTCCATCACGCCGGACAACGGACAACTGACAACCTCTTCTCCTACTCCTGCTCGTGCAGGATCTTGTGTCCTCCCTTCTTCAGGTAAACGTCGCGCTTGAAGAGTTCCAGATCGCTCTGGACCATTTCGTTCACGAGCGCCTTCAGGTCGTATTTGTGTTTCCAGCCGAGCACTCGTTGCGCCTTTCGCGGATCGCCCTCCAAGTGGTCCACTTCCGCGGGGCGGTAGTAACGCTTGTCGATGGCCACGAGCGTCTTGCCCGTCTTCTTGTCGATGCCCTTCTCCTTCTCGCCTTTGCCTTTCCATTCAAGCTTGATGCCCACTTCAGCGAAGGCCAATTCGATGAAGTGGCGCACGGTGTAGGTCTTGCCGGTGGCGAGCACGAAGTCATCGGGCTTCTTGGCCTGTAACATCAGCCACATGCCTTCCACATAATCCTTGGCGTGGCCCCAGTCGCGTTTGGCGTCCATGTTGCCGAGGTACAAGGTCTGTTGCAGACCGAGCTTGATCTTGGCGACGGCGCGCGTGATCTTGCGCGTGACGAAAGTCTCGCCGCGCAAAGGGCTCTCGTGGTTGAAGAGGATGCCGTTGCACGCGAAGATGCCGTAGCTCTCGCGGTAGTTCTTGGTGATCCAGAAGCCATAGAGCTTCGCCACACCATAGGGGCTCTTGGGGTAGAAGGGCGTCTCCTCGTTCTGCGCGTGAGGCAACACGCCACCGTAGAGTTCGCTGGTGGAGGCCTGGTAGAATTTCGTCTTCTTCTCCATGCCGAGGATGCGGATGGCCTCCAGGAAACGCAGGGTGCCGATGCCATCGGCGTTGGCCGTGTATTCAGGCATTTCGAAGCTCACCGCCACGTGGCTCATGGCCGCGAGGTTGTAGATCTCGTCCGGCTGGATCTCCTTTACCAGACGCAGGCAATTGACACTATCTGTGAGGTCGCCGTAGTGCAGGTGGAAGGGACGGCCCTTCTCGTGCATGTCATGATAGAGGTGATCGATGCGGTCCGTGTTGAACAACGAACTGCGGCGTTTGATGCCATGCACCTCGTAGCCTTTGTTCAGGAGGAGTTCGCTCAGGTACGCACCGTCCTGTCCGGTCACGCCGGTGATCAAAGCCACTTTGCGCTTGGTGCTGGATGCCTTCTTCTTCGCCATGGATGGGTGTGTGCTTCTATTGAACGATGAACCAGTTGTTCACCAGTTCGTTCTTGTTGTAACGCATGGGTGCGTTGGTGGTGACGTCGAACAATTCCCGGCCCGCTTCCACACAGATGGCATGACCAGCGGCGGTATCCCACTCCATGGTGGGGGCATAACGCGGGTAAACATCGGCGGCACCCTCGGCCACGAGGCAGATCTTCAAAGCGCTTCCCATGCTTGTGAGCTCAACTTTGCCGTGCTGTTGCTCCGCCTGGCGGATGAAGGCATCGGTCTCGGCGCTTTGGTGGCTGCGGCTGGCCACAATGGTATAGGTGTCGCGCGAACGGGGCATGGGGAGGCGCACGGAACGCGCGGCCCGTTCATACGCCGACATGGACCCATGGGTTGCCGCATGCTCCTGTCGCCAAGCGCCACCGCCAGGCCAGGCGAAGTAGAGCACATCCTTCACCGGCACATAGAGCGCGCCGAGCACGGCCACGGTATCCTGCACCAGCGCGATGTTCACGGTGAACTCGCCATTGCGCTTGATGAACTCCTTGGTCCCATCCAGAGGATCCACCAGCCAGTAGCGGTGCCAGGCCTGGCGTTCATCGGCGGCGATCGTACGGCCCTCCTCGCTGAGCAAGGGCAGGTCCGTAGCGGCCAGATGCTGCGCGATCGCGGTGTGCGCCCGACGATCCGCTTCGGTGAGCGGAGAACGGTCCTCTTTCTCCTGTACGGTGAAGCCCGCCTCGTAGACGGTCAGTATCTCCCGCCCTGCCGCCAATGCTGCGTCGATGGCGGCATCCATCAGCGAAGGGAGGTCGGGAGCCGGTCCGGTCACGGGAGAAACAGCGTGGGAAGGCGACAAATGTAACCGCGTCATCCAGCGCGTTCCTGCCGACACGAACGGGAAATGAACAGTGGTACCTGGCGCTTCCCACAGGTCCGCTCGCCAGCGTTCGTCCGGCCGCACCGAACGCCGGTCCGCCACACTCCCCAGGCCACTACTTTTGCTCCGCTCCGAACCCCACAACCCCTTCATGGACCAGAACATTCTGACCTTCTTCCACAGTCTGTTGCGTTATGCTGTGCTGCTGTTCGTTGCGGCGGCGGGCTTCGTGGCCCTGATGGGGTGGTTGCGCCAGCGCCCGATACTGGTGTATGAACGCATGCTCGCCGTGGTGGCCATGGTGTTGTGCCACATCCAGCTTGCCATCGGCCTGGCGCTTTATGGTATGCGCTTCAAAGCGTTCGAGTTGATGGCCCCATCACATCAGCGCTACTGGAAAATGGAGCACATCGCCATGATGATAGCCGCTATCGCGCTGGTCACCATCGGCCGGATGTTGAGCAAGCGCGCCAAGGAAGAACCGATCAAGCAACGGCACGTCGCCATCTTCTACCTGATCGCATTGGTATTGATGTTGGCGGGGATCCCCTGGCCCTTCACAGAAGTGGGACGCGACCTCGGCTGGCTGTGAACATGATGCGCACTCTTCCGCTCTTCGCACTCCTGGCCATGCTCGCCTGTTCCTCCACCTCGGACGGACCAGAAGCGCCCGCCACCATCACAACTGCGGCCCCCGATGGCGCCAAGCTCTTTCAAATGCAGTGCACGCTGTGCCATGGCCGCGATGGGAAATTGGGCCTGAGCGGCGCCAGAGACCTTACGGTTTCCGCCCTGACGCGTGAGCAAATGGTCCTGCTGGTGAGCAATGGAAAAGGCGCGATGATGCCGTACAAGAACGTCCTACGTCCGGAAGAGATCGAAGCCGTGGTGGACCACGTGCGTTCGTTGCGCGCCACCCCATGATCGATCCGCTGGCGATCAAAGGCAGCACGGAAACGGCCGTGCTCATCGGCTTGATCACCGATGACCAAAACCAGGACCAGGTGAAGGAATACCTGGACGAGTTGGAGTTCCTGGCCACCACCGCCGAGATCCGGACGCTCAAGCGTTTCACCCAGCGCCTGCACAAGCCGGATGGACGGACCTACGTAGGTAGTGGCAAACTGGCGGAGGTGAAAGCGTGGGTGCTGGAGCACGAAGCACAGTCGGTGATCTTCGATGACGAACTGAGCCCTGCGCAACAGCGCAACTTGGAAAAGGAGCTCGGGCTCCCGGTGCTCGATCGGCCTCGCCTGATCCTGGACATCTTCGCACGGCGCGCGCGCACAGCGCACGCCAAGACCCAAGTGGAACTGGCGCAGTACGAGTACATGCTGCCCCGCCTCACCAAGCTGTGGACCCACTTGGAGCGGCAGCGTGGCGGCACCGGGACCCGCGGCGGTGCGGGCGAAAAGGAGATCGAGACGGACCGCCGTCTTGTGCGTGACCGCATCGCCTTGCTTAAAGCGCAATTGCGCGACATCGACCGGCAGAAATCCATTCAGCGCGGCAACCGCGGGAAGCTCGTGCGTGTGGCGCTCGTGGGCTACACCAACGTGGGCAAGAGCACGGTGATGAACCTGTTGAGCAAGAGCGATGTGTTCGCCGAGAACAAGCTCTTCGCAACGTTGGACACGACCGTGCGGAAAGTGGTGCTCGGCAACCTACCCTTCCTGCTCAGCGATACGGTCGGGTTCATCCGCAAACTGCCCCACCAACTGATCGAGAGCTTCAAGAGCACATTGGACGAAACCCGGGAAGCCGATCTGTTGCTCCACGTGGTGGATATCAGCCACCACAACTTCGAAGAACAGTACGGCACAGTGAAGCAGACGTTGAACGAGATCGGTGCGGGCGACCGGCCCGTTATCGTGTTGTTCAACAAGATCGATGCGTACCGCCCCGCCCCGCACGATCCGGACGACCTGGCGCCGAAGCGTGAGGACCAGTTCAGTTTGGAAGAATTGAAGGAGACCTGGATGGCGCGCATGGATAATGCGGAGTGCCTGTTCATCTCGGCCACCGCCCGACAGAACGTGGACGGCTTGCGCAGGATGCTCTATCAACGTGTTAAGGCGATCCACCTGGAGCGGTACCCCTACGAGAGCGACCTGCTCTACAAGGACGAATACCTGGAGGGCAAGGGCGAAGATGCGGTAGCACCGTGAGCACCGTCAGGTAGCATCGGTCATGGGACCACATGGATCCCGCGGATGTTCCGTTAGAAAGAAGATGTCGGCGAAGCGAGCGAAGAAGAAAGCGGGACCAAAGGCGGGACGCATCCTGCTCGCTCTGGGGCTGGGGGTCGTCCTGTGCCTCGGCCTGTTGATCGCGCTCGTCTCCTTGGACGTTTTCGGCAAGTTGCCGAGCAAGGCGGAGCTCGCCGCCATCCAGCACGAAGAAGCGACGTTGGTGCTGGCGCGCGATGGCACCATCATCGGCAAACTCTTCGCCGAGGACCGCACCAACATCCGCTACGAGGATATTCCCCCCCACCTGATGAACGCCTTGGTGAGCACCGAGGACGCGCGCTTCTTCGCCCACCAGGGTGTGGATGGCGCCAGTTATCTGCGCGTGTTCTTCCGCACCATCCTGGGGGGCGACCGCGGCGGCGGCGGCGGAAGCACCATCAGCCAGCAGATCATCAAGAACCTTTATGGCCGCGAGAACCACGGTCTCCTCACCGTGCCGGTGAACAAGATCAAAGAGGCCTTGGTGGCGCAACGCCTGGAACAGGTCTACGACAAGCAAGGTGTGCTCGTCCTCTACCTCAACAGCGTGCCCTTCGGCGAGAACACCTTCGGCATCGAGGCCGCGGCGCGGCGCTTTTTCGGCAAGAGCACCGCCCGGCTCAAGGTGGAAGAGGGCGCGGTGCTGGTGGGCATGCTGAAGGCCAACACCAGCTATAACCCGCGGCTGCATCCCGAGGCCTCGCGGGCACGCCGCAATACCGTGCTCGAACTGTTGCGGAAGAACAACCTGCTCACCACCGCCGTCGCGGATAGCTTGAAGGCCCTGCCCATCACCCTGCGGTACGCTGGTTCGGACGCTTACGACGTCTACGGCTACTTCGTGGACCGCGTGGCCAAAGAAGCGGAGATCATTCTGCGCGACCTCTCGGATCGTACCGGCGACGTGAAGATGGAGGGCATCGGTGCGAACACGGGCTTCGACCTGCGGAAGGATGGGTTGAGGATATACACGACCCTGGACCCGGAACTGCAACATCTCGCCGCCGACGCCGCGCATGAGCACCTGGCGCGCATGCAACCCAAGTTGGACGCCGAGCTGAAGGCGGCCAAGGACCGGAAGAATTGGGAGCGCACCCGTGAAAAGAAGAAGGACGTAGCATGGAAGCGGAACGCGCGGACGCGCATGGAGATCTACGATCATGCCGGCATCCGTGTGGACAGTTTGAGCTACCGCGACAGCCTCTGGCACTACCACCGCATACTGAACGCCGCCGTGCTTATGATGGAGCCATCGACCGGGGCGGTGCGCGCCTGGGTGGGAGGCAACCACCACCGCTATCTCGCGCTCGATCTGGTGCGCACGCACCGGCCCATCGCTTCGGCGATCAAACCGTTCATCTACGCTGCTGCGATCGAGGCCGGCATGGATCCATGCACCTACTTGGAGAACACGCTCCGCACCTATCCGGAGTATGATGATTGGACGCCGAAGAACTTCGACGGCGATACGGCCGGTGGACAGGTGGCCATGTGGTACGCCTTGGCGCGCAGCATGAACCTGCCCACCGTGGACCTCTACTTCCGCCTCGACCAAGACTCGCTGCGCGATGTGGTGCGCGCGATGGGTCTGCCCCAAGTGCAAGTACAGAACCCGGCCATATGCCTTGGCGCTTCGGATCTCTCCTTGGAAGAAGTGGTGCCTGCGTACGGTGCGTTCGCCTATCGCGGCCAACGCACGAAACCGCGATTGATCGAGAAGATCACCGACGCGCAGGGCAAGGTGCTCTATGAAGCTCCGAAGACCAAAATGCGCCAGGCGATCTCCCGGGGAACCGCGACCGTGATCAGCAGCATGCTTCGCCGCGCGGTGGACCAAGGAACAGGTGCACCATTGCGATCGCGGTATGGTGTTACTGTGCCTTTGGCAGGTAAGACCGGCACCTCCCAAGATCAGCGCGATGCTTGGTTCTTCGGGTATACCCCGGGCCTTGTAGTGGGCACCTGGGTGGGCGCGCGCGATCCCTCCATCCACTTCCGAAGCTCGCTCGGCACAGGTGGGCAGCTCGCGTTGCCGATCGCCGGGGCGGTGTTCCATGGCATTGAAGCGAGCAAGGAACTACGCACCCGCTACATCAAGCCGTTCGCCGCGCCGGACAGCCTGACCCCTTCATTGGAATGCCCCGCGCGACGTGACCCGAACGCAGTGCAGGAGTTCTTCAACGACCTCTTCGATGGGCGTAAGGAGCCCGGCAAACCGGTTGACGACCCGGCGGATTCCACCCGACGGAAAGGAATGCTGCAACGCATCTTTGGAAAGGAGCCGCAATGATGGTATAGGTATCGTACACCTCGATCCTCTACGCTACTCGTTGGCCGAACGGATCACCGCTTGCGGTCCATCCCAGGCACCGAGGCCGGTGCGCGCTCGCTCCCCTTCAAGGCCGGGGGTGCGTCCTGCACGCGCGAACCGTACTTGTATTCCACGCTCTTGGTGACGCGCCCATCACTATCGTAGAACGACATGGTGCCGTGCAAGCGCCCTTGCTCGTAGTGCATGCGCTGGATCACGCGGCCTTTGTAGTCGTACACCACACAGTCGCCATGCGGATCCCCGTTCATCATGGATTGCTCGCGCATCTTCACGCCGGCATCATCATAATAGGTCCAAGGGCCATCAGGGGTCCCGTTCACGTAGAGCCCTTCGCTGATCGGTAGCCCACCGGTGCTGTAGGCCACCCAGCGTCCGCTCTTCTTGCCATCGGCGTAAGAACCTTCCTCTTTGATGCGGCCGTTCTCGAACCAGAACTTCCAGGGGCCATCCTTCTGGTCCGCTTTCCAGAGGCCTTCGAATTCTTGCTGGCCATCCGGGTACCATCCCTTCCATAACCCGTTCATGTGGCCCGCCACGAACACTCCTTTGTCCTTCTCACGGCCGGTCTCGAACCAGCTCGTCCATTCGCCTTCGACCACACCGTTCACATACGGTCCCTCCTGTAGTTTCTGGCCGCTCTCGAACCAGGTGGTCCACACGCCATCCTTCGCACCGACTTTGAAGGTGCCCTTCTTCCAGAACTGCCCGCCTTCGTAGAAGTACACCCAATCCCCCTCCTCCTTGTCGTCCGCGAAAGCGCCGGTACTGCTCATCTGGCCATTGGGATACCAGAAGCGCCAAACGCCCTGGCGTTTGTCCGCTTGGAACGGTCCTTCCATATCCTGCTGGCCGGTGCTGGTGTACCAGGTCCACAGGCTGTCCTTCAGCCCTTCCTTGTAGAACCCGGTGATGTTGGGCTGGCCGCTGCGGAAGGAGAGCAGGAAAGGTCCGTCCAATTTCCCGCGCAAGTAGGTCTCCTCCTTTTCCAAGTGCGCATCGCTGAAGTAGTAGAACCACCGCCCATGCTTCACACCACCGAGGTACTCTCCCTTCGCTTTGGGATTGCCCGCAGGATAATGTTCCACGAAGGGCCCGCTCGGCACACCGAACTTGTAGGCGGTCTCTTCATGCACCGCGCCGCTGGCATACCAGGTGCGCAGAAGTCCATCGCCCGCTTTCACCACTTGCTCGCCTTTCGGGTCCCAAGCGTCCAGCAGGAGGCATAGAGTGTCCGCGCAATCCTCGCGCAGGTAGGGTTTGGCATCGGCGTACCAGTATTCCCATAGCCCCTTCTTCTTGCCTGCGCTGTAGCTCCCCTTCTCCATGGGCTTGCCGTCGCGGTAGAAGCTCTGCATCAAACTGTCCTGTTTGCCGCGGTGGAAGTAGCCATCGTGCTGCACCTGGCCATTGTCATAGTGCATCACCACATGGCCATCGCGTTCGCCGCTTTTGAACTCGGCCACTTCGGTAAGGCGGCCCTCGCGGTCCCAGAACTTCCACTCGCCCCATTCACGGCCGTTGATGAAGAGGCCTTCGCTGCGCTTGATGGTGCGCAGGCTATCCCAGTGGTCCACGAAGGGCTGCACGCCCGCCGGGGTGGGAGACGGCACCTGGGCCAGGAGCAGCAAGGGGGAGAAAAGCAGCAGGACGAAGAGCGCACGCATGTGTCAAAAGTACCGGCCGGTCCCATCGGTCATCAGCAAGTGAACGATCCGCTGTCCACGATCCGCATGTGGTCTCCGCGAAGGGGCTTGGAAACCTGCCGCGCGAACCAGGCCACCGCGCACGGTGTTCCCACTCGCAGCGCGCGCGATCGCCAGCTACCTTTCGGCCCTTGCCATGAAGCGGACACCCCCTTGGAAGATGGTACTTGGCCTGATGGGCGTGGTGGTGCTGCTCGTGGGCTGGACCACGGCCACGGAACCGCGCGGCCATCACACCCGGTTCGAGGACCTGCTGTTCCGTTCCGGCGACAGCGACCTGGTGGTGATGTACAGCACGTACTTCGCCACCGCAGGGCGCTGCGCGGGTTGCCATGGGCACGATCAGGATACGCTCGCGAGCATCGATGCGCAGGGCCGCGACGTGAACGTGGCGGACGATTGGCGCAGCACCATGATGGGCAACAGCGCGCGCGATCCTTTCTTCCGCGCCAAAATGGAACATGAGGTGCTGGTGAACCCGGGGCACCAAGGCGCGATCGAAGGCAAATGCCTCAGTTGTCATGCGCCGCTCGGTTTCCATGAGGAAAGGATGTTGGGCCACGCACCTTTCACCGCCGCCATGTTGGACACCAGTACAATAGGCATGGACGGCGTGAGCTGCACCTCCTGCCACATGCAGAACCCGGACTCGGCCGGCACGCTCTTCAGCGGCGAACTGCGTTTCGACTCCGCCCTGGTGTACGGGCCATACGAGGACGATGAGATCAACGCGGCCATCATGGAGTTCTTCGTGGGCTTCCGGCCGGGCTATGGGGAACACATCCAGGATGGGCGCGTGTGCGCCGGCTGCCATACGTTGATCACCGGGACCGTGGACCTACAGGGCAACACCACCGGCGATGAGTTCGTGGAACAGGCCACCTGGCACGAGTGGTTGAACAGCGTGTACACCACCGACCCGCAGACCAATTGCCGGGGCTGCCACCTGCCGCGCATCACGGACAGCATTCGCCTGGCGGCGGATTACGCCTTTCTGCAAGGCCACAGTCCCTTCGGCCTGCACCATCTGGTGGGCGGCAACGAGTTCATGCTGAAACTGCTGAAGGAGAACCGGCAGGCGCTGGGCATACCGGCCACGGGCGTGCAGTTCGACAGCACCATCACCCGCACGGTGGATCAATTGCGGCACCGCACCTTGGACCTCGACCTCGTGCTCACCTCCCGCGATCAGGATACGGCCTACATCGAAGCACGCCTGGTGAACCTCGCGGGCCACAAGTTCCCCAGCGGCTATCCCAGCCGCCGTGCCTTCGTGCAACTGGTGGTGACCGATGCGCAGAACGATACCCTTTTCGCCAGCGGACTGCTCGATACCACCTACGAAGTCATCGGCCACGACGCGACCTACGAAGCGCATTACGATGTGATCAACGATCCCGGCCAGGCGCAGATCTATGAGCTGGTGATGGGCGACGTGAACGGCGACGTGACCACCGTGCTGGAGCGCGCGAAGGATCCGATCAAAGACAACCGCCTGGTGCCGCAAGGCTTCAGCACCACGCACTACACCTACGACACCACGCGGATCGCCGGGGTGCCGGTGAGCGACATCGACTTCAACCATGATGCCTTCGGGGTGGAGGGCAACGGCGGCGACATTGTGTACTACCACATTCCCATGAACGGCTTCGATGGGCTGATCCAGGTGAGCGCGCGCGTGTACTACCAACCCGTGCCACCGGCATGGAACGATGAAATGTTCAGCATGCAGGGCCCGCGCATCGATGCTTTCCGCACCCTGTACGACGCGGCCGATGGCACCCCTACCCTGGTGGCCGTGGATACGCTGCTCGACGACCGCACCGGCATCGCCGATCGCCTGGAGGATATCGCTGCCGTGTGGCCCAACCCCACCAGCGATGGCGTGGTGACGATAACCGCGAAGGATGTGATGTTGATCGCCGTATACGATGCGAGCGGACGCGAAGTGCGCACCCACGTGGAGCGCACCGCACAAGGCCTGCGCATCACTTTGCCAGAGACGCCCGGCACCTATCAGATCGCCTGGCGTGCGGCCGGTCGTGCGCGGCTTAGCAAAGTGCTGCGCTGGTGATCACGCTGGCGTCCATCCATTGTTATCCGGTGAAATCGCTCGGTGGTTTCAGCCTTCCCGAGGCGCGGCTCACGGACCGCGGCCTGGAGCATGACCGCCGCTGGATGTTGGTGGACGACAACGGTGTCTTCATCACCCAACGTGAGGTGCCCGCGATGGCCTGCCTTCACATCGCACCACTTGCCCATGGTTTCCGCGTCACGGACATACGCACCAGCGAAGCGATCGATCTACCCTGGCAACTGGACGACGGACAGGAGATGGCGGTGCGCGTTTTTGATGATGCGCTCACCGCCGTGCGGGCAGGCGCCGCGATCTCCGCATGGTTCACCGAACGTCTCGGCACCTCCATGCACTTGGTCTTCATGCCCGATCGATCACACCGCAATGTGGATCCCGCCTACGCGCAGGGCATCACCTCGCTCAGCGATGGCTTCCCCTACCTCATTCTCTCGCAATCATCATTGGATGATCTGAACGCACGACTGCCGGAACCCATCGGCATGGAGCGCTTCCGTCCCAACCTCGTGATCGCCGGTGGCGAAGCGTTCCAAGAGGACACTTGGAAAGAGATCATGATCGGTGCGGCGCGCTTCGCGTTGGTGAAGACTTGCGGGCGTTGCGTGATACCCACCACCGACCAACGTACAGGCGAGCGCGGCAAGGAGCCCACGCGCACATTGGCCAGCTATCGCAAGCGCGGCAATGGGGTGTACTTCGGGATGAACGCGATGGGGATGGCAGGAGGAGCTGTGCGTGTGGGTGATCCCGTGAGAGTGGTCATGTGAAAGGGGTTGTCGAATGCCCCCCACCACCTACCAGGTCTACGTGATCGAACTATCCCGGAAGGTGTTCAATGAGGACGCCAAGTTCCGCGCGGCCAACCCGCAGTTCAACGGGGTACTGCAATGCCTCTACGTGGGCATGACGAGCAAGACCCCGCAGGAACGTTTCCAGCAGCACAAGACCGGCTACCGCAATGCGAAAGGCCACAAGCTCTCGGCCAACATCGTGCAGAAATACGGCCTCTATCTGCGCCCCAGTCTCTACCAGCACATCGGCCCCATGAGCCGCGAAGAAGCGCTGGCGGTGGAGGAAGGCCTGGCCCTCGAACTGCGTCGCAAGGGGTATGCGGTGTGGTTCAATTGAACGGGTGCACGGAAGATCACGTGAGTTACCATACGATAGGCGCGTAAGTACCTTCGGGCTGCTCCTTATCCCACCCCCATGCATCTCCTCCACTTTCCGCTCGCGCTGCTGGTACTCATCGCCCACAGTGCGATGGCCCAGACCGATCTCGCCCAATGGGTGCTGCTGAGCAATGACAGCGGCGTCACTTTCCAGGGCAGTGAGGATCTGGTGCAGGAGGCGAACGGCGGGCTGCTCGCCGGTTTCAGCCACGGCGCTGCGGGGATCACCACGCGCCTTCGCTTCGTGCGCATGGACGCGGACATGGCGCCGCTGCAACAATGGGATATCGATGCCGATACGATGGAGGTGCGCTTGAAGCGCATGGTCCCCCTGGCTAATGGGTCCATCGCCTGCTTCGGGCGCTATGAGACCATGCCGTTCTACCTGCTGCTCGATCCCACGGGCCAGCCGGTGATGGCGAACACGTATACGAACGACACCAGCGGCGGCATTTGGAACGATGCGGTGCTGGCGGATACGGGATCCTTCCAGGTCTGCGGATTGAACAGCGTGGGCTCGCAGGGCAGTCGCGTGCGCTTGAACATGGATGGGAGCGTGCAGAACAGCGATCTCTTCCTCGTGGGTGCGAGCCTGACCCCCTTCCACGCAATGTGCGCCACTGCGGATGGAGGCTTTGCCTATGTGAGCGGGGTGAACACCTTCGGTCCGGAAGCGCATCTCAAAGTGGTGCGGACCGATGCACTGGGGAACCTGGCTTGGGTCCGGAACTATACGGATACCGCCTCCACGCATTCGGCGGCGGACATCTTCGAACTTCCGGACGGCAGCTTGCGGGTGATCACGCGCTACCAGGCGGCCTCGCGGGCGGGCTTCTCCATGCTCAGCTTGGGCAGTGATGGGGCTGTGCTCCAGGTGCGCCGTCGGCTCACGCTGCCGCCGCATGGCCTCTTGTTCAACCTGGGAGGTGAAGCCGTGATGTTGGGGGATAGCGCCATCATGGCTTTTGGCAAGGACTCGAACGATGACACGTATGTCCACATCGTAGGCACCGATGGCAACGACAGGACCCTGGCTTTCCCGCAATTGCCTGTGAGCACATTGGTGAAGGGCTTGCCTGGAGATAACCATGATGTCTATCTCATGGGCACGGGTCCCGGCCTCACCGCCAACTCGGGCACGGTCGCCTTGCTCATGATACACGCCAGCACTGATCTCACCTTCTGCACCGCGGACGCGTTCCCCACTACCCAGGGCGGCTGGACCCCGCGGATCGATACGGCATACACCGTCTCCGCACCCGTGTGGATGATCACCGATGTGCTGCCGACGCTCACCATGCAACCGGGGTCGGCGACGGTGGAAGTGACCTGTGTGAGCACTTCCGTTGAAGTGCCGGATAATGGAACGTCGTTCACGCTGGTGCCGAACCCGGCCACGGACAGGGTGCGGATCAGCGGTACGGATCTCGAACAAGTCGAACTGTTCGACGCGACGGGGAGGAAGGTTCTGGAAGAACGGATCATGGATGCGCTATCCCCAGAATTGGACGTGCATGCGTTGCCGCCTGGCTTCTACCATGTGCGTGTATGGAACGGCGCGCTGTGGATGGGTGGATCGCTGGTGAGAGAGTAGCACGATGCGAAGCCACCGGGGCGCGCGTGGGCCGTCTAGTGTTCGATCATCCATTGTGATCATGTTCCGAGGGATCCATATCGTACTTGCTGGCGCGATGCTGGGCGGTGCTCACGCGCAGGGGCCGTACAGCATGGTCCACTACCCCGAGGATACGGTGAGCCATTGGTACGATGGCACCCACTTGGTGCCCTTGCCCGATGGCAGTGCGATCGCATGGGTATCAGCGGTCCAGTCGAACGTCGGTTCCAGGGTGTTCGTGATCGGGCTGAACCCGGACGGGAGCGCCCGGTGGCATCATGTGTTCGAAGGGCCACCGGATACCACCATGACATTCTACTCGGTCAAGCTTCTCCAGGATGGCACGCTCGCTGCGTGCGGCAGCTTTGGCACCGGTGGGCTGTATGTCCGCCTGGACACCCTGGGGACGCTGTTGGCGGCACAGCGCATATCCCATATCGGCAGTGAGCAGTTGTTCGATCTGGTGCAGAAGCCGAACGGGGATCTGCGCGTGATCGGAAGGATGGCCGGCTCGGGCCTTCCCTATACGGGACTGTGGATGGATATGGACCTTGCCGGCCAGGTGCTTGATGCCACACAAGTGCGGATAGATAATATGTGGAGCTGGTCCGAACATCTGGTGCCGACCAATGATGGCGGCCACGTCGCCATAGGCTCCTGCTGGCAGCAGCTACCCTTGGTCAAATACATCAATGTGACGAAGGTGGATGCGTTGGGCCAGGTCCAATGGGCGGAACGCCTCAATACCTCCGGCTCGGGGTTCTTTCCCATAGGCATCGCCGAACTGGCACATGGCGATGTGGTCCTGATCGCGCACGTATCGCAATCCGGCGTATTCCGTCCTGTGCTCCTCACGTTCTCCAGCACGGGCGACCTGATCCGAAGTGTGGAGGTGAACGGTGGCGCTCCTGGTCTCGCGCTGCACGCTGCAAGAATGCAAGGGGATTCCATGCTGGTGATGGGTTGTTATAACAGCCAAGGTGACCATGTGATCCGGATGGACACCGCGTTCGTGATCGCAAGCGCCCGGCGGCACGAAATGGGTGGCTCTCCGGCAAAGGCCATGGGCCTTTTGCCGGACGGCGATGCGCTGTTCACCGCGAACATCAGTTCTCCCTTTGCCGGGGCTGCCCTGGAAGTGGACCGGATCGGGGCTAACGGGATCGGTCCTTGTGGGGATACAGCGTTGGCCGTTACTACGGCGCCCGTGTTCGTGGGCCAGATACCCGGGTACACCCAGCTACCGGCGAGCATGCTCTCCACCGACATCAGCGCCTTGCTCGTGTCCACATCACGCATCTTCCATGAAATACCTGGATGCTTGAGCACCGGGGTGGAAGAAGAAGAACCAACCCGCACGATCACGCTCGCCCCGAACCCAGCACAAACCGTGGTACGCGTTTCGGGATCGGCGATCGAGCGCGTGGAGATCTTCGATGCGAGGGGCAGGAAAGTGCTGGAAGAACGGACCGACGATGCGCGATCCACCGAACTGGACGTGGATGCGCTGACACCCGGCCTATACCATGTGCGTGCCTGGGATGGTGAGCGCTGGATGAGCGGGTCACTGGTGAAAGAGTAGCGCATCGGGATCGCAGACGGTCCGGTACCTTCAGCGCCGATGATCCATTCGATCCTCGCCGACAAGGCCACCCGGCTCTACCTGGTCCTCGGCGGTTTCTTCGTGGCCAACGCGTTGATCGCGGAGATGATCGGCGTGAAGCTCTTCCAGTTGGAGACCTTGCTTGGTCTTGCGAAAGCGGACTTCTCCCTGCTGGGCCAGGAGCATCTGAGCTTCGTTTTGAGCGTGGGTGTGTTGCCCTGGCCCATCGTCTTCATCATGACGGATGTGATCAATGATTATTACGGCGTGCGCGGCGTGCGCTTCCTCACGTTGCTCACCACCGGTCTCATCACCTTCGCCTTCGTAATGATGTACCTCGCCATCCACATGCCGGCGGAGCAGGGCTGGTGGATCGGCAGCAGCGCCGCGCAAGGGGTGCCGGACATGCAGGCGGCGTTCACCGCGATCTTCGGGCAGGGCATGAACATCATCGTGGGCTCGCTCACCGCCTTCGTGGTGGGCCAGCTGGTGGACGCGTTCCTCTTCCGGCGCATCAAGCACATCACCGGCGACAAGCGGATCTGGTTGCGCGCCACGGGCAGCACCGTGGTGAGCCAGTTGATCGACAGCGTGGTGGTGACCTACGTCGCCTTCTGGATCTTCAAGGACATGAGCTTCCCCATGGCCACCGCCTTGGTGCTCACGGCCTATACCTATAAGCTGTTGGTGGCCGTGCTGGCCACGCCGCTGGTATACGCCGTACACGCCGGAGTGGAACAGTATCTTGGCCCGGAACGTGCTCAAGTCATGCGCGCAGCGGCATTGCGGAGGAAGGACGAACAATGAGCGATTCGGTCATCATCGAGCCCATCGCGAAAGACGACGACGAGGGCTATTTCCGCTTGGTCGACAGCGAGCGCGAGCGGCTGTCCCTCTATTTCCCCACTACGGTGGGATCCTGTACCGATGTGCGTGCCACGCGCCGCTACATCAAAGACCGGCTGGCGATGATGAAGGACCGCAGCTTCTTCTGTTTCGTGCTGCGCGACTATGAGGGAAGCCCACCCGTAGGCGCCGTGATCCTGAAACAGTTCGACGCCAACGTGCCCAAGTGTGAGGTGGGTTACTTCATGGGCACGCCCTACCAAGGGCAGGGCTTCGCCACCCTCGGCGTGATGTGGGCGGTGGACCGGGCCTTCACCCAACTTGGCATCAGCAAGGTGTATGCGCGCATCGCACCGGACAATATCGCGAGCATCCGTGTGGCCGAGAAGTGCGGTTTCCAACGCGAAGGCCTGCTCCGCAAAGAGTACCGCGCAGGCAACGGGGAATTGATGGACGTGCTGTACTACGGGATATTGAAGTAGATCGCACCGACAACCAACAACTCGCAACCGACAACCGACCACCACCAACCGTCAACCGCCCCCTACTGCGCCTGCGCCACCGCAGGCGTCCACTTCTCGATGCGGTTGTCCACCGGAGGCAAGGAGCGCAGGTAGTCGAAGATGGCGCCCAGGTCCTGCTCGCTCATGTGGCTGTACATCGTCCAAGGCATCACCGTCTGGAAGTCGCCGTCCTGCCAGTTGATGGGTGGCGGCGAATAGGCACTGTCCGCGTACTGCTTGAACTTGGCGATGAAGGTGTCCTTGTCCCATGCGCCGATGCCCGTGGTGGGATGGGGCGTGATGTTGGCCGAACGTACCGTGGACCCACCGGGGAAGACGAACTCGAAACCACCAGCGAAGGGCTCACCGATCTTCTTCCCTTTCTCGGTCTTCGTGTGGCATTCCATGCAGGCTGCGGCGTTGGTCATGTAGGCGCCATAGGCCACGGCATCGGAGGGGTCAGGCCGCTTGGCGGGAGCCGCGGGCTCCGGGATGGTGTGCAGGATCACGCTCACCGGGAACACCGGCTCGCTCGCGGGATGCGTCGCCTCGATGGGCGGCAGGGAACGCAGGTACGCGATGATGCTGTACACATCCTCATTGTCCAGCTTGTTATAGTTGGGGTAGGGCATCACCGGGAAGAAAGGATGGCCGTCCCTGCTCACTCCACTGGTGATGGCGCGGTAGATCTCACCATCGCTCCATTCCTTGATGCCGAAGGGCGTGATGTTGCGCGAGTAAAAAGTGCCGGGAAAATTCATCGTCTCATCGAAACGTTCGCCGCCCTTCCCCAATGTGCCCGGGGTGAGCGGGGCGGCGTAGGTGTTCCAATCGCGCGTGCTGTGGCAGTCCATACATACACATACACTGTTGGCCAGGTACTCCCCGAGCGCCACGCGTTCCGGGGTCACATCCACCTTCAGATCGGCGGGCACATCGATGTTGGGCAGGGCCTTGGTCACGTAGGTGATGGCACCTATCACCACGAGCACAACGAGCAGTAACAGAACACCGAGGATCTTGGCGATCTTCTTCATAGCGCGACGGTTTTAGCGGGTTGAAAATAAGAGGATGCATCGAATTGGCAAGCCATCGAGAGCGGTTCCGTCCTCGATCCAGTAAGTCCTAGAAGCATCTCGGAGGGGCTGTCAGGATGTGGGAACAAGAACGTGGCGCAGCCGTTGCATTCGCCGCGACGCTGCGGTGCATTCGCTGGCGCATCGCATCTTTGAAAATCCACATGGCCAAGCGCAGCACCCCGCCGAAGTCAAAGGCCGCGATCAAAAAGGCGTTGGACGCCATCGCGCGTGCCGCGAAGCGGAAGGAGCAGAAAGAGCAGGGCGCCTTCGATGGGCGCTTCCGTCCGCGTGTGGTGAAGAGCAAGAAGACCTATACACGCAAGCCGAAGAAGCAGGATCCTGATCTGGAGCAGTAGGCAGGGGCAGGGGCAATGATGCGTTCGCACCTGCTCCTGTCCCTGCTCCTTTCGTCCAACTACCTTCGGGCACTTTCCCACCGATGCTCACTGCGCTGCGCACCAAATACAGTGAATGGCTGATCCGCCAGGCGCTCGCCCGCATGAGCGGAAGGCGCAAGCGGTTGGAAGGTCTCAAGGGCACCGAGGTGCAATGCCCTTGCTGCGACGGTTCCTTCATCACCTTTCTTCCCTTCGGAGTGGCGGATCGGCGAAGAGCGCACGCGCAATGCCCCGCCTGCGGATCGCTGGAGCGGCACCGCTTGATGTGGCTCTTCATCCAGGAGCGCACACCGCTGCTGAAGCAGAAACAGAAATTGCTGCACGTGGCGCCGGAGCGCTTCTACTTCGATCGCCTCAGCGATCATCCGCTCGTGGACTATACCGCCGGTGACAAGTTCGATCCCGGCTACGAGTATCCGAAGGGCACGATCGACATGGACATCACGCGGATCCAATTCCCCGAGGCCACCTTCGATGCGGTGATCTGCAGCCACGTGCTGGAACATGTGCCGGACGACAGCCTCGCCATGCGCGAACTGCTGCGCGTGCTGAAGCCTGGCGGCTGGGCGATCATCCAGGTGCCGCTGAGCAAGGCCATGGCGCGCACCGATGAGGACATCACCATCACCGATCCCAAGGAGCGCGAGCGCCGCTTCGGGCAGCACGATCACTTCCGGCTCTACGGGCTCGACCTGAAGGACAAGCTACAGGCAGCGGGCTTCGGCGTCGAAGTAGTGGCGTACACGGACAAGTTCACGCCTGCGGAACGTTTCCGCGCCGGGCTGCCGCAGGACGAGGACGTGTACTTCTGCCACCGGCCTAAGAGCTGATAGGGACCGCGGACGGGATCCGCGGGACACAGTCAGCCCGCATGCGCCACCGCTGCCCACGCGGCGAGCAACCGGCTATGCGCGCGCAACGCGGCTTGGTAGCCATCCTCGTTCAACCGCCCCTTGGCGCGCAACACACGCACGGCATCCTTCTTGTCCTTCGCGGGCCAACGCTCCAGGTCCGGGATCAAGGCCAGCGCTGGGGCGAGGTCGATGAAGGAGCGGCGTTCGGCTTCGGGCCAGGCCTGCCGATCGGGAACACCCAATGCTTTGCCGACACGACCGACGCAGTGATGCAATGCCGCCGCGCGGTCCCCGTTCCGCATTGTGGCCAACCCATGGAACACCGCTGCGATCAATGCGCTGGGTTCGAACGGCGGTGGCGCCGCTTCGCGTAGTTCCAGCACCATGGTGTCCGCCGCGAGCTTCCGAAGTACGGTGGGTGGTGTGCGGTACG